>JAUVCV010000047.1 GCA_030595665.1 Methanogenium sp.
GTCACTTGGGCAGAAATAGAACGTTAAGGTGTCACCGTCTGCGATATCATTTGCACCAAGTCCGGATGCTGTTGGGGCACCGTTAAGGTAAATTGCCCACGAGTGTGCATTAGGCTGCGTCCAGTCATCATTTGCGATGCCGCCGATGTCCCCGATGAGGAAGGAACTGTAGTCAGCATACCAGGCATCTGAGGCATTGAAGGTGAATCCACCTGCTGTCGCTGCTGTGTCAAGAACACCCAGATCAGTGGTACGGTTGACCACGTAGGACGCGGACGCATTGTTGGACGGGACGAAACTGAACGTCTCACCCCCGGCGACTGTCACACTACCATCGAAGATAACGACTGGTTCAATGGGGGCAATATTTTTACCGAAGGCGAAGAGTGTGTTCGTGTACTCAGCACCGATATAGAGGGTCCCATCTGCAACTGCAGGTGATGATCCCCAGAACGCGGCATAGTTACCACCTTCCGATGCTGGAAGTGTGTAACTCCATGCCACGCTCCCGTCTGCGGCATCGAACGCATAAACAGAAGACTGCTCTTCATTGGTTGCACCATATACCAGATCCCCTGCAATGACCGGGGAAACGACCATCTTTGCGGTTGCCACTTCCCAGACCGGTGCTGCGGTGATATCTGTGGAATCCATACAGACCATTCCACTTCCGGTTCCCACATAGAGACGGTTGTTCAGGCTATCCAGCGCCGGCGTGCCCAGCTGGGCGTCAACCCCACGGCTTGCAAGAACACTGCCGTCTGCAAGAGACACTTCATAAAGCGTTGTTGCTGTTGTGATGAACAGTGAATCTGCATCAATCACTGGCGCCGACTTGATGTTGCCGTCAAGGGAGACATTCCAGCATTCTTCTCTGGTTGTGGTGTTATACGCATAAAACTCCGAGAGATTGGAGGGGAAGTAGACCACACCGTCTGCTGCCGCAGGTGCCGTGAAGTAGGTCGCACTCGTCCACCCGACGTCCCAGGAGCCGAACGCAACAAACCATTCCTCACTCCCATCTGCCGGGTCATAGACATGCAGTCCTCCGTCAGAGGGAGTCAGGATGTAAATAAGACCATCGTAATAAAGCGGGGAAGATGAGAGTCCAAAGAACCCGGAGTTTTCATCCGCCAGAACAGACCATTCTTCGCCCCCGTCTGCTGTATCAAGAGCGGTGAGATATCCGTCAAGGTCACCGACAATGAGGAGATCCCCTGCGACGGTCAGACCGGATTCAGACCCGGTATCATATGTCCAGAGCTCCTCTCCGGTGTCCGTATCATAACAGTAGAGAGCAGGAGTTGCCTCCGGATGGGCCATGTCAGGACCAGTTGCAACAAAAACACGACCATCCGCCACCACAGGCGAACAATCAATCGAGCCAGGTGAAACCGACCACCGGATATTATCTGAGAGAGGACCTGCATCCATAACGTATCCAGTACGCTGGGCATCGCCGTGGAATGTCAGGTAATCAACTGCTGTACAACCCTGCACCATGATGAGAAACAACATGATGAAAAGAGATAGACGAATACACATTTTAGTAGAAGTCATAAACAAACCTTTTGGGATTAACTAAATAATATCTGATAATGTATTATTTAGTTATATCCAAAAATCGGATATAGTCTGTTTTGAAGAAATAACTGAAAAAAGAAAAACGATTTGATTTTTAATCGCATTTACAACATTTTTGGACATTGACCCACCTTTCAACCTCCAGATAGAGTTCATTCCGCGATGAGACAACCGGACATCCGGCAGCCCGGATCGCCGCAAGGAAGGAATTGTCCCCTGCCGGTGTGCAGTCGGTGAACTCCTCTCCGGGAGGCACATAGAGCACAAGCCGGGAGCGCCGGGTGCTGGTAATCGCCTGAATATTCGGCAGATTGCCTTCTCCCACAGGCATTGCTGTGAGAATTATTACATCAGCCTCATCGAGGTATGCTCCAAGTTCATCACAGACGGCAGTGGTGATGTTTGCAAAGGCAGGCACGGAAATACAGGGGATCCCAAGCTGTTTTGCCGCTGCATAATCTGAGTCCATGGGAGAGAGCACCCCCGTCGTTAATATACAGCCGGCCGCTGTTAGCATATACATCAAGCCCGCTCCCGTCCCCCCACCAGAGATAATATGAATGCGGGCACCGTGAAGGGCAAATGGCACTTCCTCACTCAGAGGCACGATCAGCGGACGCCCGGTGACCGGATTGGTCTGAACCATCGCCGTGATGCCATACTCATCCCGCAGGTGCTCCATCGTAAGCACCTCAGCGGGAGTACCTATCGCACGGACCTGCCCTTCTGACATGAGAACAATCCGATCGCAGAATTCAGCGGCCAGGTTCAGATCATGAAATACCCCGATCTTGGTGACGGCCTCTCCCAGGTCGCGGATGATAGAGAGAATCTCCACCTGGTGATTGATATCAAGGTGAGCGGTCGCCTCATCAAGAAGAATCACCTTCGGTTGCTGAGCAAGAGCACGGGCAATGATCACCCGCTGCCGTTCCCCGCCGGAGATCTCTGTCACCTTCCTGTCTTTCAGGTGAGCGACATTGGTCACCTCCATTGCCTCGCGCACGATACGGTAATCGTCAGCATCCTCCTTTGTGAACCGCCCTTTATAGGGGAACCGGCCCATCATAACAATGTCTCCCACAATGTATGAGAAGTTCATCGCCGTTTCCTGTGGAACAACACTCACTACACGGGCAAGTTCCTTCTGACCGAAATCTTTGAGGGCCCGACCCTCGAGGGTCACTACACCACCGGAGATATCCAGCACACGGCTGATTGCTTTCAGAAGTGTGGTCTTTCCGGATCCGTTGGGCCCAATAATACCAACGAATTCCCCTTTTCCTGCCCCAAATGCAATCTCACGGATGATATCCTCACCGCCATAGCCTGCACAGAGATCGTCCACATCGATCATGCCCGCATCCTCCTCCTCAAGAGCAAAATAAAGAAGGGTGCTCCGACAAATGAGGTGATAACACCGACCGGCATTTCACCGAGAAACGACCGTGTGAGAGTGTCAGCCATTAAGAGAAAGAGCCCGCCTGCAAGCATCGACGTCGGAAAGAGAATCCGGTGGTCAGGGCCGACGATCAGCCGCATAACGTGCGGCGTAATCAGGCCAATGAAGCCGATTGACCCTGCAATAGATACTGCAACCGCTGTAACTGCCGATGAGATAAAGAGCAGAATTCGCTTGAACTGCTCAACATTGACACCAAGGTGCAAGGCGTCTTCCTCCCCCAGGGAGAGGATATTCAGATCACGGGCGAGGGCAATCAGGAGAATGCCTCCTATGGGGATCAGGAGGCCAAGCCAGACATCGTTCCATGAAACATTCCAGAAGCCACCCATTAGCCAGAAGACGATCTGATGCAGACTCTTTCCCGCTGAATACATGAGAAACGAAAGGATGGAAGAGAAGAACATCGAGATTGCAATACCGGTTAAAAGCAGGGTCTCCACCGATGCACGCCCATGCCTGGTAGCGATAGCATAGACCAGAAAGGTGGATCCGATAGCGCCAAGGAATGCAAAGACCGGCAAAAAGAGGCCGCCCATAAAGACGATGGTAAAGGCAGCGCCAAACGCTCCCCCTGCTGAGGTTCCTATAATATATGGGTCTGCCATCGAGTTCCGGAAAAGTCCCTGCATCGCAACGCCTGCAGCCGCAAGACCCGCACCGACGAGTATTGCTGCAATCACCCGTGGTAGGCGAATGGAGTAAACAATAAGGTATGATGTCTGGTCAGAGAAGAATTTGGTAATGTCCCCACCGGAGAAAAGGGTGGCAAACATTCCCAGTGGATCGTCCGGGATGAATTCGGCAAACGGAACCGTCGTTGGTCCAAGGCTCAGTGCAAAAAAGAATGCACAGATTAGCATGGTTGTAAGGACTGTGATAACACTGATAGTGCGGACACGCGAGGTCTCTGGCATGGTTATTCTTAGTTACGTTTGGGCGATGAAATAAAATGTGTTTGCTTTAACCAAACAGAACTTGTTTCATCGCAGGAGACCAGACTGCCCCCATAAACCGATCCCTGATCTCCCGTGCCGGGAAAGGAATTCCCGGTGCTCTTGTATTACCGGGGGCGATGACCGCATGGATGAAGTGAGGGCCGGGCCCCCGGGACTGATATACCTCCCGGATGCTCCCCTCATCCTGAACCTTGCAGGTCTGGGTGAGGCCTGCCCCCAGGGCCAGTAGTTCGAGGTCAGCGACTGCATACGCATGAGTCAACTGGTCTCCGGTGCTGCCAAATGACCCATTGTCAAGAGCAATGATGGTGAGGTTTTTTGGCGCTTCTGCTGCCACAACCGGCAGAATAGCTGTTCCAAGGAGACTGCCGTCCCCATCAAAGACGACCACGTCCCGGTCCTGGCCGAGTGCAAGCCCAAGCCCGATGGGTGTCGCCTGTGTATAGCTCCCCATCATGTAGAAGTTTTCCGGCCGGTCACGGGCCGCAAAGAGTTCATTTGAGGGGATACCGAGATTGGATACCACCAGTTCGCTGGTTAAAAGCGGCGTCACTGCGCTGATGGCATCTGCCCGCTTCCAGAACGGCTGGGTAATTGTTCGTTTGTATGCAAGACTTATTTCACGATTGCGTGGAGGAAGAACCGTAGCTGGTGGGGTGCCGGCAGTACCTCCTATTCCTTCCCAGACCTTCGGGGATATGAGGATAATATGCGGCCGGTGGTGCTCAAATGCATCAGCAATGGCCCCCTCAATGCGATTGAGATCGCCTGCCTCATGAATCACCGTATACACAATGTCCAGTGCATCCAGGAGGTCAGGGAGACGGATATTGAATGGCATCTGCACCTCAACTCTCTCCCGGTGGATACCCCGCCACGAAGCAAGAATGGGGAGCGGGAGTTCATATGGCACGGGGAGAGTCATGATTGCATTGAGCATCGTACCGAGACCTGAGCTCTGGATATGCATCATCGGACGATTTCCTGCGAGGAAGAGACCGGCACAGAGGCCGACACCGTCCTCCTCACGCATAACGGAAATCTGCCGGAAATTATCCTGAATCATACGGTATAGATTCTGTGTCCGGTCACAGGGCAGACTGACAACCGTGTCCACACCGGCAGAAGCGACATACCGCAGGGCACTCTCTTCATGCATATAACATCATCTCCCCTGCATGCATCTGCTCTATTTCCGGAGGTATCTCTCCTTCAGGCATTTTACCTGCATCACAGAAACGAGCGGACACCACCGACAGGAAGCAGGTGTTTGCCACCACCCCCATAGTCCCGTCTGCTGCCACTACCCGAATGAGGCAATATGTGGCAGTCATAGCAGAAATTCTCCCGTCAACAGCTGATCTCTCAGATGTCCACAGAGTGTTTCCGCCCGTGACCGGTCTGACTGGCGGAGCACGATGGGCACGACTGCTTCGCTGTCATCCTCCAGATGCAGGACACCGGCATTCATAGTGTACACACCATTCGGGCAGGTATGCACACAGGTTCCGCAGGTTACACAGCGTGAACGCATGATCCCACCACCCATCATCACGGCCTTCGTCGGGCAGGCCTCGGCAGCGGTGCAGGTCCCACAGAAGAGGCAGTTCATAGGGTTGACCTGCACGGTGAAATCGGTCTGCTGCCAGACATCGCCATACGAGGCAGCAGAGAAGGGAATACGATCGGTGATGTCTGCCACCGGAAGGGAGATCTGATCATCTGTTATTGAGAGGCGAATGATGTCATCTGCGGAAAGGACAGGCAGGGGTATGGCGGCCGACGTCAGGCACTCCGGGCCGTGGGAAGTCACAAATCCGCCCATGTACTCGCCATCCATCGCACTGAGCTCGGCACAGGCGGCGATGTTGCGGCGTTCCGGTGTACTCCGGGTACCTTCTCCCATGACAAGTCCCAGGGCACCATTTAGCAGAAGTGGCGTGCCCGGCCGGATATGGGTGAGGGCAGGATCGTTTTCGACCGGATTTATCTCCCCACACCCCGAGACGGTCGCCACACTCATCCGGCCCTCCATGGGGAGAACTGAGAAGATAGTGCGGGCGGGGTCAGGCCTGCGGTTCACAAAGGCGGTATAATTACGGAAACAACTCCGCGTGGTGAATATGCGGGCGGTGGTGAGATCCTCAATGTAAACGGTATTCTCAAAAGTCTTCCCACCGGCCTTTGCCACCACATCAACCTCTTTACCATCCACAAGATCCCGAAAGAGATGCCCCCCACCATAAGTTTCTGAAGCGGCGGCAGTGCCATAAACAATGAGGTCAATGGTGCCCAGCTGTTCATTCGGACAGGGCCCGGGGAAGGCAGGGACACCATTGAGCGTGACCACATCTGCCCGTGTAAACGTGCCGGGGGCGGCGACAGGGACGGTCATCACAGCAGCGGTGCCGGACATGACCCCAAAGGTGCCGGTCGTGACGATATCCACCTCATCTGCTGTGGGAATGTCCCCCTTCCGCACCCGTTCCTTCATCTCCATCGCCGTCCAGACAGCAGCCTCCCCACGTGTCAACCGGTCCCGGACTTCCTGCATCGTCTTCATTGTGCGCTCTTCTTCGTGAGGCCACTTATAGTATTCTCTTTCTTTTGCTTCTGATGTAATGCCCCTTCCATTCATGATTCAGAGATGTGACAACACAGGCCTGGTGACTTACCCTTCTTTTTTGCAGAGCAGATGCTGCAGAGCCAAAATTTAGTCACAAAACCGGGGATAGATGCCACAACCTTTCTGATTGCCAGAATAAGCACCTCTGTCAGGAAGATGTTTCATGATCTGCCAAAGACTGCCGCATGCGGTGCCGGGGAGGGACCCGTATGCTTTTTGATAACATCTGCCTTGCAACCAACTTTTCTCCTGTTTCTGCGAAGGCGGTGGATTACGTCATCCAGCGTGCCCGACAGCCGGTGCTCGTTGTGTGGGTTCTGACTCAGAAAACAGTTCCTCCGACTGAAGCCCGCTTTTCCCCCACATCTCGTGAAGAGAGGAGATAATTGAAAAAATAAGTGATAGAAAAGACGACCCGGATACCCACACAGGATAAGGAAGTGGTGGGAAAGGAAAGAGGAATTCTGTAAGAAAACAGCGGGTTTCCCTAACCACAGTCCCCAAAACCGCCCTATTCTTTTTTTATCTGGAGAGCCCTAATTTCTATGGAATCGATTACCCGTCTGGTTTTGTGCCTGAAACCATAAAGGGGGATTTGAATAAACCATGGATTCACTCGTCTATCTGGCACCGTTATGTGCCCTAATTGCTCTCCTCTTTGCAGGACTATCCTTTAAAAAGGTCCAGTCCGAAGGGGAAGGCAGTGAGCTCATCAAAAAGCTCACATCCGTGATACACAAAAGTGCGATGGTGTACTTAAACACCCAGTACAAGTATATCGCGGTCTTTGTAATTGTACTTGCGATCATCCTGACATTAATCATCAGCCCGTTAACCGCGGTCTGTTTCGTCATCGGAGCGGTTCTCTCCGCAACTGCCGGATACATTGGCATGTTCACCGCAACCTCTGCAAACGGCCGGACAGCACATGCAGCTACTCGTGGCATTGCAGATGCATTCCGTGTCTCCTTTGCATCCGGTACGGTCATGGGTATGACCGTTGTCGGTCTCGGTCTCTTTGGACTCTCCGTTGCATTCATCGGAGTCTCCACTTTGATGGACGGGTCTAATATTTATGACATCGTCAACGTCGTTGCAGGATTCTCTCTTGGTGCAAGTTCGATTGCACTCTTTGCCCGTGTCGGCGGCGGTATCTTTACGAAGGCCGCAGACGTCGGTGCTGACCTCGTCGGCAAAGTCGAGGCAGGTATCCCTGAAGATGACGCCCGAAACCCTGCTGTCATTGCAGACAATGTCGGTGACAACGTCGGTGACATAGCCGGTATGGGTGCAGATCTGTACGAGTCCTACGTTGGCTCAATCATCTCCACCATGCTTCTCGCTGCTGCGGCAATTCTCACCATCAGCAAGGGTGGGGACATCAGCATGATTCTTGGTATTGATTCCACCGCAGCTCTCAGCGGCATGCCGGAGTACAACCTCGTCATCCTCCCGATGATCATCGCTGCGGTCGGTATCCTCTGTTCGATTATCGGTTCTTTCTTCGTCAAAACAAAGAAGACCGAGTCTTCCGCTATTCACATGGCATTCAACATGGGCCTTGTGTCAGCACTTGTCCTTGTCGTCGCAGCAACCTATTTCATTACAACCATGCTTCTCGGAAGCTATGGATTCGGTGTCTTTGTTGCCTGTGTCTCCGGTCTTGTGGCCGGATTCCTGATTGGACAGATCACCGAGTACTACACTTCATACGAACGCAAACCTACCCAGACCATTGCAAAGTCCTGTGAGACAGGCGCTGCAACAAACATCATCACCGGGTTTGCAAAGGGTATGGAGTCAACCCTCATCCCAACCCTCCTGATCGGACTCGCCATATATATCGCATTTGCCTTCGCGGGCCTCTACGGTATTGCAATCGCTGCGGTCGGTATGCTTGCAACACTTGGAATCTCCCTTGCAGTCGATGCATACGGACCTGTCGCAGACAATGCAGGCGGTATTGCAGAGATGAGCCACCAGCCTGAGTCTGTCCGTGAGATCACCGATACCCTTGATGCAGTCGGCAACACCACTGCAGCCATTGGTAAGGGATTTGCAATCGGTTCAGCAGCACTCACCGCACTCGCACTCTTTGCGTCATACAGTATTGCAGTGGGCCTCGAATCTATCGATGTCATGCAGCCTCCTGTCTTCATCGGTCTTCTCATCGGTGCTATGCTTCCGTTCCTCTTCTCATCCATGACGATGATGGCAGTCGGACGTGCGGCATATGCTATTGTGATTGAAGTCCGCCGTCAGTTCAAGGAAATTAAGGGCATCATGGAAGGCACCACAGAGCCTGACTACACGGCATGTATCGCCATCTCCACCTCCTCTGCTCTGCGTGAGATGGTCCTTCCGGGTGTCATTGCCATTGCAGCACCTATTGTTGTTGGTATTGTCCTCGGCAAGGCCGCACTCGGCGGTCTTCTCGTTGGTTCACTCGGTGCAGGATTTATGCTTGCAATCACCATGGCAAACGCCGGTGGTGCATGGGATAATGCAAAGAAATACATCGAAATGGGCCACCTCGGCGGCAAGGGATCTGATTCCCACAAGGCCGCTGTCACCGGTGACACCGTCGGTGATCCGTTCAAAGATACCTCCGGCCCTGCCATCAACATTCTTCTGAAGCTGATGAGCATCGTCGCAGTGGTCTTTGCACCGCTCTTCCTCTAATTTCATTTTTTTTTGTTGACCCGAACCGGGCGAATATTTCCAGAATACTCGTGAAGAACTCTGGTTCTCTTCTTTGGTATGCAGGTTTGTCTGTCTCAATCCATTCTCCGCAGTTCATTTCCATCAATTCAGCGGATCTTTCCTGTGGCTTTCCTTAGTCTTCCGGGGGTGACCTTCAAACGGGACTGAATATGCACAAAGAGCAGTGTTTGGTATCCCAAAGTTCGCTCTGCCTTCGATGCATCACAAAAAAAACAGGAATAAATGGAAAATTGGACTGAAACGGGAATGAAAAAAGGGTAAACACTCAGTGAAAAAATAAGGGCAAAATAATTGTTCAGATCAGGTCAAACCACTGATCCCGCAGTCCCACATTATACTGGGAAATAAACATCACATCACCAATTTCAATAGCACCATTCCAGTGAACATCAGTCTGTTCAAAGGCATCCGTATCCGGTGCCGGTGATGGTATAATCCCGACAACCTCTTTGAGCACGTGCAGGGTATCCGCCTGATTCACCTCCCCGTCACTGTTGGCATCGCCGAGGAGGAGGGAGGCGACCCGGATATAATCAGCTTTCGTAGCGATGGATTCTCCCTCGTTTACCGAGAGGGTAACCGTATACACGCCATCTGCGGTATAGATGTGTTCCGGATTCTGCGCTGTTGAATCGGTACCGTCGCCAAAGTCCCATGCCCATTTCGTTGGATCTCCGGTGGAAGTATCAGTGAAATTCACCGTAAACGGGGACGTACCATTTGTTGCATCAACAATAAAGTCCGCATTAACCTGATTTCCGATTCCGGAATATGCATTAATCCGGCCACCGCTCACACATTTTCCAGCAAGGGCAGAGATCGGATCAGTGGAATCCATAATGGCCGCTTTCAAATCAGCAGCAGTATAGGAGGGGTTCTCCGCAAGAATCAGACCGGCCACGCCTGACACCATTGGTGTTGCCATGGACGTACCTGACATGTAGTCATAGACCGACTCCATCCCTAACGTACCGACCTGGATATCATCGATACATACGCAATTCCCAGTCAACAATGAATCGCTTACCATCCGGTAGGCAATCCAGATACTTTTCCCGGTAAAATCAAGATGATCTGATCCAAAATCCGTGAGGTCAATGGTTTCCTGATCAAACCACCCGGTATTTCCAGACATACTAATGAATGAAAAATTCGATCTATCTTCCGAAATACCCACACATGCATAATCGTCAATCTCTGTATCAACAAACCACTGATACCGAAGAACCGGATCTCTCAGACCGGCAAGGGGGATACTGTCCTCTTTTATGAGCCATTGGTCCCAGTTATCCTCATATGGGCAAATAATAACAGAAGATGGGGCGCTGGTGTACAGGTCAGTAGTCAAACCCCATGCTGTCCGTCCGGAACTGGTATTATCATAATCCTCCCATCCCATTGTAGATGAAAAATCGTCACTGTACACGATTGTTCCCATCCCTGTTTCCCTTGGGATAGTGCTGTAGATGTCCATGCCCGGAGCGCCGACGTCGACACTGGTTGCACCATAGTTGCTGAAATAAGAGAGGGTGTCATCCGGTGCGGTGGCTGCCACAGAGATAATATTCGGGCTGTCATAGCTTGAGGGATAATGTAGTTCAACATCATTATCTATAGCTTCATTTCCTGCCGCACAGACGACGAGAAGACCAGAATTGTCAATCGCCTCCTTTTCAGCGGCGCTATAATCCGCTGACCCGTATGAACATGACAGAATGTCTGCCCCATGCGAAACCGCGTAGTTTATTGCACTCACTTCATCTGCAACTGAACCCCAACCCTTGGCGTCAAGGAATTTCAGAGCCATTATTTTCGTGTTCCAGCATACACCACTGATACCAGCTCCATTGTCCCCTTCCGCGGCTATGATGCCGGCACAATGTGTGCCATGACCGGCATCATCCATCGGGTCATCATCATTATTCACGAAGTCATACCCATAGTGACCCGCCCCGTCATCCCACATGTTTGCGGCGAGATCCTCATGCAGGTAGTCAACTCCACTGTCAATAACTGCGATCACCACCGAATCAGATCCAGTGGTGACATTCCAAGCGCCTTCTACACCAATATCAGCACCAACTGTACCGCCAGACTGGAAATGCGGCGTACTCTGGCCCGTGTTCATCAGCCCCCATTGCCGTATATAGCCTGGATCATTCGGGACAACGTCAATGGTGCGGATATAATTTGGTTCAGCGTATTTAACCCCGGGCTGATCTTTATAATATATGACCGCCTCATCAACGGTCATATCATCAGGAAGGGAAACAACCTGGCATCTGGGTAGAACACCGTTTGTGAACTCCTGCGTAACGGTTGCACCGATAATCGCATTGGCACACAGTGCTGTAGAATCAAACGAATCAGATGCCATTGTCCTGTCATCAGTCTCATAGATAACAAGAACACTACCAGGTACATAATCAGGATAACAGGATTCTGAAATTACCTCTTTTACTAGAGAAAAACTCTCACCGGATGGTTCATTTGGGAACGGGATGTATGATCCACTTATGTTTTTCCCCTCGTACAGTTCTGTGTGATTCAGGATTGCTGTTGAATATGCATATACTACCTCACCAGGTGCACCTGCAGTGGCAGGAATTATCCCGAATCCTGCAAAGAAGAGCAGGACACACAAAATTATGGCGATTGTAGAATGATTCAATTGATTCTCCTCTATTAGTTCTTTACGACGGTGTAGAGATAAATATTGATTAGAATGAAATAATTCCGGAAAAATGTGGTACAATGAAATGTATCAGTAGTTACAGGAAATCTTTCATCTCACATCTGACTGGTGGGAAGACAGAGACGAGGAGGAAGGTAACACCCCCAAATATAAGGGAGAGAGCACAGATGAGAGAACTCAGACATCCGGTATATACCAAAAATCCAGGAAAATGACCTGATAATTGCCACAATAAAATAAATACCCCTGCTGCGAAAAGGGAAACCCCAACTAAAGCAGTGGCCCAAATGAAGATACGATTGTTTCCGCTCCACCATGCATAAACAAGGCAGAGGAAAAAGATGACGCCAAGAGCCATCACCAGCAGTTCTGAGGGGGATGAAAACTCAAGGGAAAACATATTTTCAAAATAATTTGGTATATTTCTCTGGGGGAATTCACCAAAAAACGGCCAGAACCAACTTTGCAGTTCATTCCACATCCCATCGGCAAGTTGGTGCGAGAGCATGCCTGCCGCAATAAAGAGAAAACCCGGATGGTGCCATTTCTTTAGAACAATGACCCCCAGAAGGGCAACAAGGGCACAGACAGTCAGGCTGTGGAAGAAGATCCGGCCGTATCCAATGCCTGACAGAATGATATGCCCGACTGGTTTATCGATGATGTCCGGGAGCAGGCTGCCAATAGAGCAATAGAGAATGGCCCGGCAGTCCTTCGTGAGGTACAAAAGAAAGATCCCTAACGTAACACCGATTAAAAGATGGACTGCAGGAAGTATGGATTGTTCCCCCCATATATTTTTCTCATATTTTTCTAATGCCTTTTTGGTACTCTTTTTTTTCTAGTCTTTTTCATTTCTGCCTGCAACAGGTCATTTTTTTACCTCTTCGGTTGGACAAACACTGTTACTTCAGAGGAAAAGAGATACTATTCATCTCTTCGAAAGATGTATCGTCATAGAAACCCGGCACCGGTAGCACTACTCACTGATGGTATGAATTCACACATATGTGAGGTAAATCTGGTAGGTGTCCACCGGAAGAAGTACCTCCACCGACGTTACTTATTCGCGTGCGTAACGATATGCCGCATCTCAGGGAGGATCAATTTCAGCATCGCAAGCCGGACAGCAGATGTGGAACCAGGAATACAAAATACCGCACGCTGGTCAATTATGCCTGCTGAGGCCCTTGATAGGAGAACCCTGGTTCCCACCTCTTCTAAACTGAACATCCGGAAGAGTTCGCCAAATCCGTCCAGGGTCTTCTCAAAAAGCGGGGCTACTGCCTCTATCGTCCGGTCATCGTGTGTGATCCCTGTGCCTCCATTGATAACGACACAGGTTGCTGCTGAGAGTGCCTCCTGAAGAGCGGTTCGGATGGCATCTATCTCATCCGGTACGACTTGGTAGAAGGTGACAGGAATATCTGCTGCTTCACTGAGCTCTTTAATAACAGCTCCTGATACATCCTCATCTGCTGTACGGGATGTTGAAACAGTAATCACTGCGGTATTAAGACTGACATTACTGAGGTGGGACGGGTCCATAGTAATGATGATTGTATTGTAACCTTTTCAGAATACCGGTTATACTACCAAAATGCAAAGTAGTGCAGCGATGAAAGAAGACCTGCCTAATATAAAATCCTCCGGATATATATCACATGAGAGAAAGAGCGAAGAATCTAAAGGTAAAGAACCCTGACTGAAGAGAAAATACAGAGAAAATAAAATACTTCCAAGAGGAGTGAATGGGAAGATGATTCCCGAAAAAAATTAATGCCCGGTGGAAGACATGCGTGATTTTTTGAGAGGAATTAAATGGGAAGGGGATTCCCGAAAAAAAATTAATGCCCGGTGAAAGACAGGCGCATTTTTTTGAGAGAGATTAGAACAAGAGGAAAATTCCACGGAAATGTCTACTCTACATCTTGACCGGGAGACCTATCGCCGATGGAACAGGTCGGTGGCCGTCTGGCTTGACCCGGCACTGCCCGGTGGGGATGGGCACCGGAGACGATCGCAGCGACTGTCCCCCGACTGATGACAGGGGGGACGTTGGCGGAATGGCGGCGGCTTGGCGGCAGGATGGTGGCACATGCCGCCATGATAAAAACAGGTCATTCCGGTCAAATGGTACAAATCTAATAGAGAATAGAGAGACGCTTCTTCAAGAGAAGAGTATATTGCGGCAATTTGGAACCACACAGCACCCGGACATTTCCCGTGCAGATGTGGGTCCGGGTGGATGCGCTCCGGCATATTCCGCCAACCAAATTGCTTCCTGCGCAATTTACGGGAGAGAGTTCGAACAAAGCAATATCGTCGCTTTGTTGGATGGCGGCAGCTTCCGCCATCTGCTGCAACCTGCTGTACATGCCGCAAACGAGGGTGCATCCTGTGTCTGCGACACAGATCGTCCATGTCCAATATCATTCCCCTGTTGGGCATTCTAATGTCGAAATAGTTCTCCCATACAGTAAATGATCTGGGGAAATGTTTGGTTTGTGGAAAGGGCAGGACTTCCTGGTGGTAGGAAAAAGGAAGGATGGAAATTTGTGAGAGGTGTTATACGAGAGGAAAATCCCGCGAAAAATTTTTCGAACGGCTGTTGTAAGAGAGGTGGAATTTTTTGAGAGCGATTAAAATGAGAGGACGACTTTTAAACAGGAATCAAATCGGAGGGAGAGCCTGGAAAAATATTTTTGAACGGCTGGTGGAAGACAGGCGCATTTTTTTGAGA
>JAUVCV010000003.1 GCA_030595665.1 Methanogenium sp.
GTATGACAAAATATACATGCACTATGATCTGGTTCTTGACCGGGTCATCAGATATGAGGACGATTTAAAAGACCCTAAACTGATGACAAAACTCACCACCCTCTCACCTGAACCAACGATTTCAAAAAGAAAAGCGAAACAAATTCTGGAAGAAAAACTGAACGAAAGCTACCCCGATGAAGATCTACAGATACAGTACCGTGTCTTAAACGACTTTGAGAATAATGTTCTTTGGTATGATAAGGATGAACTGGTATACTCTCAGCAACCCGAGCCAATCAGACTCATCTGGCGTATATCGTTTAATGACGAAGAGATGCGCAATAAACATTTCCTATTAACAACTAGCGCTATTATTGATGCCCATACCGGGGTAATTATTGATCTCAGATACAGGGATATTGATATTTCCGAAGAGAACCGGTAACCCCAACCAATCTTTTTTCGTGCCGATGCTGAAGAAATACGGAAACACGTTCATACTTTTTTTCATGGTGCGTCTGCCATTGTGTTCGAAATTTATTGAGCCTGAACATCCTGAGGTAATTATTTTTTGCGCTTATGATTCGCCGGAAGAACCGATCTGATTGACACCAAAATCCAAATCAGTTCGGTGTTTGTCCCATAAACCGTATATGAATGGAGGAACAATAAAAAAATACGGGATTTTTTGCAGAAAAACTTTGCAGAATCAATACGCGGGGGATAAATGATAATCACAGAAAACCTCACCAAAAAATATAACGGAAATAATGCTGTTGATAATCTCAATTTAGAAGTCGGGGATGGGGAAGTATTCGGCTTTTTAGGCCCAAACGGGGCAGGTAAAAGTACAACCATTCTCATGCTCACAGGGATGATTGAGCCTACATCGGGAAGCTGCACAATCAATGGGATAAACGTTGCATTAAATCCCCTTAAGGGAAAAGAAATTCTTGGTTATCTCCCCGAAGATGTTGGATTTTACAAAAATCTCACCGGGTGGGAAAACCTTGACTACCTCGGAAAATTCTATCCCATGAGCAACAGTGACAGGGAAGAAAGAATTGAAACACTCCTTAAAAGTGTCAGGCTCCAGGATGTCCCGCAGAAAGTCGGCGAATACTCAAGGGGAATGAACCAGAGACTCGGCCTTGCTCTTGCTCTTTTAAACGACCCTGAAGTGGTCATTCTTGACGAACCCACCGCAAATCTTGATCCCGAAGGTGTCCTCAGGTACAGGGAAATCATAACCCAACTGGCAAAAGAAGAAAAAACCGTCCTCATCTGTTCTCATATTCTCTCAGAAGTAAAGGCAGTCTGCACAACACTCGGAATTATTTCACAGGGCAGACTTGTCGCACGGGGGTCTGTTGAAGAAGTAGAAAATGAACTGATTTTGCAGAGCAGCACCCCGCAAAAGATAGTCATCAGATCGATAAACCCGGATGTGTATGATTTCATTGAATCCATATCAAACCCCGATATCCTGGAAGTAAACCGGCTCAAAAACGGCGTTGAAATTTTGGTCAACAGGGACATAAGAAACGAACTTGCAGAAGAACTCAAAGGCAACTGCTCCGGCATAACAGAGATGTACCTTGACAGGCCAAGTCTTGAAGATCTCTTCCTGAAGGTCTACCGGAGGGAATAGAAATTGAACCTAAACCGCCTGATAACAATATCTCAAAAGGAGTTTTCGGATCATATAACCAGCAGACGATTTCTCCTGATTCTTTTCATTACCTGTCTGGTGCTTGGGGTTGCAGCCGCAAATGGTGTGACTGACTATAATAATGCGCTTGAAAGCTATAAAAACGGAAATGTGGGATATTTATTTTCCCCCTCTATCCTTCTGGCATTTGGGAGAGTAACCAATTCAATAGGCCTTAGCGGACTGGGTGCTGTGATAGGAATTGCAATCGGATTTGATCTGGTTTCAGGGGAAAGAGAGGGAAAATCCTTAAAGACAACACTCTCACAACCCGTATATCGTGATGAAGTAATAAACGGCAAGGCAATCGGCGGAATAATCAGCCTTTCCATAATAACTCTCGCAGGATTTCTGACTGTACTTGCACTATTTTTAATTATCGGGATTGTTCCTTCAGTTGACGAGTTTTTCCTGATAGGTGTTATCTGGCTGATTACCCTGTTATTTATGATATCAACGTTCTCTCTGGCGCTGATGTCTTCGGTTCTTGCAAAAACAAGCAGCGGCGCCCTGATTCTGTCTCTTATTGTTCTTTTCACACTGATGTACATCATCCCTGTTGGCGGAGGAGAATTCGGCACATATGCCCTGATCGGCCCGGAACCGTCGGATGACGGATATGGTTCCGGGTCGCAACATCAGGTGGAATCATTTGAGAATATTCAGTATGAATACAATCAGAAAAGAACGGCATTATATGATTTTTTCAATATTTTTTCAATAAGAAGTGTCTATAACGATATAACCAGTCCGATAACGATGCCGTCCAAGTATGCAATAAACCAGATTGGTTCCTCTGAATTTTCCATCAATCCTGACATTGCAGAAGAAGTGGAAAAACCGTCGCTATGGGATATTATGGGAGATAAATGGATAAAAATTATCGTCTTTATCATGTGGCCGGTTCTTTTCTTTGGAATTGCATATGTACGGTTTATGCGGATGGATTTGAGATGATTTTGGTGGGTGTGATATGAATGTTAAACGGATAATTCTCATTGGATATAAGGAATTTCAGGACCATCTGACGAACCGGCGCTTTTTAGCCCTTCTGTTTCTGATGCTGACAATCACCGGAGTATATGTCTTTAAAGATATCGGCTCCTATTTTGAGGGCCTGGAAAGATACAGTAACCCTCTTGGATATTCAATATTCGGCATTCCAAAGGCGATGAATATTTTCGGCGGTATTGTCTCAGGGATTGCAGGCGGTTCCGTATTCGGATCGATAATTGCGATTGCACTGGGTTTTGACCTGATTACAAAAGAGAGGGAAACCGGTTCAATCAAAGCATTGCTGTCCGTTCCGCTTTACCGGGACGAGGTCATAAACGGCAAGGCACTGGGAGGAATTATTGCAATTACATTTGCCGTAACGGTTGTTTTCGTACTGACGCTTGGCATTATGTTGGTATACAGCATCGTTCCCGGACTGGATGAACTGGGGTTCATATTTGTATTCTGGCTGGTGACAATTCTGTATCTCTCAGGAATTTTTGTGATGTCCGTTATGGTTTCATCCTTTGCAAAGACCAGCGGAATGTCGTTCATATATTCATTGCTGCTGTTTCTGCTTTTGACCAGTGTCATTTATTCAACCGGCAATTTTGCTGTTGATGTGGTAATGGGGCCAAAACCATCAATGAATCCTGATACTATGGAGGTCGATGAATATTACGAGCAGTCCAGTGCATACTATCAAAAACATATGGAACTTACCAATCTGGTGTTTTATGTCTCTATGGACACCAATTATCGAAAAGTTGGCATCGCCCTAACCGAACCCGAACGCTACCTCATCGATCAGTCAGGTAACCAGAACAATCCGGAATGTCCCGAACCGAAACTCTTTGATCTGCTGGGGGGGTTATGGGGGTATATTCTCTTCCTGATTGCATACCCGGCAGTTTTTTTCGGTATTGCCTATGTCAGGTTTATGCGAATGGATTTGCGGTGAAAAAACATGGAATGGGAAAGAAAGATTACGATATTAATTCCTGGGATCGCAGGTATTATTGAGAATTTTTTAAAAAGGGTATTTAGTAATCCATTACTGTTTTTTCAATGCAACAGCAGATGAGATTTTATGGAAAAATGTGCCAAGGAAATCCTTAAAATCCTCATCCCAGCAGTCAGCACCCACCCTGACATCGCAATTCCTTTTCATCGACTTCATCACATGCTTTCCCAGCCTGGCTGAAAACAGGTCAGATGAGGCGAGAAGTGTAGATGCACTCACCCATTTTCGGGGGATTTCAACGGAGTATCTCCCATCACCATTGATAAACGGTCCTGAAAATACCGGCTGAGTGAGATACTTATCCCTGAACTTTCCTGCATTTACCGCATTATCAACCGGAGGGCCCGTATGAACACATAATGGAGGGAGCGTATCTACAAGCAATTCAAAGAGAAGACAACACGTTTCATCACCCATCGCCTCACTATATCTGTTTACGACAAATCCATTCCGTTCAAGAAGAGATGCAATACCTGCTGAACTTCTCCTCAGTTGTGGAACAACAATATCAGGAATCTGATGCGGCGTTGCAAAACTGATACTATAGAGCCCGGTCCCACGCTCTGATAAGATCTGTTCAAATTCATTGCAGGTCATGACATCTTTTGCAGGCGGGTAAAAATATTCCAGGCCGGGTGAGGCAGAGTACCCCCGGCAGAGCTCAATGAATTCCCCCATCTTTGCCCGTGACACCGATGCCGCCACATTCCGATTTGGATCAACAGGATCAATCACAACCAGAGGATCGTCAAATTGTTTCCCCTGATGACCCATAATATCAATCGTCTGCCCGGCCCTCCAAGACTGACAGGCTTCAATAAGTGCACTGAATCCACCGTACCTAAGAACGAGCAGTTCACACAGATATCCTGCAAACCCTTCCGTCATCAGATCAGAGCCATACACCCCGCCCGCCTTTGAAAACTGTTTCATCAGGAGGACATCATCCTCCAGACCACCGATATGTGACTGTATATACCGGGTGTGAAACGGCGTTCTGTCAACAGCACTCTGAATCCGTGCAGAATCGGTCACCGCATAACAGGGGACCAGATCCACATCAAACCCGGATATAGTTGCATTAACGTACGGGTGTTCAGCATATTTTTCAACAAACTGACCACCAAATCGTGATGCAATTGACCTGCCAAGAATAATGCCCTCTTCTTCGAGTGCTTCCCGGGGCAACTCAGGAGGATACAGCATAAAAACATCAATATCACGGTCGCCGCTAATCCAGGTATTTCGTGCGACAGAGCCAACGACCATTCCCCTTGCGGTTCCGCTTTCATTTACCGCATTAAGAAGCATCTCCGCAACAGCGCAAATGCTCTCTATCTCCTCTTTTTCCGGACGAACACGTAACAGCACCTCCTCCTCGGTTTCATTCCTAGGGTTCATGCCTTCACCTCCATAATATCCTCATACACCGGCCCCTGCGGAGTGAGTGTACTTTTTTTCAGAGTAATGGTATCAACAACCATCTGTCCAAATGAATACCCCGATACCTCTGCAACTGCGGCGCGCAGTGAACTATCATACCGTTTGATGCGCCCGAGTGTTACGTGCGGTGTGAATATCCGGGTTTCAGATGAAATGCCCAGAGGAGCAAGACGTCTGTCCAGTTCAGCAACCGTTTCCCCGCCCCATCCGTTGTCGGATACATCAGCCCAGACAATACGGGGCTGTTTTTTCGGATGAAGCCGGACACCCGACACCGTTATTTCAGTCGGTTTAAATGAGAATTCAGACATTATTTCCTGTACACAATGCATTACATCATCAGAAACATCCCCAAGAAACTTCAGGGTAATATGCGCGAGGGGGGGATCAACACAGGTCAGTTTTGCATCACTGTTCCTGAGAATATCCTGCGCAGCATAGAATTGATTTCTGATACTGGGGGTGAGATCAACAGCAAAAAAAGCCCGAACCATATACATATCTATTGAACTTTTAATCAGATAGGGTTACCCATACCCCCCATTACGGGAACAGGAAAGAAGTATTATTTTTAGTTCAGACACAACATTGGTATACGAATCCATGGGGGATTATTTTCTGTGACAGATGCAGCAAAAATCAATGTGTACACACTTGAAAACTGCCCGAACTGCGAACTTTTAAAGGAATACCTGAATGCGGCAGGTATTGGATATACCATCCGCAATATGATGGACGCAGGGGCATTGACAGAACTCAGAATAAATGGTATATTTGTACGTGAGGCTCCGGTCCTGCAGATCGGAACAACGTTTTTGATATCAAAGGACCTCTTTGGTGCAGAAGGGGTTCGTGAGGACGTCGTTGATTCATTGCTCCGGGGAGACTGATATGCCGACAAATCCCCGTCATGCAGAGAATCAGCAGACTCTTGATGGGTTCTTTGTACCAACACTTCCAAGAGTCAGAACATCGAGAGGCCATATTGTTGACTGGGACAGGGAAAAAATCGTAACGCAGATTCTCAAAGAAACACAACTGGTTGAAATATTTTATGGAAGCAAGGGAGCAGACGAACCCCTCGCGCGTGATATCGCACTTGAAGTCGAAACCAGAATTAAAAAACTCAGACTAAAATCCCTTTCAGGCCCGTTAATCCGGGAAATTCTTAATATCACCCTTCTTGAACGGGATTTGATCAAATACCGGAATGTCTGTACCCGTGTCGGTACGCCGGTCTTTGATGCACATTTAATCGATGTGGGAATGGGATTTGAGTCACATGATAACGCAAATCTCCAGGAGAATGCAGAGACATCACACAAGAAGAAAGCAGATAAAATCAGTAAAGAACAGTATCTGCTCCAGTTACCTCCGGAACTGGCTGATTACCACCTGTCCGGAGATCTGCATATTCATGATCTTGAATATTTTGGAACACGGCCCTTCTGTCAGGACTGGGATCTGCGGTACTTCTTCTATTATGGTCTGATGCCGGACGGAAGTGGAACAAAGGCATCTGTTGCAGGTCCTGCAAAACGTGCTGAGGTTGCCATTCTCCATGCAGTAAAGGCACTTGGCAGCGCTCAGACAAATTTTGCAGGCGGACAGGGATATTACAATTTCCTGACATTTCTCGCCCCCTATTTTGAAGGACTTTCGTATCCTGATATCGTGCAGCTCATGCAGATGTTTGTCTACGAGATGACCCAGATGATGGTGGCCCGCGGAGGACAGGTCGTCTTCTCATCGGTCCAGTTATCCCCGGGAGTCCCCCACCTCTGGAAAGAAAAGCCATGCGTCTATAAAGGCAAGGTCTGGAACGGCGTACAGGCTCCGGAACGTAAATATGGTGAGTTTGAACGGGAAGTACGACTGCTCTTTAAGGCGCTCATGGAAGTGATGCTGGAAGGCGATTACTGGGGCAAACCATTTAATTTCCCCAAACCTGAAATCAGCATTGAACCTGACTTCCTGACCGAAGATGAGGCATTCAACAACGCAAATCCCGATATCCCCTCATTCAGTGAACTGTACCTGATGACATTCGAACTTGCATCAAAATATGGTACACCATATTATGACAACCAGATTCCGGAATACCGTGGTTCAGGAGAAGGCATCTCCTGTTATCAGTGCTGTGCATATCAGTTCTCCTCTCTTGCAGCAGACGACGATGAATTTGATGAAAAGATGCTGTTTTCCAAAGGAAAGCACTTCTCAATGGGTTCATGGCAGGTATTATCCATAAACTGCCCCCGTGCAGCGTATAAAGCAGAAGGGGATGATGAGCGACTCTTTGCAGAACTCAAAAAATTAATGGATGTCTCTGTTGAAATCTTCCGGATTAAACGACGCTGGATGGATAACATCCGGGCAACCGGACGAATGCCATTTGCCATGCAGCGGCCAAAGGACCCGAATGATCCCGACATGGAAGAACGAGGCCCCGTTGCTGTTGATCTTGAAGGACTGGTTTATACCATCGGTATTGTCGGCGTTAATGAGATGGTCCAGCACCATATCGGAACCCAGCTGCACGAAAGCCGCGAGGCATTCCATTTTGCAATACGGGCCATGACAGAGATGGATCTCTACTCCAAAGAACTTTCAGAGAAAACGGGGATGACAATCGCTCTGGCCCGGACACCTGCAGAAACAACCGGACAGAGATTCGCCATTGCAGACCTGATAGACCAGAGGTTCAGGTCACATGCTGAAAAAGTGATCAAAGGTGATCTCGAGGCCACTATTCCTGAACTGGGACAGAAATTTGATCTCCCGGTGTACTATACCAACGGAACGCATGTTACGCCAGGTGCGGATGTGCCCCTGACGAAGAGGATGGAGATTGAACATGTATTCTTCCCCATTGTTGACGGGGGCAATATCTTCCATATCTGGCTGGGAGAAGCGCGGCCAGACCCACGAGGTCTCATGGATATGGCAATGAATCTCTGCAGAAATACCCAGATTGGCTACTTTGCTTTTACCCGTGATCTCACGGTTTCTCTCAAACAGTTTAAGGAATACAAGCAGGAAAAGAATCCGAAATCTAGCCTCTCTGTTGCTGACAGACGGGTAGAGGTTTAACTATTTTCACCCCCCATACTGAAATTACGTATGAAAGGGCCATCTGAACCAGTTCTCCTCCTGGATATCGGGAGGGGGACTCAGGACATATTATTGTACTCACCCGGTCAGCCGGTTGAAAATTCAATCAAAATGATACTGCCGTCACCCAATGTGATCACAGGAATAGCAATTGAGAAGGCTGCATCAGAGGGAAAGGCAGTCCATCTCGAAGGACCGGTGATGGGAGGGGGGAAAAATAGTCAGATGATTAAACAATGGTTACCAAAAGGTCTGAAAATCTCTGCAACCCCTTCAGCAGCGCTATCCATTCGTGACAATCTTGATTATGTAAAGAAAATCGGCGTTACAATCACCAATACTCCCCCGGAAGATGCCGTCATTATCCGGACGGGGGATTATATGAAAGCCGAACTGCAGGAGACATTTTCCCGGTTTGGGATACCATATCCGACAAATCTGGCAGTAGCGGTGCAGGACCATGGCTACAGCCCGGATATGAGCAACCGGAAATTCAGATTCCTCCATATGAGAGAAACACTCGAAAAAGGCAACTGGAATATCCACTCACTCATTCAGGACCCTCCATCCCCATCCATGACCCGGATGCAGGCAATTCGTGACACCGAACCGGACGCTCTGGTCATGGACACCGGCGCTGCCGCAGTTTTAGGTGCACTCGAGGACCCCATTATCCGCAAAGCTCAGGACAAAGGCGTCACCATCGTAAACGCAGGAAATGGTCATACTCTGGCATTTACCCTGAAAGGGGATGAAGTATGTGGCGTATTTGAGCATCATTCACGGGTGCTTTTGAATGAAGGAACATGCCAAAAGTTCCTGAAAAAACTTCAGAATGGCACCCTGACAAATGACGAAGTGTATGATGACCATGGACATGGAGCTGCAGTGAACCGCGCCTGCAATTCTTCACTCATCGCCGTTACCGGCCCGAACCGCATTAACATCCTCCCGGATGCATATCAGGCGGCACCGCATGGTGACATGATGCTGACCGGCTGTTTCGGACTTCTTTCAACATGGATGAAGACCAGAACCGACAACCCCTGACGTTATTATTTTCTTTTATCCATACAGGGGCCCACGTATGCAGTTAAATTATGTGTGGTGCTTCTCCTCGCAATAGCCAGCGCAATCGCTGCAGCACAGATAAAACTGATCAGTGTTACAAGACCAATAACACCAACAAAAAGGAGACAAAAGACCATCAGACATGCAATATCCTGAATCATATGCGCATACCTCCTGATGTGGAGTGCATACATTCAGCTGAACATATTATTACATATAATTATTTAGAGAGAAAAAAAACGAGAAAATTATTCAGCGTCGTCCTGGACGAGCTGAACATTCACAATATCGTGCTGGCGTTCTGCAAGACACTTTGCCTTGAAGATATTCTTACCTGCTTTGCCAATTGCAATGCCACGGTCTTCTTCTTCAACATCGATAAGCGCGACAAGTTCACCCTCTTCATTCTCCTCAAAGAGAATGGAGGTGACGCGTGCCGGAAGGAAACAATTCCTAAGGAACTGCTCTGCATCGTCGGAGTATTCAACAACCTCGATGCGCTTACCTAAGTCATCAGATGCCTTCTTGATGCTTGAACCCTGTTTGCCGATTGCACGACCCATTTCACCGGGGTTTATAACGAAAATAAGGCGTTCATTTCTCTCGTCAATGATACAGTCTCTGCTTCCTGCACCGGTCAACTGTTCAAACTGAGCCATAAGCTGAAGGCTCTGCTCATTTAATACAATTTCTCCCATATTATGCCCTCTTGAGTGAAAGGATATCTGATTCACCTGCATCAACAATTGCAAGTGCACTTACCATGTGGGGTCGGCCACATGCCTTTCCAAGCATTACACTCGAACCGTCAAATGTATAGACGAAGGTATCCTCTTTACCGGAAAGATATTCCATATATTCTTCCGGACAATTCTTTGCAACAACAACCATCTGGGCTGTCTTGTTTTCAATGCATTCTTTTGTTGATTTCTGGCCGCTGAATACGTTTCCTGTTTTTATTGCGCGGCGCAACGAAGTTTCGAAATCCATAATTATGTTCCTATTTAAATGGTTTTGCAATTAATTTCACATCTCCGGTTCCCAGCTGAATTGGCTGACCGACGATGACATTCTCTGTGACACCCTGGAGGATATCCGATTCATTTGCTACTGCTGCATCGAGCAGGTGATTGACTGTGACTTCAAATGCTGCACGGGAAAGAACACTCTCTTTCTCACCGGCAATACCGTGACGTCCAATCTGTTTGACTTCACCTTCCATGCACATCATGTCTGCAACCATCATAATGTGGCGAACATCAACATCGATACCCTGTTCACGCAGTGTGCTCAGAGCTTCATCGATGATCGCGTTTCTACCAGCTTCGATTCCCAGAACCTCTGAGATCTCTGAAATGTTATTTGTCCGTGTACGATATCTGTCGACACCGCTCACTTCGAATACATCCTTAAGATTTGAGCCTTCGGTATAAAGAATATACTCCCCACTTTCTTTTCTGACAACAACGCGCTCAATATCATCTATACCCTGGACAATTACATCGCGCACATGATTTGCAAGCTGGAACAGATTCTGATAGCTCTCACGATCCTTAGGGTAGAATATGATAAGCTCATTATCAACATCCGGTTCAGGTACAAAATCACGATAGTGACGTTTTTGTTTGATTTTATCAGGGGCCCGTTCAATGATCTCTTCTACCGTAACCTTACGTTTTTCGCATACTTCACGGTTAATCTTTACCGTCACCATCATCTGAACAAGGTCTGTTGAAACATCGCCAAACTCATTGAGGCGCGTTGCCTCAATCTGCCAGCTTACATCACGGGCATGGTCACGATTCTTGGAATATTCCCCTTCCAGATAGATGGTCATGGTCGGTGTGGACGGACTTTTCCGTGCATCCATAATCTCGATTAAACGAGGCAGACCAAGGGTGACGTTAATTTCAGCAACACCCGCATAGTGGAAGGTTCGCATGGTCATCTGAGTACCCGGTTCACCGATGGACTGTGCTGCAATAACACCTACTGCTTCACACGGTTCCACACGGGTTGCCTTGTACTCAACATATACCTGCCGCATAATCTGCTCAAACTGTTCAGAGGAGATGGTATGACCTTCCATTAATTTTTTCAGGTCATTCTTTGTTGTTTCAGGGATCCCTGCCGCATCAATAACCTCAACCATTTTTGGATCCATCATACCTCCTCCTTCAGCACATTTTCAAGAACACCACGAACATCAACCGGATCTCCGAAACAGGCCTTTGATGGATCGGTACCGTCTTCACCATACTGGAACTGGATAATCCTCCCACCGGTTGTCCGGACAGTCATGTCATATGCTACCTTCAGATCCTGAAGCGCATTAATCATTCTCCGCTGCAAGTATCCACTCTGTGAAGTACGAACAGCAGTATCGACAAGACCTTCACGACCACCAATGGCGTGGAAGAAGAATTCAGTCGGCGTCAGTCCGCTCTTGTAACTGTTACGCACAAATCCGTGAGCCGGAGCACCACGGTCTCCACGTTTGAAATGCGGCAGGGTCCGGTCTTCATATCCACGGGTAATACGTTCACCACGTACTGCCTGCTGACCGATACAACCAGCCATCTGCGTAAGGTTCAGCATGGAACCACGGGCTCCACTGACAGCCATTACCACAGCACTGTTGGAAAGACCAAGGTGACGTCCTGCAATCTCACCAGTCTTATCACGGGCTTTTCCGAGAACCTGCATGATCTGCATCTCAAGTGTCTCTTCGAGAGTACGACCCGGCATTGGTTCAAGCTGACCGTCTTCATAAATCTGAATACGGCGCTTAACATCACGCATTGCTTCGTCAAGTCCCTCATCAATCTGTTTATACTCGGTCTTTGTGAGATCTTCATCATCAATTCCGAATGAAAACCCGTCAAACATAATCGCACGGACTGAGAGCTTGGTGAAATCATCAATAAACTGTGCACCACGCGCCTGTCCGTACTGACGGATAGTCCGCTGAAGAATATTTCCCTTAAATGCACCAATCGATTTCTTATCAATGGTTCCGGTGATAAGTTGTCCATCCCTTATCTGAACATACGAGTCCTGTTCGCAGTCATCTTTTTTACATACCTCACAGTCCTTACAGGAACTGGAGTGATATACAAGGTTCAGGCCGTCAGGGAGAATCATTGAGAATACCTGTTTATTTGACCAGTATTCGATTCCGTTTTCAACCTTACCCGGTTTCGGGAGATGCTCAGGCGGATTAAACTTAATTAATGAGATTACCTCTTCCTTTACAAACCACCGCAAAGTATGCGTCAACAGGAACAGACCTGAGATATGATCGTGGATACCACCAATGATCGGTCCACCAAAACGCGGTGAGAGAATGTTCTTATACACAGAACAAAGCATATGCGCTTCAGCCCGTGCCTCTTCAGTCTGAGGGACATGAAGATTCATCTCATCACCATCAAAATCAGCATTGTATGGTGGACATACAGCTGGATTCAGACGGAATGTTCGCCCGTTCATCAGAACAATCCGATGAGCCATAATGGACATTCTGTGAAGGGATGGCTGACGATTGAAGAGAACAATATCATTGTTTCTCAACTGACGGTCAACAGCCCACCCCGGTTCAAGCTGTTCAGCAACGGTCTCACAGGTAAGTTCATTCAGTCTGACCCTTCGGTTATCAGGCCGGATTGCATAATTGGCACCGCATGGTTCCGTCAGTGAACCCCGGACAGGGCCTTTCAGCACCATCGCCCGGACTTCTTCGATATTAAACGGAGTCACACGAATGGGCACACTCATCTCATTTGCGATAGAAAGAGGAATTCCTACCTGACCAATACTCATATTGGGGTCAGGTGAAATGACGGTACGTCCGGAGAAGTTAACACGTTTACCGGAAAGTGAACCTCTGAAACGACCATCCTTACCCTTAAGACGCTGAGAGATTGTTTTGAGTGGTCTGCCTGAACGGTGTCGTGCAGGCGGGCAACCTGCCACTTCGTTGTCCATGTAGGTTGTTACATGATACTGTAACAGTTCCCAGAGATCCTCAATAATTAACTGAGGGGCACCAGCATCCTGATTCTCTTTGAACCGCTGATTGATACGGATAATATCAACAAGCTTGTGGGTCAGGTCATCTTCAGAGCGCTGTCCGTTCTCAAGAATAATCGACGGTCTCATCGTAACCGGAGGCACCGGGAGCACTGTTATCAGCGTCCACTCCGGACGGGCAACATCGGGGTTTATTCCAAGGAGACGAAGGTCCTCATCGGGGATCCTCTCAAGACGACTCCGAATATCAGCAGGAGTCAGCTTGTGATCAACTTTGCGGCCGTTTTCGTCAGTCCATATTTCTGAAAATGTGGTTGGCTTTTCAAAGTTTACTTTATTCTGCTGGGCGCCGCAATGAGGACAAATCCGCTCTTTTTTAACGTCTTTTTCGGTGATAACATCTGTATTACGCTCTTCTTCAGGACCAAGAATCTTGTATACCTCGTCCGGACTAAGAAGAAGCCGGCTACATTCACGACAGGAAACCCGAAGTAATTTCCGGATAAGCCGTGTGTATCCAACATGAGTAACAGGCTTGGCCAGTTCGATATGACCAAAATGCCCCGGGCAGTCTGATGCCTTGTTACCACATGTTTTGCACCGCAACCCTGGGTCAATAACACCGAGGTGAAGATCCATTAAGCCCTGAGGATAGGGAAAACCATCGTCATCATAGGTATCTGCCCAGATGATTTTCCGTACACTCATCTTACGGATTTCTTTTGGAGAGAGAAGACCGAATTCGATCCTTCCCACTCGTTTTGGACTTGGCATATTTAGAACCCCCTATACCTGGTCCTCCAGGTGCATTCTGGGTGCGATACCCATACTCTTCATCTCATCCAGGAGAAGTTTAAACGCATAACTCATCTCAACCGGATAGATATCAATTTCATTTCCACACGCGAGACATCGCGTAACATTTCTGTTACGGTCAAGGAAAGCAATCATTCCGCACTGGGCGCAGACATACTGCGTAACCTTGTCAGACTCATCAAGAAGTCTCTCCTTCAGAGCCATTGCCGCGCCATGTCCAATCATGACATCACGTTCCATCTCACCAAATCTGAGACCACCCTCACGGGCACGTCCTTCTGTTGGCTGACGGGTTAAGACCTGCACAGGCCCACGGGACCGTGCATGCATCTTCGAGGATACCATGTGGTAAAGCTTCTGGTAGTAGATAACACCGATATAAATATCTGCGTGGAACTGCCTTCCGGTAATTCCATCCCGCATTACTTCGCGGCCATTATGGGAAAATCCAAGAGCTGCAAGCGATTTTCTCAGACTTGCTTCTGGCTCTCCGGAAAAGGCAGTAGCATTAATGCGCCGCCCTTCCAGAGATCCAACCTTTCCTCCGAGCATCTCCAGCATATGTCCTATGGTCATACGGGATGGGATTGCATGCGGGTTAATGACGAGATCCGGTGCAATGCCTGCTTCGGTAAATGGCATGTTTTCCTGGGGAACGATAAGTCCCACAACACCCTTCTGTCCGTGACGTGATGCAAATTTGTCACCAACTTCCGGTATCCTGAGATCACGCGTCCGGACCTTAACAAGACGGGAACTGTTTTCTCCTTCAGTCAGGATGACAGTATCAACAATACCCCGTTCATTGCTCCGCATGGTGACAGAGGTGTCACGACGTTTCTCAACAGTGATCAGTTCACCGGATGGTTCTTCAAGGAACCGTGGCGGAGAGGTCTTACCAATAAGAACATCCTTTTCATGAACAACAGTCTCAGGATTAATAATCCCGTCAGTGTCCAGATTCTGATAATATTCTGCTCCGTGTGCTCCGGCCACTTCTTCATCGGGAACCTCGATTTTATCAACCTGGCCTCCCGGATACCGGCGTTCTTCGCCGTCATATGTACGGAAAAAGTGTGAACGTCCTACACCACGGTCAATAGATGCCTGGTTGAAAATAAGAGCATCCTCAATATTGAACCCTTCATATGAAAGAATAGCAACAACAAGATTCTGACCCGCAGGTCGGTCATCGGAACCAATGATCTTAGATGTCTGTGTATGAACAAGCGGTTTTTGCGAATAATGGAGAAGATGACCACGGGTGTCCGGACGGAGTTTCATATTTGAACATCCAAATCCGAGCGCCTGTTTGATCATACCTGCACCCATGGTAACACGAGGTGATGCATTATGTTCAGGGAACGGAACATGTGCTGCTCCGATACCAAGAATGAGTGCAGGATCAATCTCAAGATGAGTGTGGTCAGGCGTGATTTCAAACTCATTCATCGCAATGAAGAGGTCTTCTTCTTCCTCTGCATCGATATACTCCACAATTCCCCGGGAGACGAGATCCTGAAAGTCAATTTCACCAGATTTCAGCCACTCAATATCCTCTTCTGTGACCAGTGGCTTGCCTTCCTCAACCACAATCAGAGGCCGACGGGCACGACCCCGGTCGGTATGAATAATAATATCCCCATTATATTCCTTATATGAGACATTAATCTCTGAGGAAAGATCGCCCCGCCGTCTCATCTTTCGGGTCCGTGAGACCAGCTCAACGGGTGAATCCGAAAGACCAATCAGCGCACCATCTACAAAAACACGGGACTTTTTCTGGACTTTACTCATAATTGCTCCCGTTTCAGTTCTTCAACGCCAAAATTATAGAGCGCCTTGTTGACCACTTGCGCATCAGGGATACCTTTTGATATCTCAACCATCTGTGCAAAGTTTTTCACAAGACCACAATTTGGACCTTCAGGTGTTTCGGATGGACAAATACGTCCCCACTGCGTCGGATGGAGATCACGAGCCTCAAAATGTGGCTGTGACCGTGACAAAGGAGAGATAACCCTTCTCAGGTGGGACACCACTGCCATGTGATCAATCCTGTCGAGAAGCTGTGACACACCAGTTCGGCCGCCAACCCAGTTACCTGTGGCAAGAGGATGGAGCAGACGCTCCGTCAGCACATCTGCACGAACAGCAGTGCCGATAGAGAGATCCCGGTGTCGCATACTGGCACGCTCAAGCTGATACTTGATATCACGAGTCAGCCGGTTTAATGATATCCTGAAGAGATCTTCCATCAGATCCCCGGCAAGTTTGAGCCGCTTGTTAGAATAGTGATCCTTATCATCAATTCTCCGGTTCTCAAGAACAAGATCAAAGCATGCCTCTGCCATTCGTCCAAGGAAATATCCCTTTGCAAGCCTGACACTCTCAACTGCCTGCTGGTATCCGGGGTCCTCTTCCTTTAGCCCTGCCGGCATCAGATAATTCAGATGCGGAAGGAGATAGTTATCAAGAACAAATTCTGCACGTTTGCGCTGGTAATCACGTGTCTGATTCGGAGCAAGCTTTTTCCCGACATACATGATTCCCTCTTCAGTATCATCGCATTCACTCTCTTCGAGATTCTGCATCATGAAGGTAAGAATCTGCTCATCGTCAGAAACCGCATGCACAACATCAAGATCACTGCCCAGACCAAGTCCCCGCATCAGGTCCACATACCTGAGATGACCGGCAACGGACGGGAATGAGACCTCAAGAAGATTTTTACGGTTACGTTCAACAATGACAAGAGCACGATATCCACGGAACTGAGAGAATACTTTTGCAACATAGATTCTCTCACTATACCGCTCCGTGTATTCGGTCATAATCTTGTTGGAGGCGAGATCCTCAAGTGTCATTAAAACACGTTCTGACCCGTTAACGATGAAATAACCGCCGGGGTCGTGAGAATCCTCTCCAGAGGAAATCCGTTCCTCATCAGACATTCCAAACAGATTGCAGCTTTGGGAACCGATCATTACAGGAAGCTGACCGATTGTTGTTACAACGGGCTCCTGGCGCTCATCACCCTGGACCAGAACCATATCCAGTCGGATAGGTGCCGCATAGGTCAAATTTCTAAGCCGTGATTCGCAGGGAAACAGACCGGACTGGGAACCGTCCGCTTCTCTTACAACTGGTTTTAACACTTCTATTTTTCCAAGTTCAACCCACACGGGATCATTGTCTTTGCCACGCTGACCGATATCAGTCTCAATAATCCGCTGTTCATCCACAACTTTCTGAAGGTTAAAATCCAGAAAATGGTTATATGAATCCAGCTGATGACGTGCTACATGTTCCCGTGAAAAATAGGCTGAAGATAATACATTTGTATCAAGCAGAGAGATCACCCTCAATAAGTTTATTTTTTCGGCCTCTTGACAACCATCCGGAACGATTCCGCACGGCCTGCCGTCTGGCTGTTTCTTACAATTCTAATAACATCATTGACCTTTCCATCAATCGTTTTCACAGCTGGATCGTCATGATAGATTTTGGGCAACTGGCTATAGTTGATCTTGTACTTCAGCAAAAGATCGTCTACTTCCTCCCGGGTCATTACGTGATGTTCCGGTACCATCACATGTTCAATTACAGAAAAATCTTTGGTGTCCATCTAACGCCCCTGATCAAAATACCTGATTCTTATTCAGATGCATCACCGCAAAAAATCACACATTGCGCCACATGCCTTTGTGGCAACGGGCCTAGAGGGATTTGAACCCCCGACCACCTGGTTAAAAGCCAGGCGCTCTTCCTGGCTGAGCTATGGGCCCGATACACTGATCGAATCAGTATACTAAGTGGGATGCGGACATATATAAATTTAACCCACGTTTAATAACCAAACAGTGCAAATCACCTCAGAAGGCAACAAATCCCGCGCATTTCATCCATAACCGCCGATGAAAAAAAAAAGGATACAAAGAATGATAATGCATTAAAACACCGGAATATATTAACACCAGAGGAAGGATGAGATGAAAAAAGAATGCAACCGGATTGAAGAAAAAATAATCTATATCCTTAGCTCAGGAACATACCTGATCTACGTATTCGTAGCTATCATCCTGCTCATCCTCGCCGCCCTGTCACTCATGGACGCCATTACCGGATTTCGGATGATGCTGGACGGGTTTAAACAATCAGGTATGATGGAAGCATTGCATGCAGTGCTTCTGACAATTGTGATCATTGAAATTATGGAAACGGTGACTGGCTATCTACGAACACATACCATACAAATACGCCCCATATTAATTGCCGGAATCACGGCCATGGTCAGAAGGCTACTGTTTTTTGACACTGAGCCACTGACAATACTTCTTTTGGGAGAGGTAGTCCTCGCAATTGTCGCCGTACTTATCCTCACAATAGCAATTGTTTACCTTGGAAAAAAAGAAAAATAGTATTTATTTAGATGACTTTTTATTTTTTCAGATGAAGATGCTCTTTTGATATCTGCTCAAGCCGTTCTTCCTGGAACTTAATACTCATCCTCATACTCTCAATCGCCTGCTGAATATTTTCTCCAACTTTAACGTTAGAATCATTGAGATTATACGTCGATTCCAAAATATTCAGAAGGCGGCGGGAAACATCCGCACTTTTGCTCAGCTTCTCATATTCTTCAATAATCTGAGAATCAGTGCCCTTGCTCTTCGCGTCCTCAATATCCAGATTAATCTTTTCCTGACGTTTCAGCACATATTCAATGGCATCATAGAGCTGACGATGAGTGGTCGGCTTCATGATATAATCTTCAATATAGGCGCCATATTCCTGTGCTTCATCAGGAGTCAGTTGCTTAGCCGTGAGCATCATTACCGGGACATCGACCGTTGATGCATTCATCTTAATGTTTTCAAGCGTTTCCCACCCGTCCATCGGCTCCATCATAATATCCAGAAGAATCAGATCAGGCCTGACATCCTCCAAAACTTCCAGACATTCATTACCACTATAAGCCGCAATAGGTCGATACCCCCCTCGTTCAAGCATCGCAACAAATACGTCAACGATCATCGGGCTGTCATCAACGATTAGAATTGTATACATATTTACTACTCCCCAATATTACCCGCAATAACCGCCAGTTCCCTTTTTAATGATTGTATATCGGCCGATTTATTAATAATTACCGTTATTAGCGCATTCTTTCCGGCACCCATAACAATAACTCCACCATCATCAACTTCTACAAAAACTAAAGACGGACGTGATAAATGCACCAAACCTGCTGCTGCTTCAGCAGAGCCAAGAATAGTTGCTCCCATCGCTGCAAAAGAGGGAACAGAAATACCCTGTTCAACTCTTTTCCCCATAAGCGCACCAGTACGTGAAACGATCACACACCCCAAAACGCCATCAAGGGCCACGCATGCATCCAGATGTGCTGCAATTTGCATTTTAACTGAAGATATATTACTCACGCCAATCCCCCGGGTAGATTATTAAGAACGAGTTCAGTTTGAATTTCATATCACATATATCTATTCAATAATTTTGTGTGAACACAAGGCCTTATCCACCCAATAAATGGAAACGGGCAACAGATTTATTATATCACGATTTTAACTTTTAAACAGTATGCAATTGCCTCGGGGGACACTGCATTCAGTTAAGAAGGACATTCAGTCATCCATCCTCTTTAAAGAAATTTCTGAACAAAAATTTACCGGCCACTGCAATATATATATTAGCTCAGGCACTGCGTCGGTTGTATTCAGGGAAGGGAGATGTATACTAGCAAAAATAGGACAATTCTGTGGATTTGACGCATTTAAACGAGTTGAAATGGATCCCTCTACAGTTTCTGCAGAGCTGTATGTATTCACCACTATACAAATTGGACTAAGCACCGAATTCAATGCAGATTGCACAGTTGTTTTTCCAAAAAAAGCACCATTGCCCAAAAAAATGAATGAGGGGGGAGCAATACCAGAATCAAAAATAATGGCCGAAGTGAAAAGACAACAACGTTCCAAAGAAACAATCAGCCCGGACTCAACAAAGGATGTAAGCACATTTTTTGAATTCCGACCCGCGGTAAATCCAAAAATAAAAAAACCAAATAGCGATTTTCAGATACCACGGGGAAAATTTGTTTCAATTCAAAAATCAGTTCCACTCCTGAATGTTATCCGTTTAGCCGAGGAAAAAAATTTTACCGGATACATAATCATTGATATTGGAATTCGGAAAGCTTCCATTATTTATCGCAGTGGCATGTGCATTATGATTGATTATCCCCCAAAATATGGAGAAGAGGCAACCCGGGATATCCAACATGAATTTGAAAAGAGGGTAACAGCAGAACTATATGATTTGTCTCATCAGCAGATGGATGTCGCACTTGAATTCAATGATGGTTACTGGGCCAATAACTGGACCAAAGGGACAGGAGTATCAATTACATCCATATCAAAAGGAATTATTGAAGAAAAAGAAAGAATCATTGAAAAAAATGGTCAGGATGGCTTTAACACATCAGATTCCAAAGCAGATGTCAAAATATCTGAATTATCAGAACATATCGACATCACCAAAATATCAGATAATGATATGCAGACTGCAGACGCACCTGATGAAGAAAATTTTGATGAATTCGCAAAAGAAGTTAACACTCTTGAAAATATGGACATGGAACTTATGGAGTCAAGAGTGAGAGAAAATTTCAAATATGTGATTAAAGAACTTGATCTCGATTACCTGATTATTGATACAAAAGCTGAAAAAAAACGGATCGGTGACATACATGAATAAAGATATTTATCTGGTTGCTTTAGGCGTAATTGTTGTTATCCTGTTTATTACATTGATTGTTCTGATATACAAAGTGTTTGACCTTCAGCAGAAGGTAGCTGATGGAAATAAACGGAAAATTCACGAAGAAAAACCCGCTCAAACAAAGACAGAACAAAAAAACGAACACCAGGAAGAACAAATTATTGCTGGGCCGCAAAATACCATAATTTATGATGTCAACATCACAGAAGGAATTTCTGACATCAATGGAAGCATGAAACGGTATGCAATGAAATATAATCTTGATTCAGCAACGCTGGCATCAATGGACGGATTTTCAATCGCCTCATCACATGCGGACAGTGAACAGGAAGCGGCAAACCTTACCGCACAATACCAGGAAAACACAATGACAGAAATTGGAAATACCCATATCATTCCACTCGAATACAGGGGCGAACAAATTCTGATAATGGTTAGAACCACCCAACAAATTACCAAAGAGCGGGCAGATATGATGGTACTGGATATAAGATCTATCCTCTCTCATTGGATCTGAGTATTTAAACCTTATCTGCACATTACCACAGCCACATATAATATTTTGGATATAGCTAAATAAAATTTCACCGAGTCCATTTATTTTGATTTGCAATAACCCATACATATTAAATAATACAAAACCACAGAATTACTGTGTATAATCCACGAATTTGAGAGGTGTTCATGGTCAAAGTTTATACTATAGCGTCAGGAAAAGGGGGAACGGGTAAGACCACAACATCAGCGAACCTTGGTACATGCCTTGCTGAACTTGGAAAAGAAACGTATGTGATGGATGCCGACATGGGGATGGCAAACCTTGGCATTATTATGGGACTGGAAAACGTCCCCATAACACTTCACGAAGTTCTTGCAGGAAATGCGAAGGTGTCTGAAGCGGTCTATGAAGGACCATGTGGTGTCAAAGTTGTCCCGAGCGGTATATCACTGAAAGGATTTCAGAATGCTGATCCTGACAAATTACGGGATGTTATGCGTGAACTGATTGGAAAATGTGAATTTCTAATCATAGACGCACCAGCAGGAATTAGTCGGGACGGGGTAATTCCGCTCGCCATCGCGGACGAAGTTATTCTAATTGTTAATCCGGAATTATCGTCTATGGTGGATGCATTGAAGACAAAGATACTTACCGAACTTGTGGGGGGAAGCGTGAAAGGGGCGATACTCACACGTGCCACAATGGAAAATACAGAGATATCAAAGCAAAAAATGGAGGAGGTACTCGGCGTTAAAGTAATAGGGATAATCCCCGAGGATCCAAATACACGCAGAGCGGCTGCATATAAAGCACCAATAGTGGTCAAATATCCGGATTCTGATGCATCAAAAGCATACCGAAGAATTGCAGCAAACCTTGCCGGAACAACATATTCTGAAAATCCGGATCAGGTAAAATCAAGAGAAAGTTTCATCGACAGACTGGCTCGTTCAATATTCAGGGGGAAAAGATGATAGGTGCAACACCAGAAGGAATAATGTTGATATTATTCGGAGTAGTAATTGTTTTTCTCCTTTTTGTAATGAAGCTGATGCATACCCGGATAAACCAGTTGTTGGAAGAAATGAACAATCTTAACGGAAAGGTAAACCTGACTTCAAATGAAATTGAAGAGCTTACCAAGAATGTTGAAGAATTTAAAAATACCAATTTCTAATTTTCAAAACGCAAGTTTGATAAAGAAAGCGAACCAAGACTGTAGAGCGGGGCCATAGGGTAGCCTGGACCATCCTAGGAGGCTGGGGGTCTTCTGACCTGCGTTCGAATCGCAGTGGCCCCATTATTTCTTTTTTGGACGGTTCTTTTTATGAAAATAACTCAAACATGTTTCGAATGTCTTCTTTCACGCATTGGATATGAATGTGACCTCATCTGTACAGATCCCCAAAAAACAGAAGAAATCACCAAAAAGTGCAGAAATCTTCTTACAGAACTTCACACTCTTCCTGAGCCAGGGCCACAGATATCAAGCAAAATTCATCGGCTCGCATATGAAGAGATGGGATCTGTTGATCCATATCATGACATAAAAGTGAAAGACAATGAAGATGCACGCAATGTATGCAACATAGTTATTAACAATACGACAAGTTTTCGTGATCTTTGCCTCGCAGCAATTATTGGAAACACACTTGATCATGGATCAAGCCAACATTCGGTGACAGATAACCTTACGAGATATTTCACAAATGAATTTGAAAAGGGTCTGACAATCGATGATACCGATGAAATCTTAGCCCTTTCAAAAAGAGTAGTCTTCTTATGTGATAACTGCGGGGAGATAATCTTTGATTCATACCTGATACGATTCCTGAAAGACCGGGGAGCCCATATCACCGTGGTCGTTCGTGGAGGCCCAATCATTAACGATGCAACACTGGAAGATGCACATACAGCAGGAATAGAGGCAATCTGTGACAACCTTCTGACCAATACCGATGGTATGCCTGAACTTGGATACAATCCGGCACTGGCACCTGAAGAACTGCGGGAAGCAATTCGTAATGCAACAATCATTATTGCAAAAGGAATGGCCAATTACGAGTCCCTGACCGAGATAGAAGGCCTCCCCCCTGTTGCATACTGTATGACCGTTAAATGCATCCCCATTGCAGATTCAATTGGTGTTAAAAAAGGATCCAGAATTGCAATGCTCAGGCATCAATAATTTAGATGACTTCATCTTCTGAATTATTCCCATACGGTTTATCGAATACTTCATTCCACGTTGTTTCCAGCACATAGTATTCCATCATCTCAACAACACGCTGATTTTTGGGAGATAATTCATACGCCCGTTCAAGTACCTTACCTGCCTCTTCATGATTTCCAAACTGAATATAAATCCGGGTCATATCAAGCAGAATATCGATATTATCAGGATCCATCCGATAGCCACGCATCAGGAGTTTCAGAGCTTTTCCCGTATCACGCTCAATTCGCCCAAGATGATACCATAGCGCCGGCTGATTCGGTTTTAAACGAATTGCAGTCTTCAGTGCATTTGAAGCTTCATCCGTTTCACCGAGATTCAGGAGACAGATACCTACCCCAAGCCATACCTCCCCATCATGATCTTTTACCGTATTGGCATGGCGGTAGCACCTTAGAGAATCAGTATAATTTTCCAGGCGCATAAGTGTCGTTCCCATATTCAGCCATGCGCGAAAATTGTCGGGTTCATTATCAGCAGCCCTTCGGTAATAATAATAGGCTTCTTCATAATTTCCAAGGGAAAGATACACATCGCCCTTACCAATTAAAAAATCAGGATTTTCCGGTAATGCATCAAGGGCCGTATTGATAAACTGCATTGCTTCTTCAAACTGATTTATCTTCAGATGTACAATGCCTTCATTGTACCAGCCAAGGGCATACAGTTTATTTGCCGGAATTCGCGACATATACGGAAACACCTATTTCTATAATGATACGTATCTCCTACATACATATTATACATAAGTATATTTTTTCATATCAGCAGAAACGCTGCGACACAATAAATCATACCGTTTGAAAAAATGTGTATTTAAATTAATATTCAACCAAAAATATATGGAATTATCAGCAGAAGAAGGATCACTCCCACCATTAATGAACTGATAATTGACACAACAATTGGTACAAGGTCACCGCGGCCCCGTTTTTCAAAAAATCCTGCTACCCCTTCCCGCATGATATATCCACCATCCAGTGGAATAAACGGGAGTGCATTAAATGTCCCAACTGCCATATTGAACCAGAATGTCCAGAACAATACCTGAATTACTCCCCAAAACCCGGAGAAGGGCACATCCCATACGCCCACATATGACACATCAAACGCAAGAATCCCCAGGTTCAGACTGTCATCTTCAACGACCGTATTAATTGGTATATAGAGCAGAAGAAGGGGACCAACAGGGCTTTTAATAAGATTATTAAATACCAACTGAGCTGATTCCGGAGAATAATACACAACACCCATAAATCCGGTTGACTTGTTACTGATTTCGTCAGGCCACTCCTGTAAAATAAGGGTATGATCAGAATGGACACCATCTTTCAGTGTTGTAACCATCAGCGTATCCCCGGGAGTAGTGGTCTGCAGAATGTCTGACACATCAGTGGCAGATTCCACAACAACTCCATCAACAGCATAAATCACTGAATCAGGAATTATCCCTGCCAGATCAGCAGGGTAATCCTCATACACTCCCTGAATCATTGGCGTGGATGAGGGAGTTATCATTCCCATTAAAATGACAATCCCGGCAAAACAAATCAGTGCAACAACTATATTGTTGGTGATACCCGCCCCATACATCCGTATTTTTGAGGAGCGCGGGGCTTTTTCCACCTCTTCCTCATCAGGTTCTACAAAAGCACCAATGGGAACTACGGCAAAGAGAATTCCGGTGCTTTTTACCCGTATATCCTCAACTCTGCAAAGAATGGCATGTCCAAATTCATGGACAACAAGCGTCACGAAAAAACCGATAATAACTGCAATAGTAATCGGAATGAAATCGTTGAGACCGGGGATCGCGAGAATATTCTGTGGTTCATAAATCCCCACTGGTGAAGGGGGATTAATCATAGAGTTGTAGACTGCAAGCAGGAGGAGGGCAGACATCAGGATGGAGATCACAACCACGAGAACGGCGCCAAGTGTCCCATAGCCGCGCCAGAATCTTGTCTGTCGCCTGAAAAAATCAAAGAATCCTACCCTTTCTGTCTTCAGCGCAAGAATAGGTCCATAAAAGGTTACATGATCTTCCCACAGATGTGCATACTTAATAAAACCAGCAACAAGGGCATAGATAATAACTGCAATAATGCCGATTAAAAGCAATTCCATTCATTATATCGTTGACTGCAGTGACTATAAAAACCGTCGTATAACATCCCTTACCTCATCAGAAATCAAAGAGAGACGCCTGTGACAATCGATCAATTATTCTCCGGGTCGTTTCCCATGACGAACGGGCACATGTTGGGGGGAGACCAAATTCTGTAATATACGTCTCAAGAAACCGTATCGTATAGGGATCTGATGGGTAACCGCTCCCAAAATTACCAAATTCTTCATGAAGCCTCTCAACGCACCTGTCACGGGTTACTTTTGCAACGATTGAAGCAGCACTGACAACCGGAAACCGAACATCTGCCTTATGCTCAGATACAATAGTATAACCCTCCCCTGCATACCCGGAAACAGTCCCCCCGTAACGTTTGGCATTCACATCACATGCATCCACAAATGCAGTATCGCAGGGAAGCTTCCGGATAACATCCGCATGTGCCCGTGCAACAATATCATTCATTGTTATTTCTGCGCGGAGACGGTCTATTTCTTTTGCAGGAATGATTGTACAGGCAGTAACAAATTTTCCTGTGATTTCCCCATAGAGTAATTCACGGCGTTTCCGGGAAAGTGTTTTAGAATCAGCAACGCCTGTTAACGCGAAATCATCCATATCGGGGGCCGATACGCCAGCAACAACCATCGGGCCAAGAACCGATCCTTTTCCCGCTTCATCAATACCGCAGATCACGTACATACGGTTCAATTCACAACCTATATCAATAGCTGTGGTTGATACGCATTTTGATGTATACCATCATCATTGGCCTTGGAGGTATCGGCAGGGCACTCGTGGCCATGTCGGTTGAAAATGGAAATTCAGTGGCAGTTATCGACCAGGATGAGGAACGCTGTAACGAGATTATCGACCATTATGATGTCCTTGCTATTGCCGGAAATGCAACAGACAAATCCATTCTTCTGGACGCAGGAATAGACCGCGCAAAGGCACTTGTTGCAACAACCAGTGACGACGCAGTAAACCTGATGGCCTGCTGGTTAGCAAAAAAATTTAATGTCCCAAATGTAGTCTCCATCGTAAACCAGACAGAGCATTCTGAGATGTTCAAAGAGGTTGGCGTGCATATCAGTGAAAATCCAGATGAACTTGTTGCTGAAAGACTCTATCTCTGGTCAGAAAACACCGATCTTCACCAACTTGCATCAATACCGGGAGGATCCATCTTTGAAGTTGATGTTGATGATGATGCTCCAATGATTGATCATGAAATAAAAGAGCTGGATGTAACGGACTTTGTATTCATCGCGATTAAACGGGAGAAGGGAGACATCATCATCCCCAGCGGCAAAGTGCGCATACGGAAAGGAGACAATATCATTGTATTCACAAAGACAGATGCAGAAAAAGAGTGTTTGAATATGCTCAACCGGCAACTGAAAAGTTCAGTCTAACAGCCGTCTGAGGGTTCCGATATCTTTTAACAGCCACGGATTGTATTTGACCAGTTCACGGATGAGGTATTTGGTATCAAATATCTCCATGTCAAGTTTGTTAACAGACTTTACGATGGAGTTCAGTTTTTCATCCTTGAGTTTAAGGAATATCTCCTTCACCTGGTAGTTGCGTTTCAGGCCTTTCCCCATTTTGGAACATCGCCACTCGGCATCATATTTCATCAGGGCCTGTTTACTGCAGTCCCCCGTTGCAATGGATTCTACTGCAACCTCGCCTGCCAGTTTTCCGGTATACATCGCATTGATGATACCTCCGCCGGTGATCGGATCACTCAGTCGTGCCGCATCGCCCACGATGATAAGCCCGTCTGCGACCGTGCATTCCAGCGGCTTGCACGCCGAGACGCCGCCTGCCATTAACTCAATGATCTTGCCGTTCGGCAGGTGTTCTGCAATGAAGGCGTCCAGATAATCTTTCGGACGTTTGCCGTCTTTGCACATCTTACCGGATATGCCGATACCGACATTAGCGGTGCGTTTACCTTTGGAGAAGATCCAGACATATCCTTCCGGCGCCACATCACGGCCGAGGTAGAAGGCGTTCATGCCGGGGTCAATGTCGAGATTGGTCATCAGGTACTGCACACAGGTCTCAATCTCTGCCATGGGAACGGTTGTGTCAATACCACACCAGCGGGAAAACTTGGACTCAACACCATCTGCAGCGATCACTATGTCAGCAAACACCTCGACTGTTTTACCCCCGGTCTCAATAATTGCACCACAGACTTTGCCATCTTTCATGATTGCACTGCTTGCCCGGGCCTTGACAAATACATCGCAACCCGCATTTGCTGCTTTCCAGACCAGTTCACGGTCAAAGATTTTTCGGTCAAGCACATAGCCAACTTCATTCCCTGCCATTTCAGGATTCAGTTCAAGAATCTGACCATCCGGAGCAACAAGCTGGGCACCACTAATCTTTGATGAGATCCATTTTGGATCCAGATCCACAAGCTCAGATATTTCCTGTCCCACACCCTCTGCACATCGTACCGGTGCACCGATCGCCGGGCGTTTCTCAATAATGCAGCAGGAAAGCCCTGCTTCTGCAACCGCCTTTCCGGCCATTGCCCCGCCGGGCCCTCCTCCAATTATCAGAACATTATATTTACTCTGCATTCTTCAACTCCAGAGCGCCGAGAGGACATATTCGGGCACATATACCACATTCTATACAGGTTTCCGGATCAACAGTAAGGTAAGTATCTACCAGTTCGAGCGCGCCTTCCGGACAGACCGAAACGCAGGCTCCACAGTAGCCGCACACTTCCCTTTTGATGACAAGCATTCTGAATACTATGATCATTACGAAGTATAACCCTTCCTTTAAGGAAGGGCAAAGAATTAAAAAGAATGCATTCATTTTCACTTTGCCAGGTGAAGAACGCGTGAACTACCCCTAAGCTAAAGACTTAGTGGCTTCCTGCTTCATACCCCAAACTAATGTTCATCAGTCCACAGGCCCTACCCCTCGTCCCGAGGGTGAAATAATTGCTTGTTTATCGCAACTGAGTAATACCGGGTTAGTGTTAAATGATTTAACTCTATCGGTAACTACGCTTACATCCCCCTGGCTAAAGACTAAGGAGTTTTACGCTTAATCTATAAAGACAATGAACCATCCCGGCCACCTCTATTTTCATAGGTAAAAACAATTTGAGAGAGAGGAAGGGGAAATATCCCCAGGCATAATCCATGCAATCTTTTCACAATGTGAGAACGCTATTTTTTCGGATGTGAAGAGCGTCACCTGCACCCGAAAAATACCAATGCCCTTTATTATCCGAGGCTGTTCCAATGAAACGAACGGGAGACGCATGGCCTCTGAGACGGCCACACATACACTAAAAAAACAGAAAAGAAGGAAGGAAGATCTACGCTGAGATTGGATCAGCCAATATAGCTGAGTTCTTCCTCAGCCTTCGCAGTCTCAATTTCCCGGATCTTTTCAACAATCCCTTCCATTTCAACGGCACGCTCTTCAAGTTTCGTGTCGTCGATATCAAGGCCTGTCAGGGCACTCAGAATGCCAAGAACTGCATGTGCACTCTTAGGATCAACAATGTAACCAGAGGTCTCCCCCATCAGGCACACACCTTCAATTCCACGCTCTGCTCCCATACTCAGGAGAAGGCCGGATGCGCCAATGATTCCGCCACCTGTTTCATCTTTCGAAAAAACCACTCCTGCATTTTCAGCAGACTCCCGGAGAGAAATATTACTGACAGCCCCAAAGACCTGAGTCTCTTCCTGCAAATGGCCTGTCCCATACCCTCCAAGGGTGTAAATCTGTTTGACGCCCAGTTCCTCAGCAATGTCAAGATACGCATCTGTAAGCAGATAATGTCCCTCTCCGGACGCGCTCTGAGCGTCACCTACAAGAAATGCAATGGAATGATTATCGTTATTAGCCAGGTACACTTCATTGCATGAAAGACGGGCAACGCCGTTTTCATCAATAAGCACCTGCGGAGGAAAGAATATGGAGGTAATCTCTGCGATTTTCTCTGCACCAAATTCTTCAATCATGTGCTCAGCAACAAGCTTTCCAACCTGACCAACGCCAGGAAGGCCTTCAATGAGAATATCAGCATGATAACTCTCATCGGTGAGCATTTTTATACGAATATCATCCATAGCGAACTTTCCGTCGATATTTACCTAACCGGTCCTGTGGAGAATAGCGGGCTGGATGTGCAGTCCGGGTTTCAGTTCCGCATTGCGGACAGGAAAAATTGAGGGTATATGTTCCATCAGACGGACATCGTCTAATTTTTCCGGCCATTAATTTTTACCCGAGCGTGCTTTCCGGACAAATTCTGCAGTGCCGCCGGCGCGTTCAACAACACCAATTGCAGCTTTTGCAACCTTGTTGATAGCTTTTTCAGCGGATTTGTAATCGTGTGCAGTCACTTTTACACGGTACTTGGGAGCACCAACATACACCAGTTCAATCTCAACCCCCTCAACAGTGGGCTGAGCACTGCGCAATGCCCGACGAATCACATTAACGCCATCTGGTTTGTTAGAGGTCAGAACAAGATTTCCGGTAATGGTGACTTTAGATAATTTGACATTTTCATTGGCGACTGAAATCAGTGCGTCTGCAACCTTTTTATCCAGATTCAGACGAACAAGTGTTGATTTTTCATCGACAATAATATCTTCAAATACCGGAAATAATGCCCCATATTCGTGATAGAAGACATTCCGTATCGATTCTTCATCAGTGCCGGATGCTTCTGACACAAATGAAATCCATTTCAGCGCCTTACGTTCATTTTTCCATTCATGAACTTTCTCTTTACGCTGATGATCATTTACATCCTTCAGCGAGAGATCGATATGGCCCTTGGATCTTTCAACATGAAGAACTTTACAGACAACCTTCTGTCCTTCACGGACATAATCCCTAATGTGCTTAATCCAGCCCCGGGCCACCTCAGCAATAGGTATCAGGCCTTCACGTTCATCATATTCATCCAGCGATACAAATGCAACAAAATCCTTTACATTTGTAACCGTGCAGACAACAAGTTCACCTTCGTCGGGCCATTCTCTCTCTTGCATAGAATTACTCACTCAACTCTTCGATAATCTCAGCATGAATCCTGGCGTTTCCGCTTGATGGTTCTGCAAGTACACTACCACAGACAACACAGTCAACAGTTGTACTTGCCCGCTGGAATACGAGCTGTTCATTTTCACAATTTGGGCACTTTACTTTGTAGAAAGCGCTCCGGTTTTCTCTATTAATCCGTACCATTCTAATCACTCCGTGAGTTCAAATTTACCAGCCCTTATACCACGACGCAGATGTGCTTTGCCACACACTGTGCACCGGTAGCGCACATTGATTTTCTTCGTTGGCTTGTCGCCACCAGGAACCTTTGAGAACTTACCCATGTTCCCGACTTTCCCGCGACGTGCTTTCTGCCGGTCGATCCAATGAAGATGCATCTCTTTCCCGCGCTTCACCTTTTCGACCTCATGGATCTCATGTTTCCTGCAATAAGGACAGTAGGTATTAAATTTCGTTGGCATTTTCATGGATTGAGCCCCTTTATGTGGATATTGAATCCCAATATTATTTACTTACCTTAATATTTAAGGCTATGTTGCGTTCATAAAGTACCTGCGCATTCCGGAGAGGAAGCGAGACCAGGTCATCTTTAATAAGACTATATATTCTCCCGTCAGTCCCCATAAAAGGTTCGATGTCATCAAGGACATGAACAAGGTCATATCCTACACTGACAGCCTCCGGCAATTCTGGTTCAACAGCTGGCATTTCACTATCAGGACATAATTCTTCCTCAAAATTCTCAGAAGACTTAATGATCTGAACGGCTTTTCTCCTTTCAGCCGATGCACCATCGATAAGGGAATGCCTGCATGTTGTAATTGCTGCATGAATATCATCATACATCTCCCGCTCTTCGGGAATCATCTTCCGAAGTTCCTGGGGATCCACATAATGAGTACCCATCTGGTTTATCGCCATCTTCAGGATTTTTTTAAACCGTTCACGCGAAATATCATTCAGAGTTACCGTAAGACTGTCAATCTCATTCATGAGATCTGAACCACGGTCAGTAAGAAAATTGTCAATAGACTGGGCCTCGGAGTAGAGTTCCCGTAACCTTTCCTGACCCTTTTTAAAAATATCCCGGGATATACCCGTGAGTTTTCCACTTTCACGCTCATCCAGAACAACTATCCGCAGGTCTTCAAGCTCCATATATTATCAGCCCACCACATTTAACCAGTCAGGAATCAGAAGCGGATATTTCCCCTATACCCCTGCAACAAAGGAAAACGGCCATTTCATCCGGCACTCTGTTTACCCCTTTCTCAATAGTATATACCTGACCTAACATAGGCATTGTGAGAGAAAAAGGGCATTCCACAGAGACCATATTTCCACCAAAATCAACGACTGCATCAACAAATGGATCAAACTTCTTAAGATCTTCCACCGAAGCCAGTTCTGTCACACGGAACCCGGAACCACCATGAAGAGAACCCGGTGCACGAATCAGCCGTTTAATATCTGTTGTTACCGGCTCATCGACAAGGGCAGCCCTGGAAAGTATCAAACGTTTTAGCGGTTCATAATCCTCTTCAATAAGTGCACGAAGCGCATTATTCTTCATCAAAGATGCAGGTGAAGAGAGGTCACCCGCCGATGCAATAACCGTGTCAATTCCCTCAACGAACGAACATGCAGATTCTTTGCCCACGCCCCGCAGGGATGACAAATACTTCACACCGTCCTTCACCCCCATATCACGAATACGCTGCAGCTCTTCGCGCAGAGAATCACGATATCGTACCGGCCATCCATCCCCCGCCCCCTCATGAGCACCGAGCATAAAACCTGGGTCTATGCCGATACCACAGACATAATCCACCAACTCGCGCCGCTGCGAGCTGCCCCATTCCCGGATCTCAAGATCCCGGATATGGACGTGATACCCACGCCCTCCCGAGAAGACGAGTGACATACTCTTTTTTGAAAATCCAAGTTCGTCAGTGAGCATATCTATCAGTTTCAGGGTCTCATCTTTCACCCGGGAAAGCATCGTCTCGTAGGACACCTTCTGGACGATGTGATCTGCATCCAGATCAAATATAAGGTCCGCACCTGCCCAGACTTTGTCACTCATCGTCGGAGCTGATGGTAGTTCATAGTATGCGGTGGAAAAATACATATGACGGGGAACAATCACACGGACATAGGATGCCAGTTCCTCGCGCGACTGGAACGCCATATGCCGCCGCATCTTTAACTTCGACGTTTCATCAAAGGAGATAAATCCCCATTCACGCTGACGGAGAGATGGCGGCACAAATACCGGAGCATGCGAGTAATAGTCAGCAAACTTCTGTCGAATATATTCACGAGTGGCGGGATTCATCCAAGCCTCTTTACCATATATGGGCCTGATCGTTCATATCCATGTCTGGCATAATACGGCCGGACCCCTATTCCACTCATCACTGCAATCGAGAGATATCCATCTGATGCTGCCAGGTCTTCTGCTGTTTTGAGGAGGCGCGCACCATATTGCCGGTGCTGCCACTCTCCGGATTCTGTACCGGTTTTTTCCAGGGGAACCATTGACCCATACACGTGAAGTTCACGGATAATCGCACATCCGGAGAGTTCCACCCGCCATGGATTGCCAGGATATCGCAGACGCACAAATCCAATCAACGAGTCATTTGCCGTTACCGAGATAAAATGTTCAGTGCCACCACAACACTCATACGTCATTGTTTCAATTGCAGCGTCCCCGGTTACCGGAACACGGCCTGCTTCTCTGCACCGAATGCAACGACAACTCCCGCCCATTTCATGAAGTCTCTTCTGGGCAAGCTGCCGGAAATTGCTGTGGTGCGAACCAGAGACAATCAGCTTTGCCGGGATATCCCGCTGAACACGCTGGATACGAGTGTATTCCGGGACACATGATTTTCCGAACGCAATCAGATCAATAAGGTCTTCTTCCGGATAGGTCTCATATCCTCCTGCCTGCCACAGGGCCTCAATCTCTGAACCCGGGGTAACAAGTGTCGGATAAATCTTCAGAAAATCCGGTCGGTATGAGGGGTTACGGAAGAGCTCTTCAAACATCCACCGGTCATCAGCCATCGTTGCTGAAGGAAGATTCGGCATGATATGAAAACCGACCTTAATCCCGGCATCCCGTAACAGAGTATTTGCAGCAATAGTCTCTGCAATTCCATGCCCACGGCGGTTATAGTCAAGAATATCATCTTTCAGTTGTTGCACACCGATTTCGACTTTTGTCACACCAAGTGAGAGCATACTATCGATATGCTCCTGTTTAGACCAGTCCGGGCGTGTCTCAAATGTTGCGGCAATACAGCGGGCCCGGGCAGTCTCATTCCTGCGGCATAACTCCTCATACGTTAAGCCATCATCTGGGAGAACAGGACCGCCAAACTCATTCATGGCACGAATACACGAACCCATAAACGATTTCTGATACGCCGGGTCACGGGCCGTCATGGTGCCACCCATAACAATCAGTTCAACCTTGTCAGTATGGTGACCTAGGAGTTCAAACTGAAGAAGTCGCTGACGGACCTGAACATATGGATCAAATCCAAACTGGCGGCCGCGGAGTGCCGCAGGTTCTTCACCGGTATAACTCTGAGGTGACCCAAATGGATGATCCGGTCCACCCGGACAGGGCAGACATTTGCCATGAGGACACGGATGAGGAGATGTCATGACCGCAACAGGTGCCACACCAGAGAGTGTCCGGGTTGGTTTTACCAGAAGGATTAACCGCATTGCCTCAAATTCATCATCAGTTGCAGCTGCAAGTATGACTGAATTTTTCGGGATTGCAGAAAGCCGATATTCTTTGGCAACCTGAATCTTTACCTTCTGAACATCTGACGATGTAATTCCTGGAAAAGAGAGCCGGGATATAATTTCCCGGAAAATAGCATTGTCATGCATACCGTCTAATGACCGGCAATAATCTCATCAGGAGCAGAATACTCCTGATAATCAAGTGAAGCGAGACCTCTGGACTTCAGATACGAAACAAGTTCATCACCCAGCATCAGAATTGCTTCCTTATGACATGATTTATTTTTATGAATATGCACCGGAGAGATGGAGAAAGCATCATATCCGGCTGTGCAAACCTCGTCGCCACACGTAGATTCGTAGTATTTTTTCACATGGACAAAGAGCATGTGAAGATGTAGTAGTTCCTCTTTTTGCACCAAATCACCAATCCTTAGAATTACTACTAATCAGGAGAACATATAGTTAATTGGTGATCTTTATATCGCAGGTTTCACGTTCAATCGGAGCACTCGCAGGACTCGCCCTGGGAGATGCATTTGGCGCACCATTTGAAGGGGGGCCCCCACCAGAACACAATATCCGCGAACCCGGATATTTTGGGACAAATCCCATTATTTATTGGCAGTTTACTGATGACACGAAGCAAACACTTGCAATATCTAAATCAATGTTAAAATGCGGACATTTTGATCCTATAGATGCAATAATGGCTTTAATCCAGGAATATGAACGGGACCCGCGTTTCTATGGCCCGACATCAGGAAGGATATTTTCAATGATAAAAAACGGGTGCGCTCCACTGGAAGCAGCACAAGCCCTCTTTGAAGAAGGAAGAGGAGGGGGCCGGACAAACGGCAGTGTTATGCGTGGCGTCCCGATTGGCATATTCTACCCGCCGGAGGAGGTCAGGACGTACAGCCTCGCGGCTTCCCGGATCACCCATTTTAACCCGGTTGCCTGCGAGGCATCAGCAGTATTCAACACTATAATCTCATACCTGGTACGGGGCATGGACATCACCGCGGCAGTGGACAGGGCCATTGAATCCTGTGAAATCAGAGAAGTCCGCGAACGTATTGTTACCCCTGAAAAATACCCGCTGAACCCGTCCATGGATGCACTTGACACCCTTCATGCATCCCTTTCCATCGCACTCAGTGCGGATTCGTTTATAGACGCGGTTACAGAGGCAGTAATGCTGGGAGGAGATACAGACACCATTGCCGCCCTGTCCGGCGCACTGAAGGGCGCAGAATATGGCATTGAATCACTTCCGGAGAAATGGCTCAGGAATACTGAAGGAATCGATGAGGTGATAAACTGCGCCAGAGCCCTGTGGGTTATGAGAAAATAATGATCAAAACGGGCTCAGAAGAACCCGTTTCATCCGTTTTCCCAGTTCACAGGAGATAACACCCCCATTATCTATCTCAGCAATGCGATACCCTTCACCAGGAACAATACCTTCCGGATTACAGAGATCAAAATTGATGCAGTCACTTTGCGTGCATCCCGCCTCGTAGACAATAGTCGAATTAAGGATTGTACGTTCTGCAGAAATGGCAGCAGGGATCTGTGCTTCAACCACTTCCACCGTGTACGCGCCGTCCAGATGCACATTACAGGAATGAAGTGTGCTGGTCCGGACCCCGACAATACGATATCTCCGGTGAGGCAAAAGGTTGTGACAGACCTTCCTGAGTCTGCAGCCTTCACATTCATGCACTTCCCCCCCATACACAAATTCAGCGCCCTCACGTGCAAGCGCCTTTCCCATCAGTGTTATTTTTGTATGTTCATCTTTTTCGGTCATTTCAGTCCTCATATAACATATTAATCAACTGCTCTGCAACCTCTTCGGTGACACCCATATCCAGAATGGTAAACCGTTCCGGCCGGATGTTTTTAGCAAGGATCAGAGCCTGCGCCGCAGAGTGGTCATCAATTCCAATCTCCTTTGGTGTTGTCGGCGCCCCTATCTTTTTCAGAGAGTTCCGGATACCTTTCCAGTCACCACCATGCAGATACATCGTGATGATAGAACCAATACCACATTGTTCACCATGAAGCCCCTTTCCCGGAGCAATCTGATCAAGGGCATGACTGAATTTATGTTCCCCACCCGATGCAGGGCGTGAAGAACCCGCAATGCTCATTGCCACCCCGGAAGAGAGCAGTGCTTTGATGACGGTCCATGCGCTCTCTTCTGAATTGGGTTTTATGAGGTCAGCATTTTTACTGATTATTTCTGCGGTCATTCGGGAAAGTGCCATGGCATACTCTGAGATGGGTTCCCCCCGGAGGCGGTGAGAAAGTTCCCAGTCAAGAATTGCCGTGTAATTGGATATCACATCTGCGCACCCTGCTGCAAGAAGACGGCGAGGCGCTGCGGCGATAATGCCGGTATCGGCCACCAGTGCAATGGGCGGATTCGCCTCAAGAGACACGCTCCCCCCTTTAACCGGCACTGACGCACGTGATGACGCAATGCCGTCATGAGACGCTGCCGTGGGTACACTAATAAACGGACGGCAACAGTTGTATGAAACAATTTTAGCCGTATCAATCACCCTCCCACCGCCGACACCAATAAAGACATCAACCCCTTTTCCCGCTTCTTCGGCCTCTGAAATAATTTCAGGGGATATTGTATCAACAATGAATACTTCAGCATCAGCCACCTCCTTAACCAGTGAAAGGACCTGCCTCCCGGCGACATTCATTGTGCCTTTCCCACTGAAAATGAGCACAGAACCAGAGATCTGAAGATCCTCACAGACCTTCGGCAACTGCATAATCGCATCATGACCAATAATCACATCACGCGGCAGTTGCATCCATTTTGATTTATCCAAAACAGGTGTTTTGAGTAATTTTATACTGTCAGGACTCATGTACTATCATTAAATGATGTGGGATTTTATATACAAATATTACGTTGGCCCGACACTAAACGGGGAACCCTATACCATTGTTGATACGCTGACCTATGCCATCATCCTCATTCTCGCAGTATATCTGGTATACAGATGGCTGAAAAAGACAGGGATTGACATAGATCAGGAATTTATCGTCTCAACAATCCCTTTTGTCATTCTCGGAGGGTTAATGCGCGTTGTTGAGGATACGGGAATTATTCCACGACCATGGAATGTCATTCTGGTAACGCCGATCATATTCTTTGTGGTTTTTTTCATCACCATTACCATCCTTGTGACCGCAAGAACACTGGAAAAGAAGGGCCTCGTTCCATCATATACCAAAGTTTACGCCGCAGGTGGCTTATGCGCCTGTATCATTACCGCAGCCGTCCTGACATATTTTGGCATCACCGAGACACGGATTGCCCTGGATGTTCTGGCGACAATACTGATGATGGCAGCAGTCTCATCAGCGACTGTCTGGGGTTTGCTCCGGTATGGACTTAAATGGACATTTACTGAGAATATCCTCTATAAGCTGCTTATTTTTGGCCACATGCTGGATGCAAGCGCGACAAGTTTTGGTATTGAGCTCCATGAACTGACGTATGTAGAGGTGCATGTTGTCGGATCTCACCTGATAGAAGCTACCGGCACCGCATTTTCCATGTTTGCCCTGAAACTGGTTGTGATCATTCCTGCAATATATGTGCTTGAAATGTACCGGAAAGAAGGAAACAGCCAGTTGTGGCACCTTATTATTCTGGCAATGATTGTTGTCGGAATGGCACCCGGTATCAGGGACATGGTAAGGATGATACTCTATGTTTGATGGCAATTACCGGAGAGCTGCGATTGTCACGGTGGGCATTCTTATTCTCACCTGTGTTATCGGGGGATTTACCGTGCATGCAGACCCGTCGGTTGGAGAATCAATGGTTGCCATGATGAACGATGAGGTCTTCAACAGTATTCAGTCTGAGAATCCTGCCGTTGTTGCGTTCAACATCTTTGCAAACAATACCCAGACCTCGGTCATTCTGTTGATTGGCGGAGCGTCCTTTGGCCTGATAACAACACTGATACTCTCGTTCAACGGGTTTGTTATCGGTATCGTGATCGAATATGTCCGGCAGGAACAGGGACTCTATGTCATTCTTGCAGGAATCCTGCCGCATGGCATATTTGAGATTCCCGCACTGCTACTTGCGGGCATGTTTGGTCTCCTCATCGGTGAAGAACTCTGGAGAGAACTGCATGGCACCGGGGATACCATATTGGTGGCACAACAGATGGGCAAACAATTCCTCGCCTATGTTCTGCCTCTTCTGGGAATCGCAGCGATTATAGAGGGATTTATTACGCCAGAGATCATACAGTTATTTATCTAGGTTGATGAGCTATGCAGGAAGATAAGGGCGCACTCCCGCCAAAAGAAACATTCAGTGAATGGTACAATGACATTCTCTGGCAGGCAGAAATAATGGATGTCAGGTATCCGGTGAAAGGCGTATATGTATGGTTCCCTCACGGATTTGCGGTGCGAAAAGCAACCTATGCCATCCTTCGGGAATTACTGGATAAAGACCATGATGAAACGCTGTTTCCGCTATTGATTCCGGAAAATGAATTCATGAAAGAAGCAGAGCATATCAAAGGGTTTGAAGAGGAGGTATACTGGGTCACCCACGGCGGCACGAGTGAACTTGATGTGCCGCTTGCACTCCGCCCCACATCAGAGACAGCGATATACCCCATGTATGCCCTGTGGGTCAGATCTCATGCGGATCTTCCAATAAAACTCTACCAGATTGTTAATACCTTCCGCTATGAGACAAAGCACACTCGTCCGCTCATTCGCCTGAGAGAGATAACCTCGTTTAAGGAAGCACATACCGTCCATGCCACCTGGGAAGAAGCTGAAACACAGGTGAATGATGCAGTGGACCTGTATCGTACGTTCTATGACAGGCTCTGTGTCCCGGTCATCGTTTCACGCCGCCCGGAATGGGATAAATTCCCCGGTGCAGATTATACCATGGCAACCGATGCCATCATGCCTGACGGAAAAACCCTTCAGGTTGGAACAGTCCACCATCTGGGTGACCATTTCTCCCGTACGTTTGATATCACCTACGAGGACGCACAGGGAGAACAGCAGCTGGCATACCAGACCTGCTATGGAATATCAGAACGTTGCATTGCAGCACTCATCAGTACACATGGTGATGACAGGGGCCTGGTCCTGCCACCGGCTGTCGCACCCGTGCAGATTGCAATTGTCCCGATCATCATAAAAAAGCGTGAAGAAGAAGTTCGTGCAGCAGCAAAAGCACTTGAGACCGAACTCAAAGAGGCAGGGTACCGGGTAAAGACCGACTTCCGGAACCTTCGGCCCGGTGCAAAATATTATCACTGGGAGATGCGCGGTGTGCCACTCAGAATAGAGATCGGCCCGCGTGATATTGATAATGGCGTAGTAATGGCGGTAACACGACTGGGAGAAAAGCAGACCGTCGCAAGGGATGCCCTGCTGCCCGGCATACAGGCCATCATGGAAACGTTCACGGAAACACTGAAAGAACGGGCAGAACAAAAAGTGCAGGAACAGATTGTGTCCGTGTCTTCCCTTGAAGAAGCACGTGAGGCAGCAGGTAAGGGCGTTGCGGTCATCCAGTGGTGCGGGTGTAAGGAATGTGCCACCACTATTGAAAACGAGATTGACGTCAGTGTGCTGGGCACCGATGTTCAGAGCAAATATATCCCGGATACCGAAGGCACCTGTATCATCTGCGGCAAACCAGCACGTCCGGCAATCATTGCACGGACCTATTAGTCCTCTTTTTTCCCTGCCGGAATGGCTGCAAAGGCAGATGTGATTGCCAGTATGGCTACTAATCCATTGAAATAACTCTCCGTTGGCACTGGTGTTGCAGACTCCGGGACAGATAGTTCTTCAGGAGTGACTGGCTCAGTATTGGTATCCACGAGCAGAGACACTGTTGAAATCCCGTCTCCCCGCACATTGCCATATCCATCGTACTGTGTGAGACAGTCAGTTGTGTCAATCATCCCTTCGGGCACCTCAGGCACCACCACACTGACCTCTACAGACAGATACTCAGATCTGCCCTGTGCATATTCGAGATAGTATCCATTGATGAATACCACACCATTTTCCCGGTAAAAGATCGGGACCGGATGATTGTCAACAATAAGAGTATACTGCCACTCAGGCTCATTCAGTGCCGTAGAGAGCTGGAGCGTGTCACTCCCCGGGAATGTCACTTCTCCCCGATGAATCAAACGAAACACGGGCAGATACCTGAACTGAAACCCCCCGAAGAAACATTCTCAGGACTGGTTACCGAAATCTGATCAACGGTAAATGAGGCCCCACTGGCAGAGAAGGGAATAATTGCTGCACAGAGCATCAGGCGCATACATTCCCTGCCTGTCAACACCTGATACATATGACTATCCAAAAAAAAGATTACTGCAGTGACCCGGTATCTCTGCCACCAAAGAGGACAATTGCTTAGTTCCCACAATAGTATTTAAACGAATTGATTGCACGCACAAATACTCACATATCCGGGTAAAAAACAAAAAACAGGATATATAATTATCCATTTCCGGGCACTGTCGGATTTTTCAGTGATAGGAGAGTATGAAATAGATTGCCTCAGTTCAAATCACCAAAAACAGTAATTGCTGCTTAAGGATGATCAATGATAACTGGATTTTCCGACATTACCCATTTCCGGATGGAACAGAATCAGTCCATCAGAAATACGGCTGCTGCAATGACGGATGTCCATTGCCCATCATCACCAACAACTGTACTCTTCGTCACATTCATAGTCTGCTTAAGTGCACTCTCGGAGATACTGCCAAACATATCCTTCGCAAGTTTTTCCGCATATTTTCCAGACTGTTCAGGCCCCATACCAAATGAATGATGCTCAGTAAAGTACCCCCAGTGAGATTCCATATCTTCCGGAATTGCAACACCAATTGATGAACAAATTCTCCGATGAGGTTCATTTGAAGAAAGACGTGAAAACACGGTAAAAACAATACTGCCTGCACGCAAATCCGGAAGTGCTTCCTCTTTTGTTATAATTCTGCATTTTGGAGGAAGTATTGAACTGACAGTCACAATATTATAACATTCAATGGATGCGTCACGCAATGCCATCTCAAATGAAGTCAGTTCATCGGGACTCCGGCCAACACCGCAGGTAAAAAACACACGTTTTGGTACAAATCTATCGCTCATTTTCATCACCAGATTAGTCTAAATGTTTGGCTGTGTGCTCACTTAAAGGAAATTGAAGAAACAGTTGAATACCGACCAAATTGTATGAATAATTGATTTCCAGTAACAGAAAAATAAAAGATATGGGAAAAAATAGTAATTTACTCGGCCTGTGTTACCAGCGGATGATATACTCTCGCGGCAAGATCCTTGTCGACCATAAAGAGAATACCCATTCCTGAATCATCACCGACCATAGTCAGTTTCTCAAGGATGGTGCGTGCATTCTCCTCCTCCTCAACCTGTTCGTCCACAAACCACTGAAGCAGGTTATATGTCGCATGATCATGCTCCTCATGCGCAATCTCAACAAGATTATTGATCTTTGCGGTGACTGACTGTTCATGGTCATACTGAAACTCAAAAGCCTTTTCCGGAGATTCCCACAGAGAAGGAGGGGCGTCTATTGCCTGAAGTTCTATGATTCCGCCACGGGAAAGAACATAATCATAGAATTTCATTGCATGGTCACGCTCTTCCATCGCCTGAATCCGTTCCCAGTTTGCAAAACCACGCAGCCCGATAGAATCATACCAGGCTGACATGGAAAGATAAAGATATGAGGAATAGAATTCCCATTTCATCTGCTCATTGATTGCGTCAATAATTTTTCCATTCATTATTTTTCATCACCTCGTCCAACCTCAACACTGCTCAGTAACAACGCATAATATAAAAAAACTATGGATGAGAAGACCGGAAGTCATCTGCGTCCATCAATGAAGCGCATGATAAAGGATTTTTTATCCCCATAATCCTGCTGCAGGAGAGGAACACCCACGTGAAATCGTTCCCGCTCCTTCCGGAATATTACTCCAAGAGCGATTTTTCCGGAATCATCATACCGGTATTCCCGCACAAGACGGCAGGCTGCATCAAAATCATCGGGATTATGATCAAGAGGAACGTACACCTTTCCGCCATACTCTTCTGTTTTATCAAGATAGCTTGCACAGATCTGGAGGATGTCGATGAATGAAAACCCGGAATGGGATATACCCGCATACATGAGCTCTTTCAGTTCTTTCCCCCGCCGGGAATACCCGCGTGCAACAAAACTGCAACCGGCTGAAAGCAGCAGTTCGGGCGGATTAAATGTGATTTCTCCGGTATCATACGGGTTTGATTTGCTATGGTATTCTCCGGGAGACGTTGGGGTAGGCTGCCCCTTAGTCAGTCCATAGACACGATTATTGTGTACAAGAACGGTCATATTCACATTCCGTTTTGCTGCAAACAGGAGGTGTGCAATACCCTCCGCATAGGCATCCCCGTCCCCCACACAGCAGATCACCTTCAGGTCGGGGTTTGCCATGCAGATTCCTGTCGCGAAGGAGACTGACCTCCCGTGAAGGGAATAGAACGAATTAATATTCAGGTAATCGGCCATCTTTGCGTGGCACCCGATACCTGAAACGAGCACCATCTGTTCACGGGGAGTGCCCTCTGCCTCCAGACGGAGAATGACATCTTTGAGTGCATGCTCAATGGCAAAATTACCACATCCCGGACACCACGTGTTCTGCGCATCTGTTATGAGCCCTGTTGTCATTCAACAAACCCCCAGAGGTCTTCCACCAGTTGATCCAGAGTGAAAGGCCGTCCGTCAAACCGGGGCAATCTGACATCAACCGGAATACCATGCGCTTCACAGATATCTGCCAACTGTCCCGAATAATTATCTTCCGGAAGGAATGTCATACCGGAATAGCGTGTCGCTGCAAGCATCTCAGTTTCCGGAAACGGATGCATAACAATTGGCTGAACCAATTTCATTCCCACGATCTGTGCTGCCTCACGGCAGAGTGATGCATTTGAACCCCAGGATATCAGGCACATATCCGAATCTAAATTGCCTGAAATCTGAACCGGATTCAACTGCGAAACCGCCTCTTTCATGTATGGAATCTTTTTCATCTGTTTTTTGGTCATTGATGCGATCTGCATACCGTCATCAACAGATATGCCACGTTCATCATGCGATTTGCTGTTTCCTTTAATTACATGCCCCAAAAGGGGAGGGGAGGCGTACGGGGAAATGCCATCTTCAGTATCCCTATACCTCAGGTATTCACCTGGACCTTCCCAAAGAGGGAGAGAAACAGGTAAATGTGCCGATAATAATTCAGGAGCTACCGTGTATAACCCCTCTGACAGAGTTTTATCTGTCATCAGAATGGAAGGAACCTGAAACTGCCAGGATAATGACAATGCATGGCCCGCCCATTCAAATGCCTGCTGTGCATCCCCGGGAGCAAAAACAAACCGGGGAAATTCACCATGACCTGCATGAATCGCAAAATGAAGATCTGACTGAGCAGTATATGTCGGAGTACCGGTGGAAGGGCCACTCCTCTGTGCAAGAACAATGGTAATCGGGATTTCTGCCATGCCTGCCATTGAAAGTGCCTCTGTCATCAGGCAGAAACCCCCGCCTGACGTACCAACAGCAGTTTTTGCCCCGGCATATGCCATACCCTCCGCCATTGTGATCACTGCAATTTCACTCTCCGGCTGAAAAACCTGTACCCCCGTCTCACCGGAAGCGCCCGCCATGAAATGAAGAATGCCGGTTGAAGGACTCATCGGGTATGCAATATACCCATTCAGCCCGGCAGAAAGTAAACCAAGAGAAAGAGCTTCATTTCCAGAGAGAAGAATCCCCGGTGACTTTTTCAGGCGCTTTAATTCTTTTTTCTCAGTCTGCATCCGGAAAGCATCCCGGGCGATTCCAAGATTTTTTTCGGTGAATCTATGCATCCCATGCGAAATAACGGATGCAACAGATTCCCATTCCATACCAATGGCAGACGCGAGAGCACCGATCATTGCAGTATTTTCCATGACGGCAGACCCTTCATTTTTCTCAACAATACGCTTCAGAGGAATTCCGGAACCGGCATCCGATTGCACACTATCAGAGTTATAAATAATCAGGGCATCACGTTTGCAGTCATTCTGATGACGCCGAAGTGTTGTCGGGTCCATTGCCAGGAGAATATCAATTCCCGAACGATGTGTTCCTATAGGATGGGTGCTGGCGCGGATTACAGAAAAATTGTGTCCGCCGCGTATCAGTGACGGATAATCATAATACATATATGCATAATATCCAAGGCGCGTAAAAATGCGGGCAATCATCTGGCCCGCAAGATTAATTCCATCCCCCGCCTTCCCCCCAATCAAAACAGAACACTCATCCATTGAACAGTCATCTCCTTTGAACCTGCATGGAGATGAAAAATACATAATGGTTGCGTATTTCGGGCCTATAGAATTGCTGCGAAGCAAACGAAGACGGACATAACTATGCAAACCGGTCGGATGCATATCGAAACCCGGGGCTATACTACATCATTCCTGTTTTGAGCAACCCGTTTTCACCCTTTTTGAATCCCTGTATAGGGAGATTGGGAGGTGAAACGGGCGTATTTTGTGCTCATTTTTACTGCCGGAAAAAAACGACCACAATGCCTTTTATTTGCTAAAATATGGATTTTTTGCAGATTACTGAGGGGTCTCCATTGCCAAATAGTTTGGGAGGATGTTATTGTTTATCTCCGGTTGAGAAGGGCTCCCTCAGGGCTTCTGTGTGGATGTGTTTTTTCCAGTGCGGTAGGCCCACATTTCAGGAATACACATTAACTGCACTATTTTTTTTTACTGCTGCACAATTGCGGAAGCCTCTTCATCAAAAGGATTTGTCCGGAGGGCAAGAGAGAACATATAGGGATAACTGTTCTTCAGATACTCCATATACCTGACCCATTCGCTGACGAGTTCTTTATAGACCCGGTCAATATCTCCTCCGATATGCTGGCAGTCACTTTCAGGAAGGCAGTCAAAACCGGGACGGCGCTGCAGTTCTTCATTCAGGTGGAATACGGCACGCAGAAGTTCGGTGAATTTCTGATTCTCCAGAAGGACAGGGTTTTCAAGCAAACGAAGAAGAAAATCACGTTTCTGCATAAGAAAAGAGTCCAGTTCAGCAAGATCTAACTCGCCCCAGTTAACAGAAAAGGAGTGACCATCAATTGATGCTGATGCACTACGAAAACGCTCTGCCCCCCAGTCATTGCCAACAATAAGCTTGTTTCGCAGATCAGAGGAGTCTTCGTCATAATCGGAAAGGACAGTTAAGAGGTGATTCCCCACTTCAGCAAAGAATGTCCCGATAACCATATTGAGTTTCTGCATTTTTTCCTGATGAGAACGGAGAGTCAGCAGGTGATTAAGTACCACAGTCACCAGAAGAACACTGATTGGAAGAAACCCTATCGCATTAAATAGGTAATTAATGGTATTTTCCGGATTATGGAGCAGAAGCATCTTTGTTGAGTAAATGACTACGGATGCTGCCACCAGAAAAAGTGCAAGTTTCATCTCCCAGGTACCTAATTTTTTCATTTTTTGTTCATCTCCGGGACATACTGTACATTCATATCTGTACCGGATGCCAGACATCCGATAAGAATAAATATAGCATTTCCATATGGAATGATATGATTAAAAAGGCATCAATTGTTCTGATTGTTCTTGTAATCGGGATGGTATGTATAGCCGGGTGTACCTCGGATACCGGCGAGGCTACCGCAACGCCCACACCAGTCCCTGTGCAGACACCGGCTCCAACAACAACACCGGTAGCACCTGTTCTCGTGCCTCAGCCAACCGATGTTGTACCGACAACACAGTTTGTAGACGTTGCTGCTTCAAAAGATCCGATAACAGGTGATATCACCGTCTCATTTAGGGGTGGAAAAGGGCAGGCTATGGTCAGCGACGTAGAGGTGGTTGTGATATCCGGCACCGGCACACAGACCACCAAATACATTGACCTCGATGCAGCAGGAGATAAGGAAGCAGTATTCAAAGTGGATGATGGAGAAGCGACACGGGGAGAGGACCGGGTCATCGTCACGGTCACCTTTAACGATGCCAAAAGCTACAAAATATATGACGATGTCCTTTCCAGGACCTGATGTAGAAAAAGGATGATTACGATTTATCACTCTTTTTTTGAACCGTCCAGTGCAGAAGAATTCCTTTGTCTATTTTTTCAGCGCTATTAAGAACAAGAGAGGGAAAATCAGCCTCATTGGTAAATCCTTCACCATCTGCCGGGGTGGGTGCATCTTTCCCGCCAATGATCATATTTCCAATACAGGTGTAGAGTTCATCAACAAGCCCTTCTGCAAAAAGAGAACCAATAAGCGTGCCACCACCCTCAACCATAAGACTCCGAATCCCAAGAGTCCCCAGATATTCCAAAAAGGATGAAAGCCTGACCCGTTCATCCCCACACACCTGAATTTCAGCATATTGTGAGAGAAGAGCAGTCTTTGCAGGATCTGCGGAACCCGTTACAGCAATAATTCTTTTGCCGGGACCTTTATGCAGGATATCCGCATCCACAGGTGTTCTTGCCCTGCTGTCAATGACAATACGAACAGGATTTTCATCCCTGCCTTCATCTGTCCTGTTTTTTCTAAGCAGCACATCTTTAACGGTAAGAGAGGGATCATCAGCAAGCACGGTCCCTATCCCTACCATGATCGCATCACACTGCGACTTTATCAGATCAACACGTCTGAAATCAGAATCTCCTGATATTCTGACCTGTCTGCGTTCTTTTGTTGAAAGTTTACCGTCTGCACTCATTGCCACGTTGACAAACACATGAGGCCGCATACAGTAGCATTTATTCACGCCCGGATTTAGCCATATTGGTATCAGATTGGTGCATTCCACATACGATGAGGTCAAGAGACAGGGAATTCATACAATACCGCGTCCTATCTGGCGCGGGACCGTCATCAAAGACATGCCCAAGGTGAGCGTTGCACCGGCGGCAGAGTACCTCCGTGCGCACCATCCCATTTGAACTATCTTCACACAGTTCGACATTATCCGGGCAGACAGGGCGGGAAAAGCCTGGCCACCCTGTTTCATGCATATACCTGTCCATACCAGTTGAAATACATTGCCGATACAGCAGAGGAGACTCATTTTTCAATACATGATGAGGTGCTGTAGAGAAAGAGAACAAAAAATCCTTACAGTCACAAGAATAAAAATGAGAAAATTAGTGCCTCAGGCCGGATTTGAACCAGCGACAACCAGATCTTCAGTCTGGCGCTCTCCCAATCTGAGCTACTAAGGCTTGGATATTCATATTGGAACCACATAGATATAATACCATCCATTTGATTTTTAGCAGACGAGTCAGGATATTTATTCCACCACTTCCAAACGGTATTGATAACATGGGGAAGAAAAAGGGAAATTCAAAATCAAAGAGAGATAATCTGCTCAAATCTATCTCAGAACGGAAAACAGAGATTGTACACCTCTCACACAATGATCTTGACGCAGCAGGATGTGATGCAGTGCATCGGATGAAATATGGAACCGTGTTCACCGTATGGTCATCAGTGGGTTCATTTCCATCAATGCTGCGCGACATCGGCACACTGCCGGGAAAAGGCCACCTCCTCAGCATCTCCGACCTTGGATACTGTAAGGATGCGGAGAAACTGGTGAAGGCAGCCATCAAAAACGAATGGAAAATCTGCTGGCGTGATCATCACCGGTGGACAGACGAAGAACTTCTCTCTATTCAGAATACCGGTGTCACCTGCATTGTGGACACAACATGCTGCGCCGCTGCCATATGCGCAGGGGACCTTCTGCCCGGAGATAAAACCGCTGAAGAAGTCGCCAGAGTTGTCTGCGACTACGACCTCTGGAAAAATGAGGACCCACGTGCAAAGGTGCTGGGTCAGATATGCACAAAGAGACACAATCTGAATCCGATCCGTGATCGCCTCTCGAAAGGCATTATCACTGATGCCTGGATCACAGAAGAGTACCAAACAATTGAAAAAGAGCGACAGGATGCGATAAAAAAGAGCATCCGGCGGATGAAAATTATAGAATCCCGTTACCGGATTGCATTTGCCCCTATATACGGATATCCCAGTGAGACTGCACATGAAATACGGGACCTGTACAAAACCGATATCGAAGTAATATACGGAACAAATGGCAGATTTTCAATACGTTCGCGAGTTCCCATCAGTCATCTCATTGCACGCCAATTCTCCGGCGGCGGACACCCACCCGCAGCAGGTGGCACATTCACAATAACTCTGAAAGATAAGATATCCCTGTTTTTCCTGAAAAAAGCCCGGTGTTTTGATGAACTGGTGCAGATTGCAGATACTCTTCCATAACTACAGTCAACCCCCATCACCCACCCTTATCCCAGACGCAATTTTCATAAAGACATAATTTAAACACCAGCAACTCAGACCAAAACAAAGGCGTGTGAAGACACACCTTCCCAGTATTTTCGTCCGCCACCGGAAGATAATCCGCCTGCGGCCAGGTCTTCGGGATCAAAATACGAGAGTAATCCGGAAAAATTCTTTTCTGTTCCATCAATCACCGTTAATGACCGAATCTCATATTCATTCAGCAGATCAGGAATGACAGAGAGACGATGTGCAGGAAGAGACAGGGAACTCTGGACTTCAAGAATTCCGGAAATTGCACGGGAACTCCCTGAAAGAGAATGGAGTAATACCCGTCTTCCGGGAAGCAGTTCACGCTCTAAAGATGAGAACTGATCACCAACAATAATAGTCCCATATACCCCGGCATCACGAATCTCACGCATCAGGAGCCTGTACATACTACAGAGAGTGCTCTCATATTCCTCCCTGTCATGAAATACCCCGTCTTCAATCTTCAGTTGCAGAGGAGACGGCAGGACAGCCCATACCTTCCGGGAGAGTGAGACTGCGCGCGAAGCATCATCACAGAGATATTCTGGACGTATCCAGGGTTCTTCACGCAGAAACCCGGAACGGATACCGCCAATTGAATCATACATCCTGTCTGCATAATACAACCCCCCATATGCAGGACGGGCAAGTCCTGACTGGTCTTTTAGTGAACATTCAACCTTAAATGAGAGAAGGTCGCACACCCCGCCTTTCTGCCTGCCCGTCCATGCGGCAAGGGTTGGCATATCCGGGTCCGGTTCTTCCCCGCCAAATGACCAGACCGGGAGGCTTCTTCGTTTATTCATTGATATTATGTATTTATACCATCAAATGCAAAAAAATTAGGCATGAGTGATTCACCTCTGCTGGTAACATGCGGACTTCCGTACACAAACGGGAACTGCCATATCGGGCACCTGCGTACATATGTCCCTGCCGACTTTTATGTTCGTTATATCCGCCATTCTGGAAAAGAGGCCCTCTTTATCTGTGGTTCAGATAATCACGGAACTCCCATCGTCATCTCTGCCGACCAAAGCGGCAAGACCCCCCGCGAAATCTCAGAAATCTACCACAACCACTTTGATTCGACATTTAAACGAATGAATGTCGTTTTTGACCGGTTTGGTATGACAGATGACCCGAAGAACCACCAGCTGACGCGCAAGATTGTCCAGTCACTCATTGACAACGGGCATGTATATCAAAAAACGATAAGCCAGAGTTACTGCCCTCACTGTAAGATGTTTCTCCCGGACCGGTATGTGGAAGGAATTTGTCCGCACTGCGGTGTCCGTGCGCGTGGAGACGAATGTGATCAGGGATGTGGCAAACACCTTGAGCCGGGCGAAATCAAAGACCCCACCTGCAAAATCTGTGGAGAAAAAGCTGAACAGAGAGATCAGGAACATTACTTCTTCAAACTCAGTGATTTCAGCGAATTCCTGCAGGAATACCTGCCCACCCTGGGCGGCACAACGAATGCACGGAATTATGCAATCGGGTGGCTCAAAGAAGGACTCCATGACTGGTGCATCACACGAACGCTTGACTGGGGGGTAAAATTCCCCGGTAATGATGATCTGGTCGTTTATGTCTGGGTCGATGCACCGATTGGATATATGGCATTCACCGAAGAGTGGGCAGAACAGAACAATGGGGACTGGGAACAATTCTGGCGTGGCAGTCAGCCAATAACCCATTTTATCGGACAGGATATAATTTACCACCACTGTGTCTTCTGGCCGGCGATTCTAAAGGGTGCAGGGTATTCAACACCAAACGCAGTGGTTGCAAGCGGCATGGTCAAAATCAATGACAAGACCTTCTCCAAGTCACGGGGATATGTAATCTGGACAAATGATGATTACCTCGATCAGGGACTTCCTGCAGATTATCTCCGCTATTATCTGCTTGCCTATACATCACACACCAAAGAGCTCAACTTTTCATGGGACATATTCCAGGAACGGATCAATAATGAACTGGTAGATACCCTGGGCAATTTCCTGTACCGGACACTGCATTTTGCTGCAAACAAACTGGGAGGCATTCCTGAAGGAAAGCCTGCACCAGAGATTTGTGAGAGAATTCAGGCAACCCTGAACATTGTACAAAGAGAAATGGAACGGTATGAGTTCAAGAATGCAATCGATGAGATGATGGCGCTTGCCTCATACGGCAACTCCTATATCCAGAATAATGCACCCTGGAAACTCATAAAAGAAGACCGGGCAGCAGCAGAAGCAGTGATTCTTAACTGTCTGCAGATTGCAAAGGCATGCACAATTCTTTTTGATGCACTTATTCCGGAAGAGGCACAGAAAGCATGGGAGATGCTGGGATATACCGACAGTGTCACAACGCACAATATTGCAGAATCAACAGAAGGATTTGCGCACAATAATCTTCCCAAACCTTCCATTCTATTTGCAAAAATTGAAGACGAAACGCGGGATGCACTGAACGAAATTATGAAAATAAGGATTGAGGAAGCAGAAATGAACGAAAATACAGAACTGAGCAAAAATACCGAAAATATTGAAACTACAGAAATACAGACCGAAGAACGTATCACCATCGATGAATTTGCACGCGTTGAACTGAAAGTTGCAAAGATTCTCGCAGCAGAAAAAATAGACGGGTCAAAGAAACTTCTCAAAATCCAGGTGACTCTTGGGGATGAAGAACGCCAGATTGTCAGTGGGATTTCCCAGTATTACTCTCCTGAAGAACTGATTGGAAAGTCCGTTGTTGTGGTGACAAACCTGAAGAAAGCAAAACTCTTCGGCGTAGAAAGTGACGGCATGATTCTTGCAGCAGGAGATAATGCATCACTGCTGATTCCGAATGAGGATGTTCTTCCCGGAACAAAAATCCTTTAACTTTTTTTCCAGAGTGAAATACTCTATTTTTCTCTCTCAATTCAGGATTCCTATCGCATGGGCGAAACCCTGCAATCGGCAGCCAAATAACGTTAAAATGGCACATCATGCAGATATTTGCCCCGGTTATAACCATCCACACAGAAGCCTGGTGAGGGCAGTTCTCAGTCTGGACAGCACATACATCCTTCAAATAATTCTATCAATAGCGGCCCCTCAATCGTCCACAATCAGCCGTATTTACACCAAATAAAAGGCATTGCAGCCGTATTTTTCAGTCATCACGAATGAGCAAAAAATACGTCCATTGCACTCTCCAATTCCCAAACGCAGGAGGTAAAAGAGGGTGGGTACAGAGAGTTATAAAAAACAGGGAGAGAAAATGTCCCACATCAACAGGCTCCTCAAAAAAATCCCGGAATGTCTGTAGCAACCACTGCGAGGGGAGCACTGACCAGAAGAAAAATACCCTTTTTGAAACGAACGACAAAAAACACAATCATCTAAAAATAAGTAATATGATGGTTCAAAAAGGAAACCTATGAAATAAATACGGGCCTGGAGGGATTCGAACCCTCGACATCCGGGTTAGAAGCCCGGCGCTATATCCAGGCTAAGCCACAAGCCCAATACATTCTGCGTAATTAGCATATCCTGCGTAATTAGCACATCCTGCGTTACAAGGTTGCTTTCAGGGATAATAAAATGAATGGTATTGATATTATCCGGCACGATAACATGAAGGACGGAGTACTTCTGCAAATGTGGGCTCCCCCCATCCATTCCCTTCTACAGACTTTGCCATAGCACCATTCAGGTACCGCACCTGAATCCGTGCAGACATCCTCTCACGCTCTTCATAATGATAGGGCGCCGTATATTCAACAAGCCTCTTCATATTTATCGTCAGTGAGATAACCTGCACAACAATTCCCCGATCTCCGGCAGTAAAATCATCCAGATCAACCGATGTCAATAACATAACATCACCGGGCGACACAACGGTAAGAGATATCAGATTATGTGCACTTTGAAGTTCCAGTGTGCGTGGCTTCCCTTTCTTCAGTTCTTCAATAACATGTGGTCCAATTCCAGTGAGTGCAACACACTTAAGCGTACAATCCATCATGATCACCCATACATCGGAAGGTGTTCCTTCTTCACCGGTTGCTGTTCAGCCTGCTCAACCTGTTCGGCCATCTGCTGCAGAGACGCTTCAATTTCCGTTGCCTGTTCAATCAGTGGATCAATACTCACATTAAATTCAAACAGTTCATTCAGAACTTTCATTACTGCAGCAGCAGCACGTGGATCCGGGGCATTTACCGATTCTCCCATAAGTCCGATTGCCAGTAAACCATTTACCTTACATTCAGTAAGGACTGTCCCTGCAATCCCCGTTATACTTCCCATCGGCAGAATCTCTGTTTTCTCACGGATCATTTCAAGCCCTGTGTTCTCTGTAGCAACCCCAAATACCCGTTTTTCAACATCATTTGTTACAATCCCTGCCACAACCACTACTTTACTCACCGGAAACGCAGAAAGCCATTCCAGAATGCCATTTCCAACCTCATAGCAGATCGCCGGATGGATTGGAACATCAGAAACGATGAGAACATACTGATCTTTCTGGAATATACGCATCGGGGCATGTACAATCCCGTCAACCATCATTGCAAGCGGGGGGAAATATTTGCTGGTGATATTCCCAATATGTTCAAACTCCAGCTCATCGATCATATGGGCAAGTGCAATACTCCCAACAAGTCCACTGCCCGGGAACCCCAGCAGTACAATGAGGTCCTCCCCTTGCGGGTCGCTGGATTTTATTCTTATGTCCTCCATCTTCATCACAGTCCTCAATACCTCTACAAGGGTAATGAGTAAACACAAGTATAAAAAAGATTTCCGTATGTGTATGAGATTACAGCAGATATCGGATTGTTCACAGGATCAAGACCAACACTCATAATATCTGACGTCAATACATTTGGTATGCAGGAATATCCAATTAAAAGGGGATATACCAAAGAATTTGCCACACGAATGGTAGATGGTCTGACAGAACTCTTTGGCGAGACAGCAGAGGAAAATGAGGGGCACTATCTCATAGTATATGGATCCTTCAAACGTTTTGAAGTCTACACCGGTGAAAATGAAAAAACACTGATTGTTGATTCTGACTCAGATATGTCTATTTTTGATCGTTTTACAGAAGAAGAAGCAAATGAAATGGTCCTTGATACAAACAGACGCTTCCGACAGTACCTTGAACATGTAACCGGATATAATTCAAAAGAAAGAAAGAAAAATGCAGACAAAGCTGCCAAAAAAGCTGCCAAAAAAGCTGCATAATTTTTTTGTTTTTTACCTTTTTTATTGCACCACAATTGCCGGTTTAAACGGCAGTGCTGCCCGTGCTTTGGGATGAGAACTCTCCTCAGCACTAACAACAGAGACCGGGACACCAAACTCACGTTGCAGGAAGTCCTGTACTCCACTGAATACCGCACGTTCATCAAGCCCGGCTGCAGCAATCGAGGAAACCAGTTCAGGTGGGAAACGGTGTATCTGATTCGTGATCTGTTTTGCAGCATCCGTTGCTTCTTTACCCCGATTTCTCATCTCCTCATTCTTCATGATCTCGCCCATCACCTTCTTTCTGTCCGGGGCAGAGGCTATGATACGGAATATGTCCCACTTCCATGCCGGTGCAACATACAGGGTGATAGATTCGGTGTCAATCTGAATCAGACGGATAATGGATTCAATATCCTCCACGGTTCGGGAAAGAAGTTCTTCGGATAGTTCAAGATCGGTGTCAACAAGGGCATAGTCCGGTTGCGGCCAGGATGCAAATGCAACAGGTTCACCTGAGCCAACCATTGTCCAGAGTTCCTCACAGGTATAGGGAATAAACGGTGCAAGCAGTCTGACCCATATCGATGCAATAGAATTGATAACCACTGAACTGCGTACACCCTCCGGAAGACGGCGACGATACCACTTCAAATCTGATTCAATGCTAAAGTAGGCCTCCTGTAGTGCCTGACGGGTCTGGAACGATTCAAGGGCATCTGTCGTCATCTCAATATGCTTCTGCATCCGGGACAGAACCCATGCATCGATATCATAGGTATCCTCTGACTGAATGCCTTCATTGATTGTGTTCCAGAACCGTTCGATCTGTTTACGTACCGACGAGACCAGTTCATTCCTCCAGTCAAAGTCCTGCCACGGTTCAGCACTGCCCACAAGGAACATCCGCACCGTGTCAGCTCCAAATTCATCCAGCGCATCTTCAAGAAGGATCACATTCCCTTTGGATGAAGACATCTTGGCCCCTTCCAGGAGACCCATCCCAAAGATGACCATTCCCTTCGGCCGCAGTTCGGGAGGGAAAAGAGCATCATGGTGGAACAACTGGAATGTCAGATGATTGGAGATCAAATCTTTCGCTGAGAAACGGTAGTCATATGGATACCAGTACAGGAATTCCTGCCTGAGGTCATCAAGAGTATCCCGCGGAATGCCTTTCGGATCTCCTTTCCCAAGGAAGATATATTCAAAAACATCCGGCGTGAGCAACTCCGGTGCAATATTCCTGATCTTATGGGCAATGGTATAGTATGACATATACATTGTCGAGTCAGACAGGGGTTCAACCAGCCAGTCCTTATCCCATGGCACTTTGGTGCCAAGCCCAACTTTTCTCGTACATGCCCAGTCATTGAGCCAGTCAATGGTACGGGTAAATTCTGCCCGGACTTCAGGAGGCACCAATGTCAGAGATTCCAGGTCATTATGAACATTCTTCTTCCATTCAGGGTCACTGTATTTCAGGAACCACTGGTCCTGCAGAATTCTGACATACACACGGGTACCGCAGCGGCAGACAACATTTCTGTTGTCGAACTCATACATTACCGCGGAGCCATATCGCTCAAGCATGCGTTCGGATATTTCCACCCGGGCTTCTTTTACCAGCTTTCCACCGTATTCCGGAAGCATTCTGCCTTTTGAATGCTCTGCGTTATAGACTTCCTGTGTCAGGACTTCCATGGCCGGATCATTCTGGTTACTGATACCTGAGCGTTCAACAGCATCCTGAGCAGGACATCTGCCATATCCTTCAACCGTAATCAGGGGAACAGGAGTAATATTCAGGTATTTTCCCTGCTCCTGAAGGTCACGGAGGGCAATATAGTCAAATGGTGCATGAGCAGGCACACTCATCACAATGCCTGTCGCCATATCAGGGTCAACAAAAGCCGCAGGCAAAATCTGTATGTCCCCACTCAGGGGATTGGAAACAGTCTGGTCAACGAGGCTCAAACCTGAAATATCTCCATCCAGTATCACATCATGATCCTGCAGACGAATCTTATCTGTTGCCTCGGGGGAAAGAATCCACTTCTGACCGTCAACACGAACCTTCTGGTACATGACATCGGGGTTTACCCAGAGATTTGTCACACCATACGACGTCTCAGGCCTGAGAGTGGCGCAGGGAATAGTATACTCATTCCAGTTGAACATAACCAGCACGTACTTGACAATCTCTGCATGTTCTCCTTCGAGGAGGTCATGATCACCAACAGGGTTGTCGCATCCCATACAGTATTTCACCGGATGAGCCCCTCTCACAACACGGTTTTGATCATGCAGATGAAGATACTGCCATTCAATAAATTTGGAATATGTCGGGTCCACAGTGGTAAACCGTCGTCTCCAGTCAATGGAAAGGCCGCAGCGGCTCATTACCCGCTCATATTCCTGACTGAAATAACGAACAATTGACATCGGTTCAATGAATGTATCAAGCGTCTCCTTTGGTACACGGTAGAGATCAGAATAGAGCCTGATTGTCTTCTCATCACCTGCGGCAATCCTCCGTGATATACCGACAACAGGCGTGCCGGTAACATGAAAAGCCATCGGATACAGAACCTGACACCCTTTCATTCTCCAGAAACGCCCGATAACATCAGGCACAATGTATGTTCTCCCATGTCCGACATGCATTGCCCCGGATGGGTATGGATACGCCACATTCAGGTAGAATTTCTTATTCGCACTAGGGTCTGATTCAAACTGCGACCGCCAGATTTCCCCATATTTTTGTTCAAAGTTTTTCATATCAAATGATTGCACGTTTATCGCCCCAATCTGAAAGGTAATCCCAGAAATATTGTTCCCAAAAATAAAGTTAGTTTCCTACCGGCTTAAGGAGGATTGGCTCACCCTCCTTATACCGGCGGAGCATGTCCTGTGCTATCCCACTGGTCTTTGAGATGACAATTTCACCATTATCATTCACCGTTGCTGTGAAAAGATATTCTTTTCCGCCAAACACATCAACAATTCTCCCGCTGTTTCCCGGAGACATCACCGTGAGATTCTTTTTGTCAACAGTAAGATCGATTGACTGCCCATTTGCAGCAACTGCATCTCCGGATGGTCTCCCATCCACAGAAACATCTTCTTTTGCAGGTCCAAATTCAGAAAGCGGCTTAATATCAATGCCAATACTCAGTTTATTGACGATACCCGCAACATTTTTGCCACCTTTACCAATTGCAGCAGGCACATCTCTGTCATCAATATATACAACCGCTTTATTATCTGAAAGCATTTTTACTTCAATGGGTCCATCAGTAAAACGCCCGATTTCCTGTTTTATTTCACGTCCTGCCAACTTCCACGAGAGATTTTCCTCTTCTGGCAGCGCCGCCTCTTTCTCCTCAGGAACCTTCTTTGCCACTTCTTTTACCGGAGGCTGTTCTTTTTTATGCGAAGAAACGGATGCCACTTCCGGGGTCTCAACAGGCAAAACAATGATCTGCCCTTCATAGCAGAAAGCATCACATACCGTAACACCATCTGAACGGCGTGACAGTTTGATGATTGGACAATTTTTGGAAATATCCTGCATTCCGGTTGGTTTTCCAACTGCCAGCGTAATCTTATAAACAGATAATTTTGCTTTTTCGTCAACGAAAATCAGGGTATCAATTGCATTTGCTATGGTACTGAAATCAACCCGGTTAATGAACCGCTGCAGGGCATCGCATGGTGTCTGAGAATGGACAACCCCAATGATTCCGATTCCCGCAAGGCGCATATCCGTATAAACCTGAAAATCTTCCTCCACACGGATTTCATCAAATATTACATGATCCGGACGGATGAGTGTCAGCACTTCTCCGGTTTTCTTCATGCTTCCATCAAGTGCAGAAAACTGCGTGACTGAATCAGGAACCTGAAGGTCACGGGGATTCTCCATCGTGCAGACCTGTTGTCCTGACTCCAGAAGGTAAGACGCAATGGTCTGAACAAGCGTGGTTTTTCCGGAACCCGGAGGACCAGCAATAAGAATGCCGGATGATTTTTGTGCCAGACACGTTTTAATCTCCGGGGTAAGCAAATTCGGATCATACTGCACTCTGAGAACCGGTCTGAAAGCAGTAATATTCATACCATCAGAAAATGGCCGGCGCATAATTGCGATTCTCATCGAACCTATCTGAACAACCGTCACTCCTTTACGTTCAACTTCAACAAATCCATCTGGATCGCGTTTGGCCCGCTCAAGAATTTCCTGGGCCATCTGACGGAGTTCATACTCAGAAAGAGGAGTTTCACGAAGAGTCACAATCTCTGAACGCTCTATATTTCCTTTTCGCGCAGTGGGTTTTACCCGTTCCTTCAGATGGACAGAAATTGTTGTTTCATCAAAAAACTGGTCAATACTGAGTGGCGAAAATTCCCCTGCATGTGGTTTGAGATACAGAACATCCAGACCTTTTGCCTTTGCCACCTCTGCCTGCACGATATCACTGGTGATAAATTGCGCATCTTCGTATTCCAGTGCAACATTGCGAATAATTGCATCAATCTCCCCACCACTTGCCATTTTCACCTCTTCAAGGCTGGGTCGTTTCCCAACGTAATGTAATTCAATTATTCCTTCACCAGCCATATCTGAAAGTTGCTGGAGTTCTATTAAACCACTGAATCCTATTTCTCTTCCCTGGTTCGCCTGTGATTCAAGTTCAGCCACAACAGCTTCCGGTATTATTATTGTATAACCGTTATATTCGCCCTCCCGTATCATGGAGGTGATGCGCCCGTCTATTACAACGCTTGTATCGGGTACTAATATCATAAAAATATCACCAATCTAATATGATGTCACTCATCCTTTTTATCATATACCTCATCCGGGTTAACCAGCCTTCGCGCAATTACTTTTCCGTCCAGTTCACGGAAAAAGCAGGTTTCATATCCGGTATGGCAGGGCACACCGGTCTGATGCACAATATAGAGAAGAGTATCTGCATCGCAATCTACCCGTATGGCTTCAATTTTCTGAAAATGTCCGGATTCCTCTCCTTTTTTCCAGATGCGATTTCTGCTGCGTGAAAAATAATGCGCATATCCTGTGGACTGAGACAGAGAAAGGGCCTGGGCATTTGCATATGCAAGCATCAGTACACGCCCGGTCTCCACATCCTGTGCAATCACAGGAACAATTCCTGAGTTATTGTAATGTATATCCATTTATCCGAGAGCTCCTGATAGTGCCTGTATTAATATTGTCATAATATCACCAATAAATATCGCAGAGAGAAAACCCGCGCAAATGGGAAGAATGAATGGAACACCATAGGAAATCCACACCGTTCCTGCTTTTCTGTAGAGTCTTAGTTCCTCTTTGTATTCCTCTGGTTCTCGCTTAAAATCCCCTGTATACAGTCTTCGCTCCCCACGGATCATTCTCTTTATCGCTTCTGTGAATGAAAGGTAGCGGCGCGTAACCGTACCATCATCCTCTTCAGTGAATTCCTCCATTATAAATCCAAATTCATTCTGAATGGTATCTCCGGAAACCGGGAACCCCACAAACAGATACCGAAGTGGCCCATGATTTTTCCGAAGGCAGTTAACGACAAATATACCCAGAGGTGTCACAAGATTGAGAAGAACTGCATTTACCATTACAGAGAGGGGGAAAAACGCAATTATCGGATAACCGGCATACGGTTCAACAGGGAAAAGCGGGATACACGCAGTAATAAAGATCATCGCCCATGCATCAGCACCTCCAAAAAGATGCAGGTATGCTGAGGCAAAATAATAGAACCCACAGAGCATCACTGACAAAAACAGCAGACCAGATGCGAACCGTACAGATTCACTAAATAATTCTGCATACGTAAGCACTGCCATTGGAAGTGCAATAAAAAGCATTGGATACCACGTTTTAAAAGGAATTCTGCGTTCGCGAAGGTCCAGAACCGATGCATACAGAAGAGTCAGAGCGATGGCCGCTGAAGAGATAATCAGTGTCTGATACATATCATAACCATAAGTTGTTTCGCCATCTCTCCACTTAATATTCATTATTGAACTGAATGCAGAGGTGACATATAGTATCGAATATCAGAACATATTTATATCACTACATTATTTTCAATTAAAATTTAGGCTTTGTTTCCTGAACAAATCAAAAATAAAGATAATTCACAAATTTTGTATAAAAAAATAACCTGGATCATTCATCGGAAGGATTTTTACGGATCAATCACACCTCTTGATTATTGCTGTAAACCAGTGATGAGAAGTCCCTATCTGTTCTCTCTGTTGAAGGATTGAAATACATGATAGAAATCAAGGTTGACAAAGATGCATGCGTCGGTTGTGGCCTTTGCGTTAAAGACTGGTCAATGGATAAGGGGGTCGGGAATGTTGCACGAAAAGTCATTTCTGACGGAATAATCTCTGACAGTGATAAAAATCAAATTGATATGGTAATTCGTGCCTATGACCCCTGTATATCATGTGCAACCCATGCTATCGGCAAAATGCCATTCAAATTTACTATTGTACCAAAAAGAAAGGGTTTTAATTCAAAAAAACCGAAAACAGGATACGGTGTTGGAGATGCTTAAATCAATATTGACAGAGTTTCTCAGACAGGATGGGATTACTGCCGCAGTGGTTGTCGGAAGGGATGGATTCGTGATAGAGAGCGCAGAAAAAGGAGAGATTGACACTGAAGCACTCGGCGCAATGGCTTCAACCGGAATGGGTACCTCTGAAGCAATGGGTGCTGAACTTGGTCAGGGTGAGATGATCCAGATGCTTGTGGAGTGTGAAAACGGCCCGATCCTCCTTTCACCACTATCTGATGATGAACTCATTGCGATTGTCGCAGATAAAAATGTAAATATTGGAAGAATTCGGTATGAACTAAAGAAAAACCGTGAAAGAATTACTGCTGCACTGTGATAACAATGCTTCCGGAAGGCAGGCAGGTAGCAAATATTAATGGTTTGTTTAAAGAATTAATTGAGTTCACCGGACATATTATTGCCGGAGTTTCAGCAAGGGGGCCGGATGGAGAGGGATATCTCCTTATCGAGAAGGGGATTCCTGCAATTGCCCAATACAATGAAAATGGAACAGACCTGAAAGGAAATGATGCAGTAATTTTCTTTCGCAAACAGCCATTTTTAGAATATACTGTCTCCTCCTATAATGAATCAGAACTAAGGGATGCGATTACCCATTCAATCCGGAATAAATGGCTTGTCGATCATAAGTCCCTTCCCGCTGAAGAGAAGACCACACTTTCAGAAGAAGAGAAACTTGAGAAAATTTTGCGGCAGCCTGGCGTGATTGCTGTTTCATCATTTTTTGAAGGATTTCCCATAAATTCACAGGGGGACGGTGATTTTGAACATGCCGCAGCAATCGCAGAAGATCTCCTTCGCGCAGGTGCCAGAATATCAAATGACCTTGGAATTGGCCTGCTGGAGCAGATAATTCTTGAAACACCAGAGGGGAAATGCATACTTGCACCGTTTGAAGATCTCTATCTGGTTGTACTAACCTCAACAGATGCAAATCTTGGCCTGATCCGCCTTGCAATAAAAGGGGTGCAGAAACAGTGATCTAATCACATATTCCGGGGGATGGTGAAAAAAGATGAATATTGAAAACGACATAAGAAATGTGGTTGAACATGCCCGGTATGCCGGCGAGTATGAATCTGAAGATCTCATTAAAAAAATGACGGCATCCGGACGGTCCGGACTTGCCATATCCATTGGGGGGAAAGAACAGAATTTATTAATTTTTATTGATGGAGATGTTGAAGGTGCAGCCCTTCTGGGAAATGAAGGGAACCTCTATGGTGACAAAGCAATTTATCTTTATAATAAAAATTTAAAATTTAAAATATATCTGACGGAAAAAAATATCGCAGAATCAGTAGCTGCCGGGTGCCGGGTATATGACAAGGGGCATATACAAAGCAGTCATCTGGAAAAAATTCCGGAAATTGGTGAGCAAAAGAAGGGGAGGGGTGTTATCAGACTCCAGATTGTCTCAGGAGGTAAGCCACTTGCCGGGGCAAGGGTCTCCATGAGGAAAGGCAGACAACTTCTTCTGAGTGAAATCACCGGAACAGACGGAATTGTGGCATTTAAACTCACTTATGGTATCTATGACTGTATCATTGTGGACAGATCGGGGAGTGTTCACAAGTATCGGATTGAATTTAATGATGAACTTATTGATACCGTAATTGAGATTTAGGGGGACAGAAATGAAAGAGAAAAAATCATTTTTTTGGGGATTGCGTCGTGGAAATAAATCAAAAGAAACCAGTGATGCTGTAACTCCTGAAGAAAAAACAAAGCAGGATTTCCCTGCCGGACAGAAAAAAGATCTGATACCCGCTGATGAAGAAAACAGTTCTGAAACAGAAACCATCCCGACTAAATCATATGAAAAAATTATCTCAGATTATACACGACCAAATGAAACTTTTGGAGATCTGCTGGCTGATATCCGGAAAATGGATACAAAAACAGAAAAAGAGGATGTAAAATCAGAGTCGGGTATATCACAGACAAGCAATTCTATAGCCGGTAGCAATGGATCCGGGGATAAAAAGCCTACACTCAGGGACATCATTGCAGGAATTTATAAAAATAAACCCGAACATGATTCTGCTCAAAATGAACTGAAACCAGAAGATATGAGTGTCCCTGCCGGATCCATACCTGACAAACATACGGAAAACGCAACCGAAAACACAGAAAGGGAGAATATCACAGAATTCGGGAAAGACGCGCCCGGCGAAATATCAATAGAACAGGATACGGAGATATTCATACCGGAGAGAACAGAAGAGGAGAATATTCCGGAAGTCAGGGAAGACATGCCCGGTGAAATAACAATTAGTCAGGATACGGAAGTATTCATCCATGACAGAACTGATGAAATTGAAATCCCGGAATTCAGAGAAGAAAATACTGAAGGCAATTTTACCCGGGATGACACGACAAAACAAGAGTCCACATCACATTTGAATTCACTCATCCGGTCAGCACATAATGAATCCCTGGAAGATATTCCACCTGAAATACCTGAGACCACTGAGGATGCAGAAAACAGCCACTCTGATTCACTGATTGCTGACATTCAGGAGAACCCCAATTCTTCAGCGTTAGAGGGTCCTGCCAAAGAACCTGACCGTGAATCTGAAAAGAAAATTGATGGAATCATTAGTGAATTGCTTAACAGCAAAGAGGAAATTCCGGAAATAAATTATTTTAATGACGAACCTGAGGAATCCAAAGTAGGAGATCTCAGTTCAATGATACAGAAGATACAGGATTCAGAAACTGCATTAAACGAGAGACCCCCCCAGCGGAAACCAGATGATATCATCAACGAAATGGTGCATGCATATGATGAAGCAGAACTGATACCCGGAATCAATCAGCCCCTAAATTCAACAACGAGAATTACACAAATTATTGAAGAGATTTCGAGTGATGGGGATATAAATATCCGCAAAGAACAAATCAAAATAACACCTGAAAATACCCACTCGCATTCAGAACCAACGATTCGGAGAAGAATACGAAAAAACGGGATAATTCGTGCAGAAGAAGCGGCTAACATTTCAGATCAGATTCTCTCAGGTGGCGCTGAACTAGACATTGAGGAATTCCACATATCTGACACTGCACACAATTTTGAGATGGATAACAGAAAAGAAATATTAGCTGCACTGGATGGAATCGTTGAAGAGGATCTGGAGAAGCTGGACTTTTCAAAGCTAAAACCTACTGAATTAATTCCTGAAGAAGAAACAAATCAGGAAGAAAAGAAGAAAAGATTTGGTCAGGGTCTTTTTGGTAAAATCAGGGACAGGGTTGTGGAATATGACTCCGCAATCCATGGATCCCTCGTCGATCTCTCGCAGGATAGTGATGAGGGAATCGAAGAAATCGAATTATATCCGGTAAATGAACCATATGCATATATAAGAATCATTTTTGACCACAACAGTAATGAATATCTCTACACGGTAATTGAACCAGAACTCTCAGAGGGAGAAATAGTTCTGTTGCAGGAACTGACACAGCGATTGTTTGAAACACTGGACATCAACACCAAAGATCTCACAAAAGAACGAGCACGTTCGACTCTGACGGAGTCAGTTGACCATATTACCTTCGATTACGGGATAAAACTGGATCCGGTATCGCGGGAGAAAATCCTCTATCATATCCACAAAAATTTCATTGGAGACGGACGTATTGACGCCATTATGCACGATAAATATATTGAGGATATTTCCTGTGATGGTATCGGTGCTCCACTATTTGTATTCCATTCAAATTATGAATCAATCCAGACAAACATCTCATATAACCGTGGTGACGAGCTTGACTCATTTGTAACCAAACTTGCCCAGCGTGCAGGGAAATATATCTCAATTTCTGAACCGATGCTTGATGCAACGATGGCAGACGGATCCCGTATTCAGATGACCCTGGGTCATGAGGTAACAGCACATGGTTCTACATTCACCATCCGTAAATTCAAGGATGAACCAATTACTCCAACAGATCTCATAGAGTGGGGGACCTACTCCCCACTCTCCATTGCATTCCTTTGGCTTGCTGTAGAAAATGGAAAATCCTGTATCTTTGCGGGAGGCACAGCGTCAGGAAAGACAACATCTCTGAATGCAATATCACTCTTTATTCCACCTCTGGCAAAGATCGTCACGCTTGAAGATACCCGTGAACTGAAACTTCCGCACAAGAACTGGATTCCTTCCATTACCAGAGAATCGTTTGACAGTGCCGGTAAAGGCTCAATTGATATGTATGATCTGCTGCGTGCAGCACTCCGTCAGCGTCCCGAATACATCCTCGTTGGTGAAGTACGTGGTAAAGAGGCACAGACACTCTTCCAGGCCATGAGTACAGGCCACGTAACCTATGCAACAACGCACGCTGATTCCGTTGCCAGTGTCGTTCACCGGTTTGAAAACCCTCCAATGGATGTACCCCGAAATATGCTGAGCGCCCTTGATTTGGTCAGCATACAGGTACAGGCACGATTTGGCGGCCAGAGAATTCGGCGAAATAAAACACTCATTGAGATCCTCGATATTGATCCCCGGACAAATGAACTTATAACCAACGAAGTCTTCAAATGGAATGCAGCCACAGATGAGATCCGATTCTCCGGAAAATCATACATTCTTGAAGATATTATGGAAGTGAAAGGATGGAGTGATGCCCGTATGAAAGAGGAACTCAAACGGCGTCAGGAAATTCTTGAATGGATGCGATTAAAAAAGATTCGTCATTTCCAGGAAGTTGGGAAAGTACTGCTCTCCTATTACCGTGATCCGGAAACTGTGATGGAACTTGTCAGAAGTGATCTCTATGAATAGTTATCAGAGAATCTGTTTCAATATTCTTGGAGAGCGTCTGAAAGCGAAAAGGGACGACTTTCTCTTTTTACGAAATGACATGATGCGCGCACGAATGACCGTTCCCTTTGAAGCATATCTTGCTTCAGCCTATATTACATCCATTCTTGTTGGATTAATCTTCGGAGTCCTGACTGGCTTTTTGACATACGTATTTCGCCTGCCGGATCTTATTGTTTATTACGGACATCTGCCCGATATTATCGTTGCCTTAAATCCGTTTAAGGCATTAATCGGTGGAATAATCGTAATGATTGTCTGCCTAATCATATTTGGAGGGATTACCTACGCAATATTTCTCATATATCCGGGAATTCTGGCCGGAGAACGAAAAAGAAATATCGATGCAACACTTCCGTATGCAATTAATTATATCACCGCTATGTCAACAGCAGGAATCACACCCGCAGAAGTATTCCGGTTGCTCGGACAGAGCAAAATATACGGGGAAAGTGCCGTTGAAGCGCGGTATATAGCACGGGAAATTGATATTTTTGGAAAAGACCTGCTTGATGCCCTGAGAATTGCCGGCCAGTATACCCCAAGCAGCAGAATGCGTGAATTCTTCCAGGGCGCATCTGCAAGTATTTCAGCAGGAAGTAATCTGACAGAATATTTCCGTGCCAAGTCAGAACAATACACCCGGCCTAAACAGCGCAGAAAATGATCACTAGGTTCATCTAACCCTATCTCCAAATAGATCCTTCATCCCCATTTTCTTCAGAATCTTCTTATGCTTCTCCTGAAGACCTGTGTACCAGATCTCTACTTCTGTGTCTTTCCGAAGAACCACCCGGTGCACCCGACCCATCTGTTTCAACAACATCTCAGCACTCACATTTTTTTCCTCAACAGTCTCAAGCATTGTCCGTAATGCTATCTTCAAACGGAGGGCAAGTGTGCATACAAACATAATCCCAAGAACCCGTGATTCTTTGCGATGACGGATGGGGGCAATCTCTTCAAACGTCTTTAAATCACGGAAAACTTTCTCAACGAAGTCTCTTTCAAAGTACATCCGGACAACGTCCGTTGCTGACAAAGATGGATCTGATGCATACAGGAGATATTTGCCATCCATACTTTCAGCCCTGATTCTGGCTTCATTATCTGCTGACCATTCAATTTTTACGCCTTTTTTATCTTTACTGATCTCAATCTGGAAGAACTTTTCATATGATTTTGGAACCACTTTGGCAATGTTTCCGGATGCGGCATTTATGTCCATCCTGGCGCATGAGTTCTGTAATTCCACAAGTTCTTTCTGAATCCGGAGCAGGTTACAATGGCGCGATTTCATCTCCCGCCATCGTCGCTCAACATTCAGATACACCACAACTGAACCCTTATTGCCAAAGAGTGGAGTGTCAACTTTCTCTGCATAAATATTCATACATTGAGTCGGTACCAGGTGATCTGGATCAAGAGGTGGCTCCGTCTGAAAAACGATGTTTTTTGCCTCATTTGTTCTCTTTGTAACTCCACATACGAGTTTCCAGCCTTCCTTTTCAACACGGTTAATCTGTTCTTCGGTTGTGTAACCACGGTCCCAGACAATCGTTCCGGGAGTTACCATCAGTTCTTTCAGACGGATCATCAAATCCGGGATTGTCGTAATCGAGTGAAAACTTCCCGGGTGGACAAAGTGTGAGATGGGATAGGAATCAAAGTATGAGGTGATTACTGACAAATTCAGCTGATTAAGGTGTGTTTCATGGGTTTTACTCCCGGGTTCTATTAATGGGCATTCCTGGCCGTAGGTTGGAATTGAACTAAGATCAAAGGCAATGGTTTCAGGATTTTGTGCAGGGAGTGGATGGATCATGCGCCATTTTTGATAGAGTTCGGCCTCGATAGTTGGGATCTGACTCTTGATCTTACCTGTTTTAGAAGATTGTGAGCAAATCGTGTCAAGTGAACGGAGATAGGCATCTTTGGTAAAATCAAGAGGATCCATTCCGGCAAGATCCGGAAGGGTGGTAGAACGTACCCATGTATTGAGCTGGGTGGCGCTTTCTGGATCGATGAGACGGTTAATCGCCCATGTCAGCAGGTATTTGCCAGGTGATGGTCCTTCGACATTCTCTGTGCCTGTGGCAAAAAGATCAATTGTATTGACGATATTAAGAGATTCTGCAACTTTCCAGAGGAGCATGACGTTTCCGGCCACACAACTTTCCGACGGAAAGATCAGATCTGGACGATACCGTTTTGTCTTTGGTTTAGGAACTTTCTCCACATCACTCTCAACACCGAGATATTGTATCAGTTTCTGTTTTGGACGACCATCTTCCCAGACTGATGTCACCTCATAGAGGTAAATTTGATTCCCTCGTTTGACACGCCGAATCCAACTCATAGTGATCAATTGATCACTATGATATAATAATCTATCGGCTATATTCTATGCCCAAATCTCTAAAAAGGGGGCGAAATGGACAAATCAAAAAAGTTGTAGGGCGACCTAGTGATCAAAATTGCTCTATTCAGGGCAGGTGATCTCTCCGTCCCTGCCCAGATTATCTCCCGGACTCCGGCAGGCGATCCCCGCGAAGGCCCATCTGTCCCGGACGCTGAAACGATGGTTTTGAAGGCCGCAGAAATCGGCGCTGCCCTTGGAGAAGAATATCATACACTCTGGCTGGGGGAATGTATTCCCGGCGGGACAACCCATGCACTCTGCATCTTCCGGGCACACGGAATGAAAGGCAGAGTCAGTTCTTCTGCATTGAGAAATGCGGCCGGCCAAAAAGAGGCAGTCTGGGAGGGTGTCAGAAAACGCATCCCGGAAATATGCTCCCTCCGCGGGTCAGCCCTCATCCGGGAGACAGGGGACACCGTCATGGCCGCGGCGCTGGGACTCATACAGGGATTTCCGGGAGAAGTAATCCTCTGCGGCGCTACCCAGATGTGTGCGGTTGCCGCCCTCGCGGATGACACCAGCGGCCGGATAACCTGTGCAATGACAGACCGTGTCTGGCAGGACCCGGCAGCAGATGTTCCCCGGATTGCAAAGAGTGTTGGCATTCCGGTAACGGTATCTCCCGTCCCCGCACCGTTTGTGAGCAATTCATCACCACCCCCGTCACATGCCTGCATCCAACTGGTAAAAGAAGGATTCGGCGCAGGCGGTGCCCTTGCTCTTGCCCGCCGGACCGGATGTACAGAAGAAGAAATTGAGGCGGCACTGGCGGCCACCATCCGGCAGCCCCAAAAGGTCCTTCAATATCGCACCTCTGAAAAAGATATACCCTCACACAACAAACTGTTATAAAATGCATCCCATATACGTGGTCAACAACTTTGGCCAGTTTAACCACCTCATCCTCAGGATGCTCAGGGATAACGATATTGACGCAAAGATGATCAAAAATGATGTCCCTGTAGCAGACGTCATAGATTCCTGCCGCGGCATCATCCTGGGCGGCGGCCCGGATATCAGCCGTGCGGGCAATGCACCGGAATATGTCGACACCGGCCTTCCGGTCCTGGGCATCTGCCTGGGCCTGCATATCATATCAACCGCCCGCGGCGGGTCCATCCGCCCCGGTTCTTCCGGCGGATTCGGCGGTATCGAAGTCACCATCAACGACCACGACACCATCCTCGCCGGATACCACGACACCATATCAGTCTGGGCATCCCACGGTGACGAGGTTGCAGAGGTGCCGGAAGGGTTCAGGGTGCTTGCCACATCACCAATCTGCGGCGTAGAAGCGATGGCTCATGAAACAGAGCCCATCTTCGGCATTCAGTGGCACCCGGAAGTCAGCCACTCGGTTGATGGATGCCGCGTGTATGAAAATTTCAATGCACTGACTCTTGACCGGGCCTGAATGCAATGGAGGACACACACCGCCTGGCTGAAGAAATACGTTCCACCGGGTTTACCTGCCTGATGTGCGGCGGATGCTGCAGCAGAGGAGACGATGATGGAAATCTTGTCCTTGTGAGTGCACCGGAGATTCGGGCGATTATGGACCACACCGGGCGTGCATGGGACGATATCGCAGAACCGTATCCCGATATGATGCCCGCTGAAGGGGGCGGAGAGTTTACGCTTGCCTGGTGCCTGCGCCGGACAAAAACGGCCTGCATCTTTCTGGACAAAAATAACAGATGCACCATCTACCCGGCACGCCCCCTCATCTGCCGCACCTACCCGTTTGCACGGGAAGAAGGAACGCTCTCGGTGTATGCATGTCCGGGAATAGGGCAGAACACATTATGCAATGAAGCAGAAACAATTGCAGAGGAATGTATCAGGCGTGATCTGGCAGAAGCAAAAGATGCAGAACGCACCGGAGAGGTATTTAAAACAATGAAACTGGGACCGGACGAATGTGCTGTTGTGGACAGTGAAGGAGTGAAACGAATTTGGGCGAAATAAAAATTGTCGGGACGGCCCATGTCTCGCAGAAAAGCGTCGATGAAGTGACCGATGCGGTAGAGACATTTGAACCGCAGATTGTCGCAGTAGAACTGGACAGGGGCCGCCTGATGGTACTGAAAGGAGATGCAGCACCGCCATCCGTTGAGACCGTACTCAAGAGCGGGAACTTCTCTGCCATTATTGCACAGTGGCTGCTTGCCTATGTCCAGCGCCGCATTGGAAAAGAGACCGGCGTATCTCCCGGCGCAGAGATGATGGCCGCCGTTGAACTGGCAGAAGAGCGGGGTATTCCCATAGCACTTGCAGACCGTGACATCCAGATCACCTTCAGCCGGTTCTGGCACCTGATGCCCATCACCGAGAAACTGAAGATGATGTATGCACTCGTGGGGTCAGTGGCAGGCGCCGGGAAGGTAGGTGAGGAGTTAGACATCGATGCAATGACCGATCAGGACATGATTTCGGCTGCGATGGATGAATTCCGCCGGTTCGCCCCAAAAGGGGCCGCAGCACTCATCGACGAGCGGGACGCCTACCTCGCCCATGCTATTCATGACCTTAGTAAGGGATACGACCGGGTGCTTGCCGTGGTCGGTGCCGGACACCGGGAGGGAATTTCCCGATATCTGGAACACCCGGAAACACTGCCCACCAAAGCAAGCCTCACTGAAACACCGAAGACCTTCCCGTGGGCGAAGTTCATCGGGTTCTTTGTCCTCGCGATCTTTGCCTTCTTCCTCATCCTCATAGCATTCTCCGGTGCAGGCCTTGATGTGCTCCTCTCCGCGATGATCTGGTGGGTGCTCATCAACGGCATTCTGGCCGCAATCGGCGTTTTTGCCGCAGGAGGGCACCCGTTCTCCGCACTGACCGCTTTTGCAGTGGCCTGGATGACATCCCTTAACCCCTTCATGGCGGCAGGGTGGTTTGCAGCCATCACTGAGGCAAAAATCCGCCACCCAACGGCCGCTGACTTCAGCCGGATAGCAGAGACAGATGACCTCAAAGATATGCGGAAGAATCCCTTATTCAAGGTGGTTCTTGTTGCCGCACTCGCCAATATCGGGAGTATCGTCGGGACATTTATCTATATTATCTTCATCATGCCCATCCTCGGCATTGACCCGCGTGATATTCTCAGTGCCGGACTCACCAACCTGTTGGCATTTCTGGGGAGCATCCTCCCCTTCTGACGGGAACATTTTCACGAAGCATATATTGATGATGACTGAAACTAGGATATGAATCTTGGAACAACCATCCTCAAGGGCCGGCGCAGTATCCGGAACTACAAGGACGAACCAATCCCCAAAGAAGCAATCGAGCAGGCAATGGAATGCGCACGCTACGCACCGACCGCCCGAAACGGACAACCGTGGCTCTTTGGGGTTACCACCAAAAAAGAGACCCTGGCAAAGCTGGGTGAACTGGCAAGCCACGGGAAGTTCATCGCCGATGCCCCTGCCTGTTTTGCAGTATTCGGCCTGCGTGATGAGAAATTCTATGTTGAAGACTGCTCTGCTGCCACCTCAAACCTGATTCTTGGCCTCTGGGCCTATGGCGTTGCATCCTGCTGGGTTGCAGGAGACAAGATGGATTATAACGAGGCTGTGCGTGAACTCATGGAAGTTCCGCCGGAGTATACCCTCGTATCGCTCATCCCTGCCGGATACCCCGCCATGGGAGAGAAGATGGTGGCACCGAAGAAGAAGTCGTTTGACGACATCACCTTCAGAGAAACGCTATAGAGGCAGATCCGGTATTCCTGCTCACTAAAGAATACCAATCTTTAATTTTTTTGGATTCCCAGACATCTTGTATGAATTCTCCCCATCTGCAGGTCGCCCTGGACATCCAGGAAGCCGGCCGGGCAGTGCCAATCGCACAGGAAGCGGTTGCAGGCGGTGCCGACTGGATTGAAGCCGGAACCCCGCTCATTAAAAGTGCCGGAATGGACGTTGTCCGCCGCCTCAGAGAGGCGTTTCCCAACCATGAAATAATTGCTGACATGAAAATTGCCGACACCGGCACTATGGAAGTCGAGATGGCAGCAAAGGCCGGTGCAAGTATTGTCTGTATACTCGCAGATGCAGACGATGTCGTAATCCAGGATGCGGTGCGGGCGGCACGTCTCTACGGGGTGCGCCTGATGGCAGACCTCATTAACACCCACAATCCGGCAGAACGGTCACATGAACTTGAGGCACTGGGGATAGACATCATCAACGCCCACGTGGGTATCGACCAGCAGATGATCGGCAAAAGTTCTCTTGATACGCTTGCTGCGATCATCAATGAAGTAACAGTTCCTGTTGCCGTGGCAGGCGGCCTTGATGCAACAACCGCTGCACAGGCGGTGGCGGCAGGGGCTGCCATTGCCATTGTCGGCGGGAATATTGTGCGGTCCGATGATGTGACGGGTTCTGCGGCACGGGTCCGGGCCGCCATTAATGACCCGTCAGTTGTGCCACCGGTACAACGGTCAAAAGATGAGGAAATTCGTGAGATATTCTCACAGGTATCGGCTCCCAATGTGACTGATGCAATGCACCGCATGGGCGCGATGCAGCGTATTGTCTCCATCTGCGGGACGGTGCACATGGCAGGGCCGGCAGTCACGGTGCAGACCTTTGGCGGCGACTGGGCCAAACCGGTTGAGGCGATTGATGTGGCACAGGAAGGGGAAGTCATTGTGATCAATAACTCCGGCGATACCTCAGTCTCGCCGTGGGGTGAACTTGCCACCCTCTCTGCGATGAACCGAAAAGTGGCGGGCATTGTTATCGACGGCCCGGTTCGTGACGTGGATGACATCCGTACATACGGCTTCCCCGTCTTTGCAACGGGTGTTGTCCCCAACGCAGGTGAACCAAAAGGATTTGGCGAAATCGGGGCAGGCATCACCTGCTGCAATCAGGCAGTCCGGCCCGGTGACTGGATTATTGGTGACGAATCAGGGGTCGTCGTCGTCCCGCGTGAACGTGCCTATGAGGTAGCACGCCGGGCGCTTGAGGTAAAAAAGACGGAACAGCGAATAAGAGAAGAGATCAGGCGTGGGTCTACTCTTGCGTCTGTGACAGAACTCCTGAAATGGGAAAAGAAATAGAATTTTTTTTGAGGCCGGAAACCCGGCCACTCTTTTTTACGACACCATGAGAATCGCGGCAAACATTGAACCAACAAGGGCCACACCGAGGAGTCCAAAGACCAGAATCCCGATGATAATCCCGATGATGACTGCAAGAACCGCCTTTCCTGTTGATATCTGCTGGAGTTCACGGATACCGATGATGGTGAGCACAAGTGACCATATCCCCACTACAAACCCGATTACCGGAATCCATCCGAGGAGAAGGGATGGTGTCGCAGCATAGATGACCGCCTTCCACGTCTCCGTGATGCCCTCTCTGCCGCCTACAATATAGACCCAGATATGCATGTACACGGCAGAGATGATGGTTCCCACCAGTCCTGCAAAGAAGAGCAGGGGGATGATAGCAATTATCGACAGGCTCCCTACGACAAGGCCGCCGGCATAATCACTGACCCCGACGAGCATGATTACCCCTGCGAGGATCGAGAATATCGCGACCAGTATCAACAGGTAAATGAGGGTATTTTTCAGGGTATCATTTCGTATAGTTTCGGCAAATGTTTCAGCCGGGTGAAATAACACACCTTTTATCCTCTCAATGATGGGAGATAGCATAAATAATCCATCGCGGAGAGAATTATTAAGGGTATCGAAATCCAGGAGAGCACAGGCGAATCATCCCCCAACTTCAGGAACATATGAAGAGGTCGATATACAGGAATACCCATATCCTGTTACGAGATTATGAGCCAGATATATACAACGATGTGGGGAAGAACCTGATGCAGGTGCATGAGCTCATAATAATCGCAATCGGCCTTGCAATGGATGCATTCGCCGTTTCCGTCTCAGCAGGCATCACCACCAAACAATCCCTTGCAAAGACCGGCATCATGGCAGCAGTGGTCTTCGGGGGATTTCAGGGAGGGATGGCCATTCTTGGATGGTCTGCAGGAAGTGCCGTCTCTTCATTTCTCGCAGGCTTTGGCCCCCTTATCGCATTCCTGATTCTCGCCGGTATCGGCATCAAAATGATCTATGAAAGCCGACAGGAAGGAACAGGCGAAAGTCCGATTGAGACCCTCCCTGCCCTCATAATTATGGGTGTTGCGACATCGATTGACGCTCTCTTTGCCGGGATGGGCATCGCCCTTCTGGGTGAAGCGGTGCTTATTCCTGCGGTTGCCATCGGTGCGGTAACCGCTATCCTATCGTTTGCAGGTGTCTTTGCCGGAAGATGGGTGGGGCATATCATCGGAGAATATGCAGAGGTGGCAGGCGGGGTTATTCTCGTGGGGATTGGATTGAAGATTTTGTTTTTGTGAGGAGTATTTGACACGGTGCCACGGCATCGCTTTTCATCACCTCATAAATCTGCGGGGTATAAGCCGGTACCGGCCACAAGTATGGCACCGGAGGCGCTGGCGGCGGAAGTTCCCCCTCCGATGCCGGGTGAGACGTTGGCGGAATGGCTGCACCCTGCTGTACATGCCACAAACGAGGGTGCACTCGGTGTCTGCGACACATACCATTTGTCCGATATCATTCCCCTGCCGGGGATGCTTACGCCAAAGGAATTATCCCAGATGGTGAAAGATTCAAAGAGGCCGAATCGCCGAACCTCAAGATCCCTGACACGAACCTGATTCCTGGCCAGCTCTTCAAGGATGCACTCTGCGGTGAACATTGACAATTTCATTCATCTTACTCGCCATTTCCGATAATGCTTTTCCCCGGGTTTCCTATCCTGCTACTATTAGCACCAACAGTGCCCGTGAGGGAGCCGATGGACATCTATCTCCATTTATTCATGGCAGGCTCATTCCTGTCGAAAGACTCACAGTATGGGAGCAAATTAATATGTACTGGCCTTAAAGGAGAGAATGAATGATTAATCGATTTCTGGTTATTGTTGAAAAGACTGACGGTAACTATTCTGCACATTCCCCTGATCTTCCGGGGTGTGTAGCTACAGGAGCAACCCGCGAAGAGACAGAAGAACGAATGTATGAGTCTATCGAACTTCATATAGAAGGCCTTAGAGACGATGGGTTCCCTGTATCTTTGTCACGATCTTCAGTCATCTATGTGGCGGTTCTCTAGGCGGGACATCCTTTTTCTGCTCTTCATCTTTTTGTACTGTCAAATACATTTTTTACAGGAACTAAAGGCCTGTTGTTTTCCTGATTTTACGGGAAATATTTACCGGGTGCGGCGATGATTGCTGTGCATTATAGTGGCGTTCGTAACTACAATGAAATATCAATATTAAACCTTTCTTTAATATAATTTTTAGCCATATCTCCTTTTAATTCTTTTTTTGAATTTGAAAGACTTACATATATTGATTTTTCAGTTGTAAAAACAGGATGATTCCCTCTCTGAACGTCAATAATGCATACAATCTCTCCACTGGGTATTTTTTCAAGATTGAAACTAACATTTGAAATCGCAATTTCATAGTTAAACAAATATGCCTGCAACGCGTCTTTCAAATGCAATAAATAGTAGTCTTCGGGATCTAAATTTTTACTTTTACCAGGTGATGCAAATATTAAATCTTCTGAAATTCCGATAATTTCATTGGATTCATCATCGATTCCAATAATTAACGTCCCGCCTTCTGAGTTTATAAAAGATGCAATTGTGTTAACTACCTGTTTTTTGGCTTTAAGTATATTTTTTTGCGATGGTAGAGTCCCATCATGGATTCCATAGAATGAACATTTAAACTCGATATTCCCCCTTTCTTTATCAGCTAAGCAGTCAAACACACGATATTTTATTTCTTTTAATTTAACAGGGTTATCAGATTCACTTTTTGAATAAACAGATATTGGAGATTCATTACCCCTTATAAAATATTTAAGGACATTTTCATATCCACAAGAAATACATTTAAAATTAATTATCAACCGAGAATTTTCAACCCATATCCCTTTTGGATACATCTCTCCTTTACCATCTTTAGATTCAGGGCAGTCATCATGATATATTGCTAAATAGTCTGTTCCAATATCTTCAATAATTGGCCTCTTTTCCCAGTGTCCATGATGTTTAGGCAAATCACTTTTTTTTACTATATTCTGGCAACTTGGACACAATAGATTAAAGTAAGCGTCAACATTTTCAGGAGTATTTAGAGTAATACAACCACATTTTTGGCAGGAATATTCTTCTAATTTCTGAAAGCAGAGACCTATTTTTTGTAATACAATACATGGAAAAATATTAAATAAATAATTACGTGGTTTTGCGAGTGATTCTATTTTATTTTTTGAATCGTTAGAATCTTTACATAAACAAACATAAGAAACAATTTCTGCATCAGTAATTCCGTTTTCTTTTAAATATTCGTCCCATTCCTTTGGATAATCTAAGTATTCGCACATCTCATAAACTGAATCAATTTCCTTTTTAGTAAATTGACTTTGCTCTAGCAATTCATTTGTCACATATTGACGAGTTTTCTCGGGATAATTATGATTATTTTCATGAGAATAATGCAGAGACATAATAATAAAATGAAGAACACTTTCTCTGTATTCTTCTTTGAATTCAATTTTATCTCTTCCATCAATTTTCTTTAAGATTGATAATTTACATTCACTACAGTTTATTAAAATGCCATTTTTCAATTCCGTAGGATATTTAAAATTATATACCATTTGAAGAAATTAAGGGCACTAGTAAATATTAAATTACTTATTTGTGGTCAAACACCAAACAATTAGGATAAAAATGTGCACTTAATATATAATTACATACGTAATATTTTAACAACTAATTCAAATCGTGTTTCGCAATTTAGATTAGTTCGAGAAGTGGTGTTTGTAACTGTAATACCAATGATTCCGGTGATGTGTCCATCCAGGTCAGTTCCGTTGCCGCCTTCGGCACCGCGGTCGCTCATGTCATGGACGACGATACGCCTGCCACCGCTATTGGCGGGACCCGGTCCCACAGCACCGGGAAGGGCACGTTCTCCTGCAGAGACTGAAGGTGCCACGGGCGGGACCTGCTCTGTCACGCTCTCCCGCAGCAATTGTCCGCATCTCATCCTATTCGGACGATGCGATCCGGGAGACCGTGGAGGCGTGGGCCGACACGAAGCCCGCCCTGGCCTGAACGATCCGATGAATGCCCCAAACAGGACTGATTCCTCCCCTGTTTTTGGGAAAAGGGGGGCTAAATCAGGATCCTTTTTCACCACCCCAGGGAGAGTTCAAAAATATCAGCATTGTGTGCGTTATTTGATGGTTTGAACGAATATTGTGGACTATTAAGGGGTCGCGATTGTCTGTTTTTTTGAGAGGATGTATGGCATGGATCATGGTGAGATCGGCCCGCTCCGGTCGTCTGCGTGGATGCTAAATCTGGAGATTCTGGCCGGTTTGGGGGACTATTTTTATGCGTTGCTTATGCCGATACTGCAGCAAAATTGACCAAGGAAATTCATTCTCAACGCAGTACCTCATAGCTGCATCATTCCACACGGACACTATTATATGAACCACGCCACTATGAGCATATTATGAAGTTGGAAGTGATCATCCATGAAGCAGAAGAGGGTGGTTTATGGGCAGAAGTTCCTTCCATCCCCGGCTGTGTGACTCAGGGAGATACCTTTGATGAATTGCTGGCCAATATACGTGATGCTGTGGAGGGGTGCCACTCAATAGATCTCAATGACGTTGATCTCTCCGGAAACGGCAGGGTCATGGAGATTGATGTGTGAAACCGGTCCGCGGCAAAAATTCTGCAAAATTCCAGAATCGTATGGGTGGGAGCTGAAACGAATAACCGGCAGCCATCATATCTATGGCAAACATAGAGATACCGCCCGGATAACTGTCCCTGTTCACGGGAATACCCTGTTAAAGATTGGGTTGCAGAAACATCTGATAAAAATTGCCGATATTGATGAGTCGGAACTTTAAGTCTGATACAGCTCCCTCCTTCCAGACACGACGATTCCATCAGGGTAAGAGACTATTTTTACGGATGTAGATTTCCGTCCAAAAATGGTAGGTATCTCTCCACCAGCGCAAACCAGAGCAGCACCATTTCCCACGACAGGCAACACTGCCAATATGTGCAATCCATCACAGCCGTGCAATCATATAAATGTCCCTGCCACAACAGGGGAGTATGACCGCCACCAAACGCATTCCTGTTTCCGAACCGGTCTGGACATCCCTCTCAGAGCTGAAGAAACCAGGGCAGACCTATGACGGGCTCCTCACCGAGATCATCGAGCACGAGAAGGAGCGCCGCTTTCTGGCGGAAATGGCTGCAATCGAGGCTGAGGGGGACTTCGTGGAGTTTGCTCTGTGACCTGGCGGCTCCTCCTCGATAAAAAACGGGCGCAGGATTTCTACGATCACCTCCCCGACAAAAGCCGGGCCATCGAGAGAGTTCACCTGCTCCGCCTTGCTGAAGACCCATATCCCGGCAGTGGCGCAGATAAAGAACAGCTGACCATCCGGGGAGATAACCGATATTATCGCCTCCATATCGGCAGATCGCTGACTGCCTTCTATACGATCCACGAAAAAGAGGGGAAGGTCCATGTCCTCGAAATCATGACGATCGAACAGGCGCACAAGAAGTATGGCCGTCTCGGCAATCGCCGGTAATTATTCCACAATGATTACCGGTTGCGGGATAAATCCGGTAGAATCAGGGGAGCAATTTTCTTATGTGGCTGGAATTGAGAATTCCTTTTTTTAGCCATTTCTGAAAGTATCAGAGACCAACGATTTAAAAAAGAGAATTCAAAGCGGAAAATATTCACAAAAACTCATCCGCACTTAAGAGTGTCCCGCCGCGTGCGAGAATCTTCTCCACTGCCTCTTCAACACGGTCAACCCGCAAAATAAGAACAGCTGCCTCACGGCCCGAGTAGGCATACGAATACTCAATATTGATTTCTGCTTCCGAGAGGATAGCGGCCATCTCAAAGAGACCGCCGGGGACATCACGCATCTTCACCGCAATGACGTCGGTGAATGATATCATGAACCCCATAGCGGTGAGTTTTTTATAAGCAGCATCCGGCTTGTCCACCAGTGCCCGTACGACACCAAACCCATTTGCCTCAGCTATTGAAAATGCGAGGATATTTATTTCCTCTGCCTGCAGGGCACCTGCAATTGCGGCGAGCCTGCCTGGTTTGTTCTCGGAAAAAACCGAGATCTGTTTGATTGTATACTGCGTTGCGTCCATTACAGAACCCTCCTGTCGATGACCCGTTTTGCTTTTCCCTCAAACCGCGGTAGTGACCCCGGTTCACTGATCTCTACATCAACACTTACGTTAAGCATATTCTTAAGCGTGTATCCCACCTTGCGGCGGATATCCAGAATATCGTTAATTTTGTCAGAGAATGCCTCCGGGTTGAGCTCCACTTTCACAAGCATCTTGTCAAGTGCCCCTATGCGATCCACTTCAATCATAAAGTGGCTGGATACCTCAGGAATCCCAAGAAGGGTATGCTCCACCTGTGACGGGAAGACATTGATGCCCCGGATGATGAGCATGTCATCCACCCGTCCGGAGAGACGTGCGATACGCGGATGGGTGCGGCCGCACAGACAGGGAGAACGGTCAATCGATGTGATGTCACCGGTGCGGTAGCGGATGATGGGAAGAGCCTCTTTCTGGAGAATGGTCACCACCATCTCACCTTCCACACCATCGGGGACCGGCTGCCCGGTCTCCTGATCGATGATCTCCACGAGGGCGAGATCACTCCACACATGAATCCCGTCCTGCTCTGTACACTCGGTAAACATCGGGCCGGAGAGTTCAGAGGTGCCGTAGATATTGTAGGCTTTTATGCCCATCTCCTCTTCAATGCGCTCACGCATATGCTCTGACCAGGGTTCTGCACCAAGAATGGCGGTTTTCAGGTGGGTGTCATCCTTAATTGAGATCCCCATCTTCCGGGCCGTCTCCCCGATATGCATCAGGTACGACGGGGTGCAGCAGATGGCCGTCACCCGCAGGTCCAGAATCAGTTCAAGCTGGCGCTCGGTATTGCCCACCGATGCCGGTACCACCGTGGCGCCGATGCGTTCTGCTCCATAGTGCATCCCAAGGCCGCCGGTAAAAAGCCCATAGCCATATGACACCTGCACCACATCACCGCGGCCGACACCACATGATGTGAGGGCACGGGCCAGGGACATACTCCAGTTATCAAGGTCATTTTTGGTATATCCCACCACCGTTGGCTTTCCCGTCGTCCCTGATGATACATGGTAGCGCACCAGTTCTTCCGGGTCTGCCGTGAAAATTTTATCAGGATAATTGTCCCGCAGATCTGATTTGAGCATATAGGGAAGTTTCACAACATCCGCAAGCCCGGTGATGTCATCCGGGTGGACACCATGTGCATCCATCCTCCCATGGTAGAAGTTTGAGAATGAGTAAAGCCGGTACACCAGCATTTTCAGGAGCTTAAACTGCATCTTCTTCAGTTCAGCTTCCGGCATCATCTCCATATTCGGGTCCCATGTGATTATATGTCATCACCTCTCCGGTCAACAACCCGCTTTGCCTTCCCCTCATAGCGGGGCAGGGAGTCCGGTTCAACCAGGTGTACACGGGTCCGGAGGTTGAGTGCCTCTTTTAGTGCCCCCACAATCCGGTTCTGCGCACGGGTCAGGTCTTCAAGTTCTCCGCTGAATGCACTACGGTTCATCTCCACTGCAATCGTCAGCTCGTCTAAGTGATTCACCCGGTCCACATAGACAAGGAACTCGTCCCCCACCTCCGGCACCGAGCGAAGGACATGCTCAATCTGGGACGGGAAAACATTGATACCACGGATAACGAGCATATCATCGCTTCTCCCGTGCAGACGGGCAATCTTCATACCGCGTCCACAGGGGCACTCCTCCTCAATAAAACTCGTAATATCCCCGGTCCGGTAACGCAGGAGTGGCATCGCCTCTTTCATGAGCGGGGTGACCACCAGTTCACCGCGTTCACCGGGTCCGAGAACCTCACCGGTCTTCGGGTCGATTATCTCCGCAAGGTACATGTCATGCCAGATGTGGAGACCATTTCGTTCCGGGCACTCAAACGCCGCTCCGGGGCCGTACATCTCAGACATGCCGTAGGAATCATACGCCGTCAGCCCAAGTTTTCTCTCAAGTACCGTGCGCATATTTTCAGACCATGGTTCCGCCCCGAATATCCCCGTCTTCAGGGTGGAGAGTGTGGTCCCTGCCTTCTCAGCCACTTCTGCGATGTGCATCGCATAACTCGGCGTGCAGTGAAGAGCAGTCACCCCAAAGTCATCGATCATCTCAATCTGGCGTTTGGTGTTTCCGGTAGCACTCGGGATGACCGTCATCCCAACCTTCTCTGCACCGTAATGGAATCCGAGTCCTCCGGTAAAGAGGCCATAATTCACCGCATTCTGGAAGACATCCTCATCTGAAAGACCGATCATCGTCAGGTTCCGTGCGATGAGCTCCGACCAGTTATCAAGGTCCTGCCGGGTGTATCCCACCACCGTCGGTTTTCCTGTCGTCCCGGATGTCGTGTGAATCCGCACGACCTCCTTCATCGGTACTGCAAAGAACCCGAACGGGTAGCCACCCTGCAGATCTGTTTTCCGGGTAAAAGGCAGTTTCTGCACATCGTCAACCGTCCTGATATCCTCAGGACGAATCCCTGCTTCCTGCAGCATCTTCCGGTAGAACGGTACCTTCAGTGCCTGTTCTACGGTCCATCTGAGTCGTTTTGCCTGAAGGGTATGCAGTGCATCCCCCTTTAGGGTCTCCATCTCCCTGTTCCAGTATTTCATTCTGACAACCAACTGATTGTGCCGGACCAGGCACCGTGTATGCCCGCATCGTCCGGCCGGATAAATGGTATATTCCAAAAGGCGCAGCAGCACCCGGAATAATCTAATATAACTATGCAGTGATTAACTGAAAAAAGATTGCTATGCCATAGCATAGCACACCTGATATTGGGAATATTACCGGCCTGTCCGATTACATTCCCGATTCGTTCAGAGCCTTCTTCATCTGAGACTGCATGACGAACCCGAGGACGATTGTTGCAATTCCGATAACAAGGGCAAAGAGACCCAGTACCCAGATGAATGCTGCTGTCAGGGCAAGCGGATAGATGATAACATACATACCGAACGCCAGGAAGAGAATTCCTATGATAAAGAAGAGAATCCTGAACCAGTGAAATTCAGTTGCTGTAAATGCCGTAAAGAGAGCACTGAATCCGGAAATAAATGCCCAGAAACCCAGCATAAAGGCAATAGTCAGGCCCAGCACCGTCGTATTCATCAGCGCAAGGACACCGATGATAATGCCGATAACTCCCAGAATTACCATGAGAATCTTTCGTCCGCCGGAGTCTTTGCTCACAATTGACTGAACAATTATAGACAGACTGTAGAGCACAATGATAATACCCAGCAGGATTGCAAGTAAGCCGACGATCAACTCAGGGAAGAGCATCGCAAGTCCACCCAGAGTGATCCCGATAAGGCCCTGGATGACAAACACCCACCAGGCAGCAGAGATCAGTTCATCTCCGGAGACCATCATTTCTGTTTGTTCAAATTCCATACCCTTTCTAATGCATATGAAGAATATATGTATTCGCCTTCAAATCAGAGTGGATTGACTCTGAAAAACTATTTGTCCACATTTTCGGGCACATTTCTCCCCATTTCTGTTTCATCATGCGGTGCGGCGAACAATCCGGCCCCAAGAACGCAAACGATGAATTAATGTACTGATAAACGATGAATTAATGTACTGATAAATGAGTACCTGATTACTCGATCTATTGTGTGTACATATGACAAGCGAACACTCCTGGCATGTAGTGGCGGGTTTCGGCGCCCACATCAAGTCAACCGGAACAACACTCAGCATTCTTTACAAGGGCGAACAAAAGGAGTTCCCGCTTTCATTAGTGCAGCACCTGCTTCTTGTGGGAGGGCACAATATCCATACCTCTGTGGTGACACGCCTGTTGCGACAGGGATCATCCATTTCATTCTTTGATGCGGACGGGACTCCGGTCGGCATGCTCAACCCCTTTGGCAGTGATGTAGGATCTGAAATCAGGGAAGCCCAGCGGGCCCGCATGCCCCATGCCTTTGCCCAGGAAATTGCACGAGTCACCCTGAAATCACGGCTGCTTGCAATTGAGCGGACAGGGGACCAGCTGGGAGAGAACCTGTTCTACAAGGGTGAACAGGAAATCATGCACAATCTCCTCTCAGATCTCGAATATCTCATCACCATGGACGAACTCCGCCGTGTGCACAAACTAACCGGAGACATGTACTACGAGATCATGGCACGCAGTCTCCCGCCGGAACTCGGGTTCCGCCGCCGGACAAATCAACCCCACCAGGATCCTGTTAATGCCATGCTCTCACTGGGGTACGCCATGCTCTTTGGCAATACCATTGTCTCTGTCATTGGTGCATATCTTGACCCGGATTACGGATTTATGCAGGAAGGAGAACGGTCACTGGTAACTGATCTTATCGACCCCCTGAAGACGTCGATGGTTGATGCAGCGGTCTTCTCCATTGCACGTGCGGGATTAATTAACGGCAGATATGAGGTCACCACAAAACGCTGCCATCTCAATGAAGAGGTCATAGACGCCCTGATTGCCGCCCTCCGTGCTTCGATAAACCAGGAAATTATCGATGACAATGTGCTCTCCCTTTCTCAGGCAGTGATGGAAGAAGGGCCATTTTCCCTTGCATTCCAGATTTCCGGGCTCCGCAAGGATCCGGCCCCCCAATCCCGATGATGAGTTTTTTATAGGTTTCCTAAAAAAGATACTATTTTCACCTTTTTTTTCCCTGATACCAAAACAATACCCGGGATGTGACAACACGTATGTCTGACTATTCCGGAAAGACTATGGAAAACCCGTCAAACTCACAGAGACGTTCATCTATGATCTGAAGATCCCGGACAACAGCACGGGGACAGGAATAGAGAAGAGATATAAATTTTTCGAGAATAACCGATTCTGCTGTGGCATGGATAGCAACCGTCCCGTCCGGGAGGTTCATCACAACTCCTGTGACCGTCAGGTTTTGTGCGGTCTTTTTTACACAGGAACGAAATCCGACATGCTGAACCCGCCCGGTAACGATGAGCCCGACTGTGCGCTGCAGGACTTCCATAGCATCACTCTCCATGACATACCTCTGTTGGTGAGTTTAGAGGACTTCACAGATAATATATTTGATTTCCTGTTTCTACAGACCGAACAACTGATACCTGATCCTGTGAAACACTATGATAATATGGGAGATATTGATGATATTGATGGATGTATCGCGATAATCCGGACAGGGGATGTAAAAGCACGTCGTGAGGCAGTCAAGACGGTGACAGACTTTGGCAATGAGGCAGTGGATCCGCTCATTGGTGCACTCATCACTGCAGATGAGAATGATGTCCGGTGGTACCTGGCCCGGGCCCTTGGGATGATAGGTGTTCCTGCCATTGATTCACTTATCTATCTTATAACTGTCTCAGAAGACACGGACACCGCTAAGTATGCAGCCGCAGCCCTGGGTGAGATGGGGGAGGCAACCCTCGAACCGCTCATCGAACTCTTAGATGATGAGGATCCAAAGGTCCGGGGATTTGCCGCTCTCGCCCTCGGGCGGATGGGTAAACCGGCAATAAAGCGTCTGACGACAGTCATAGAAGAGTCAGATGGCCTGAAGAAGAGCTGCGCAAAGATGGCCCTGTTCCGGATGGGCGGAGAGGGAACTGAAGCCCTTGCCCGCTCGATTATGGATTAAAATGCCTACATTTTGATATAGGCACTATTATCCAGTTTTTTTATCTGGTCACGAAGCCCGAGGCCCTTTATGTATTTCATCAGTTCCTCATGGTCGCGTTTATAGTAGATATGCGCCGAGACCGAGGTGTGAGAATACCAGCCAACAGGAAGACCAAGGGCATCTGCGATGTGCTTTTGCAGATGAGCCAGTGCATACATGTTCGCACCGAGTGCAGAGAGCATGTCATTTGACCGGAACTCAACATGCATATTGAGGGCACCGTCCCGCACCAGGCACTGGATACGCTGGAGGCAGGGGGGATTTTTGGAACCATCATCGTACTCCGGATACCAGGTAATACCTTCTGCCCGCCGGGATGAAGGGTCTGACCGGAGTTTTTCAATAATATATGCCACCTGATCAATGCCATCTTTGTCGCCATCCCCGCGCGGGTTTCCGGTTTCATCACGCCGCGGGTAATCAAAGAGGCGGTCGTGGTAGGTATAGACAAACTCACTGTCCGTACCTCTGATGAGGTCATGCACATACTGCTGCATCGCCCGCTCGCCGAACATGTTGTAGGGGCTCACCATATAGTCTGCAAAGGGTTCACTCACGTGAATATTGAAGGGTTCCGGCAGTTCCAGCGTCTTTTCACCATCTTCGGTGACAAGAAATTTCCCTTTTTGCACGATGGATTTAATCACTTCTTCATGTGCCTTGCCAAGGCAGAATGCACGGACATTAAACATAACAGATATCTCTCCGGAGGCGCCGGGCTGATACCGGTGCCCGCCTGTATATACAGACTCTATGCCTCCCAAATGGATAAAGGATTTTGAATCCTTTTGTGAATGAAAATGTGCGAAATGTATCGCGTCACACATACCTGAACACAAATGATAATGAGTCTCCGGGAGAGACCACATCACCATGCATGCGTCACCGGAGATGGAGGCTTACTTTGCCGGGCTTGAGGCAAAGCTCAAAGAGGCAATTGGGGTCGCTAATGAGGCGCGGGCAAAGGGGATTGACCCACGGACAACAGTGGAGATTCCGGTGGCAAATGATCTCGCCGACAGGGTGGAGGCCCTGCTTGGCTATAAGGGGGTGGCCGCCCGGCTGCGTGAACTTGCCGTTACCATGCCACGGGAAGTGGTGGCACTGAAAATTGGTGACGACTTCATCGCACATATGTTCGGGGAGACCACACGCGAGGAGACGCTGGACCATGCCATCCGGACCTCAATGGCCCTTCTCACGGAAGGAGTGGTGGCAGCACCCACCGAGGGAATTGCCAAGGTAGGTATCGGCAAAAACGATGACGGAACCGAGTACCTGAAGATATACTATGCAGGCCCTATCCGGAGTGCCGGAGGAACGGCCCAGGCACTTTCCGTTCTTGTGGGGGATTATGTCAGGCGTGCCCTGGGGATGGCGGCGTACATTCCCCGTAAAGAGGAAGTCGAACGCTACGTTGAAGAAATAAAAAAATATAACAGCCAGGCTTCCCTCCAGTATCTTCCGTCTGATGATGAACTCAGGGTGATTATACAGAACTGCCCGGTCTGTGTGGATGGGGAACCAACCGAACGTGTGGAAGTCTCCGGATACCGCAACCTTGAACGGATTGAGACCAACGCCGTCCGCGGCGGTATGGCGCTCGTTGTGGCAGAGGGTCTCGCCCTCAAGGCACCGAAAATAAAAAAGACTGTCGACAAAGTCCACATGGAAGGCTGGGACTTCCTGGACATCATCATCTCAGGGGCATCCAAGAGTGGAGACGATGACGACGATGGGGGAGATAAAAAACCCGGCGTCAAACCGAAGGACAAATACATCCGCGACCTGATTGCAGGCCGGCCGGTCTTCTCATACCCCATGCGGCCAGGAGGATTCCGTCTCCGCTACGGCCGGTCACGCAACACGGGTTTTGCGGCAGCAGGGTTCAGCCCGGCCACCCTGCACATTCTGGGGAATTTCCTTGCCGTCGGCACCCAGATGAAGGTGGAACGGCCGGGGAAGGCAGCAGGTGTTGTACCGGTTGACAGTATCGAAGGCCCGACCGTAAAACTGACGGATGGTAGTGTCCTGCGCATCGACGATGTGGAAACAGCACTCCGCCTCATGACGAGTGTGGAAGAAATTCTTGACGTCGGGGAGATGCTGGTCTCATACGGCGAGTTTCTGGAAAATAACCACCCGCTCATACCATCGACCTACTGTGAAGAGTGGTGGAGACTGGACGGTGGCACACATACCCCGGCAGACGAGACAGAGGCAATTGAGATGGCATGTGCGGGAGGCTACCTTCACCCCGCATACACCTATATCTGGGACGACATCACCGCGACAGACATCCGTGCCCTCGCAGACTGGGTGGCAGCCGCAGGAAGCATCACTGATAACGGCCTCACCCTGCCTGCAGATGCACCGGAGAAACGGCACCTGGAAATTCTCCTTGTCCCCCATACCGTAACAGACGGAACCATTCTCATCCCCTCCCCGAAGGCACTTTGCGCATGCCTCGGGCTCACTGCAGATCTGAAACTCAGAAGTGAATGGGAGACAGCACCGGACACTGATGGTCTCTCCCTTGCCATGTACCTTTCAGGAATACAGATGCGGTCCCGTGCAGGCATCCGTATCGGTGGCAGGATGGGAAGACCCGGAAAATCAAAGGCACGCGAGATGCGTCCGCCGCCCCACGTCATCTTTCCGGTCGGGGATGAAGGAGGGTCACGCCGTTCATTCCAGGGAGTTATGAAAGGGAAAGACAACCATGCGGACATCATCCAGGCTGATGTCGGCCGAAGGCGTTGCCCCTCCTGCGGGCAGGAAACCTACAAGTGCATCTGTAGTTGCGGCACACACACGGAAGCTGTCTTCAGCTGCCCACGCTGCAAACGTGACCTCAATGGAGAAGCTACCTGTCCGGTCTGCGGCGCAGATGCTGTCTGTAAGCAAAAAGTAGAGATCAATGTTAAGACGGAGTATCTAAAAGCCCTTACTACACTTGGCATGCACCAGGGTGATGTCAAACTCCTGAAAGGTGTCCGCGGACTTATTTCAAAGGAACGGCCTGTTGAACCCATTGAAAAGGGAATTCTCCGGGAAAAAAACAACCTGTTTGTCTTCAAGGACGGCACCCTGCGCTATGATATGATTGACCTGCCCCTCACCCATATCCGGCCGGATGAAGTGGGAGTTAGCGTAGAACGACTCGTTGAACTCGGATACCCAAAAGATATAAACGGGGTGACTCTTACCCGTGCAGACCAGATTCTGGAAATCCGGGCACAGGATATCCTTGTCTCTGAGGACTGCATCGGATGGCTGCTGCGGGTTTCAAAATTCATTGATGAGATGCTGGAGAAACTCTACGGTCTGCCTCCGTATTACAATGCAACAAAAGAGGAGGATATGATAGGCCAGCTGGTGATGGGCCTTGCACCGCATACGAGTGCGGGAGTGCTTGCCCGTGTTATCGGCGTTTCAAAGGCCCCGGTGGGATATGCCCACCCGTATTTCCATGCAGCAAAACGCCGCAACTGTTTTGCAGCTGATACGATGATTGAGGTCTTCGACGGTGCAGAATGGCGCAGCCTTCCCATTGGGCACTTTGTGGTCGAAAACTTTGATCTTGACCGGCCCGGTCTGGATCAGGTGGGCACGTACTACTCTGACCCGAAGGCGTCATTCTGGGTGCAGGCCCTTGACACAAACGGGATGATACACCTCCGGCAGGTGACCTCGGTCTCTGTTCACCGGGCACCGGAACATCTGATCCGGTTCACCACCAGTCGGGGGAAGCATGTGACCGTCACCCCGGACCATGCCATGCTTGTGTCTGACTTCGCCTACCAGCGGAAGATCCGTGCAATGGAACTCGCCGAAGGTGACTCTGTCCCGGTTTTTGAAGGCAGGGAGATGATCACAGATACCATTCAGACAAAAGAATACATTCCTAACTTCGGGGAGTATGTCTACTGCCTGACGGTAGCAATTGACCACACCCTTGCTGCAAACGGCATATTTACCGGCCAGTGTGACGGTGATGAAGACTGTGTGATGCTCCTCATGGACGGACTCCTGAACTTCTCACGGGCATTTCTGCCGGAAAGCCGTGGTGGGTCAATGGATGCACCGCTCGTACTTACCTCCAAACTGGACCCTGCTGAAGTGGACGGTGAATCGCACAACGTCGATGCCTGCTGGTCATATCCGATTGAACTCTATGAAGCGGCACTGGAATACCGCCACCCAAAGGAACTCTCAAAGATTATTGACCACCTGGAAAACCGGCTGGGCACACCCGGGCAGTATGAAGGGGTGGGATTCACGCACGACACGAGCAACATCTCAGCAGGGCCGCTCTTGTCCACCTATACCACACTCACCACTATGAGTGACAAACTGGAAGCAGAGTTAGACCTGGGTAAAATGATCCGGGCAGTAGATGTGGATGATGTCGCAGAAAGGGTACTCAAGACCCATTTCATCCCGGATATGCAGGGTAATCTCAACGCATTTTCGCGCCAGAAACTCCGGTGCCCGAAGTGTAATGCCAAGTACCGCAGGATGCCGATGGCAGGGAAATGCCGGTGTGGCGGAAAGATTATACAGACTGTCCATGAGGGGTCGGTAAAGAAGTACGTCGAGATGTCACGGAAAATCTGCGATGAATACGACATTTCAGAGTATACACGCCAGCGTATCGAGATGCTGGATATGTATCTTGTTTCAACATTTGGTGAGGAAAAAGAGATTCAGCTGGGCCTTGCTGACTTTATGTGAACGTGAGATGCCTGCCTGCCGGAGGATATGATAAATAAATGTCATTCGTCATTATCCGCTCTGCAGACAATTTCTCTCCTGTATCTTAAAATAGTCCGGATAATGCTGACCAGTCCCTCATTTTTATATCAAAAATAGTGATCGGGGAGATTCCGGGGCCCGTATGCCCGAACCTCCCTGTCCCGATGGCGGCATCCCCCTGTGTCTGTGCCGGCATATCGGGCACCGGCGAACATATTACTCCCGGCGTCGATGCACTTTCAGTGGACATATGACACAAGATCAGGCCCCATCTCTCCGGCGTACCCTGACATTCACCGAAGTTGTCCTCTCCGGCGTCGGGGTGATTCTGGGTGCGGGCATCTACGCACTGATTGGTGTTGCAGCAGCGGAGGCAGGGAATGCCCTCTGGATATCCTTTATTATCGCTGCACTCATCGCATCTTTTACCGGGCTTTCCTACATGGAACTATCGTCCATGTTCCCCGGCGCAAGCGCAGAGTATGAATACTCCCGCCATCCCTTTGGGAACAAAATTGCGTTTCTTATTGGCATCATGGTGATACTCTCCGGTATTGTGGGTGCTGCCACAGTCGCCCTCGGGTTTGCCGGATATCTCTCCGCGGCGACAGGGGTGCCGGCGCTCCCTGCAGCGGTTGGCCTTTTAATCCTGCTTTCCATCATTCTTATGACCGGCATCCGGCAGTCTGCGATCTTTGCCATCGTCTTTACCCTGATTGAGGCAGGCGGTCTCATCGGGATTATCATCATCGGCCTGCCGTATATCGGGTCTGTTGATTATTTTGCCACACCGGAAGGGTTCCCCGGCATCTTTGCCGCAGCAGCCCTCATCTTCTTTGCATACCAGGGGTTTGAGGAGATTGTCAAACTTTCAGATGAGACGGTCAGGCCTGAGCGAACCATTCCCCTGGCCCTTCTCGTAGCAATCGGAATCACCATTCTCCTCTACATTGCTGTTTCTATATCGGTGGTGAGTATTGGAGGAGCAGAGGCTATTGCCGGATCACCGAATCCTTTTGCTGAAATTGCCGGTCAGGCATTCTCAGGCGGATACCTGCTCTTCACGATAATTGCTCTCTTTGCAACGGCGAATACCGCTCTTCTGATGATGCTTGCTTCATCCCGCATTACCTACGGCATGGCAAAGAAGAATACGCTGCCTGCTGTTTTCGCGTATGTACACCCCGGCAGGCGTACACCGGTAGTGGCCATCGTTGGTGCAGCGATTCTCTCCATGCTCTTCCTTTTACCGGGAAACATCAGGGACGTGGCCCTTATTGCAAATTTCACGCTTTTTATCACGTTTATTGTCATCAATGCTGCCGTGATCCGGCTCCGAAAAACGATGCCGGATACACCCCGGCCGTACCGGGTTCCCGGAACGGTCATGGGTGTACCCGTCCCTGCAGTACTTGGGATTCTGACATGCCTATTCTTCCTCTTTCAGCTTGACTGGCAAATCCTCCTCATCGGGATTGGGCTCATTGCCGGGGCGGCCGTTTTGGGGTGGATTCTGTCGCTGCAGAGACAGAGAAGCAGTGAAGGACAATAATTCTGTGTCCGGATGTCCTTCCGGCGTATCATGACAGGAGAACAGGCTCCGGCGAGTGGTGCTGAATCCTGAGCAAAATGAATTTGCACAGAATTGCTGCATTTACCCACAAATTTAACTCAAATGTCAAATTCGATTCCGACTATTTTGGAGATTTATGGGGCATGAAGTATCTCCAGAGACCAAATGGTAAACTTGGGATATAAATTGTTTTTGCATATGCTGGGTCACATGGTTAATAAATAGTGTTGGAATTTAGGAATTAATGATTATTTGAAGGGGCGATTAAAATAGAATAAACTAATTATAATGATAAATAATATTTTTGATATGGGTTTTCCGGATATAAATTTTGGTTTAACTTCTGCGGAAAATGAGGTTAATGAGAATAAGCTATATCTAACTGATGGATTTTTTGATAAATATGGATATGTCGATGATATTCTTAATAAAAGTCAGTTTTTAGTTATTGGTCCAAAAGGCTCTGGAAAATCTGCACTCTCTTTAAATATCGAATTATTAAAAGATTCTAAAAATATTTTTGTAACTATTGATCTACTTCAGGATTTTTATTATAAAAAATTTGGACAATTCATCCCAGGATCAGAACCCGAAAGAAAAAATCGAAGTAATTGGGAATTTCTCCTACTCTTAAGAATTATCGATAGCCTGAAACAAGAGAAATCATGTCGTTGTGAAGGGGAATATAAATTTGATAAAGTTATTGGCTGGCTTGAACAGGAAGGTATCTCAGGTAATAATTTGAGCGATATAATGAAGAAAGTTGACAAAAAGGAGTTTCAGGCAGGGATAAAAAAATTTTTACAATTCACATGGAGTTCAGAAAAACACATGAAACCCAAAGATATCACCGATTTTTTAGAATATATAAAAAAATTTGTAATGGATATAAGATGTGATTCATATCATTACTTATTTATTGACGGTTTAGATGATGTCAGGGTAAGAGGAAAGTTAAAGACAAAATATTTTGATGTTTTAGCTGCGTTAATTGTGTCAGCTCAGCGGCTAAACTTTGAATTTAAAAAAAATGGGGTAAATGCTAAAATAATTGTTTTATGCCGTTCTGATTTTTTCAACAAAATCTATGATCCAAATATGAATAAATCTGTTCAAGACTTATCTGTTTTATTGGATTGGTATAGTGGTGATCCTGATTTTTCCAATTTAATTGAATTGGCCAATTTACGAGCACAGTTATCACTAGGTCGAGACGTAGATTTTGTTGAAGAATTTTTCCCCAGAGAATTGAGAGATAAAAAAGGAATAAAAAGGGGTCTTCTTGAATTCACTCGTCACAGACCAAGAGATTTCATTCAATTATTGAATTATATACAAAAAAGTGCTCCAAAAGAAGGTCAACTCAATAAAAAAGAAATTTGGAATGGAATAAATGATTATTCACGAAGCTATTTTCAAAAAGAAATCAAAGATGAATTAGTTAATTTTATTGAGATAGATCAAATTCCTTTGGTCATGGCTTTATTGAGAGCAATGGAAAGAACTATATTTCATTTAAATGAAGCTGAGACTATTCAAAGAAATGATGATAGGTTTGCCGAACTGAAGTTGACGGAAATATTTAATGCATTATATAAATGCGGGGCTGTTGGAAACTTCAATAAAAAATTTAAGAGATATAGTTGGGAATATCAAAATCCAGATTCTGAATTAACAAATGATGATTATATTGCGGTCCATAAAGGACTCCATTATGCTTTAAATCTTAAAAATCGAAGATTTGATATTACGAATAAGAGAAACTATTAGATGATTTCAATACCTCACTAATTTTCTTTTTTCTAGATCCAGTAATTCCCCAATACTATTTTTGTAAAATTTGAGTGGGCTATCCTGCACTATTGCGAATGAATATCTCTGCCCGGCCCTTCCTGCTCAATTCACATTCCGCACCCTTCCCACAGATGAGACAGTTATTTTTTGCTGAATGCACTCACCTGAGCGGGCAAATTTGTTTAAAAAAGGGAAAAATAGTCTGAGCAATGTGTCAGGTTACTTCTTCCTGCCAAAAGAGATCATCCCCACGCCAAGGGCTCCTGCCACACAGGAAATCCCAAATCCCGGAGCGGATGTCGTCTCAGGGACGGGTGTTGCGGAGCCCTGCCACGTCGCAAGAACGAGATGAGATTCTCCCATCATTTTTGACTGCACCCATGTGGCCCGGCTGCCGTCAACAGACGGGAATGCCACATCACCGTCAATTTTGAGATGGGAGACGTCCCCTGTTTCTGCGTTGACCGTTATAACATCAGACTCTGATATCCCGGTTTCAGGCACCCATCCGATGGTCTTCCCGTCTGTAAAAAGAGAATCATAGGTTGCTGTCGGGTCATCTTCCGTGGGGTTTTTGACCGGCTTTCCGGTAATCGGGCTGAGCGTCACGTTCGTCTGCTCTGTGATGGAATACCAGGTCAGGGTATTGGTGGCACTGCGTTTTGGGGATTTCTCAACGATACGGGTTTTATAGAGGAGCACGTCCCCGGCCATAGCATAGGCATCGACATTGGTAAATGTAGTATTGGTACGGACCGGGACATAGACCACCGTTTTCTTTTGGGAGGGGATGTCGTACAGGGTGAGAGCGAATGTGTCTGCATCCACGAAAGCAATGGTATCACCGTCAAGCATAACAGACGCCCCGTTTTCCGGATGTACCGGGAGGAATTCGGTCGTCTTCGCTGCAATATCATAGAGCGAAAGGGTTGTGATGTATGTGTCTTCAGCGGTTTCTGACCAGATGACCCGGCGGCCGTCTGTCTTCGGCCATTCTGCCGATGGGGACGAGCGGATGGAGGTTGTGGTGCCATTTTTTATTGAGAAGAGAAGGACTGAATTGTTGATGACCGGGCCTGAAGGGTCACTGATAAACGCTGCTGACTCTTCAAACCAGACAACCGCATCGCCTGCTATTTCTCCCCCGGTGAGAGTCATCTGCCCGGAGGCGTTTGCAAGGGAGGTCGTTTTGCCTGTGTCCGTGTCATACAGCAGGAGACCACGTGGTGTGGATAAATTGATTGCTTCCCCATAGGCAACAGAATAGACCACATGGGAACCGGAGATGTCAGCTGCGATGGGCTCGGGATCGGTTGGGGAAATGGTCTCTGTTACCCAGGTACCGGCAGCGGATGCCGGGACAGCGAGAACAAGAAGAAGGAGTATGACTGCCGCCGCGGAGAAACGGAAAGGAGAGTATGCATTCATTGCAGGAGAATGAGTGCTCTGCCCGTGATAATGATTCTGATATATCCGGTTTCACTTGTCCGGTTGGGGGGAGAGACCGGCCCGGCAGCGTGCAAGCATTCCCTCCAGCTCATCCGGATGACGGACGTCGGGGATGATGAGGGCGTCATGCGGCAGCATCTGTATCCCCCGGAAGAAACTTTCCCAGGGCACCCCGTCATCCGCTTCGGCATCCAGGGGCCGCAGGGAGAACCCTTTCAGGGCATCCGCGGGGAGGGGCGAGAGGTATGCAGAGAGGGGGATTTTGCATGATGCGCAGCGGTGTCAAGGGCAGAGAGGTCCAGAAGGACCCCACAGGTATCACAACACTCCGGCACCTGCGCCTGCATGGTGAGCCAGAAATCACGGATATCATCTCCCGTCTCTATCAGCGAGGGATACCCGTTTTGCATCAGCACCGCAGGAACGGTGGTGCAGGCAGCAGCATACGCGTCCCGGATATACCGCATCGCCCGTGCGATTCCGGAGAATGTCACCTCCTTTGCCTTTCCGGGATGGATAACAATCGCATCAGCCGGTTGTCCCAGATGATCGGAGATGAAAACCAGCATCTCGACAAAATCAGTCAGCCAGACGCGATCGTCCCACCGGAGGGCAGCCGCCGGGTGCCGTTTGCCAAACCGGTCTGTGTGCGGAAATGAATAATCGGTATTTAAGAGATACCGCATCCCACCGGGAAGATGATTTCCTTCACCATAGAGAGAGGGAATTGTCCCTGGTGTCAGCATCGCATGCATCGGAAGGCCGGTTGCCTCCTCCTCTGCCACACTACCAACAAACCCTGCGGTTATTTCACCATAGGAACACCCGTGCCGGGAAGCATCCTCCCATCGGCCGGCAAGATCTCCCCGGAAAGGGTCAGTCTTCTGCCTGAGAGAGGGACAGACATACGATACCTGTACCATATATTAACAGAATATCTGATCACCAATGGGGAAAAAAGCTGCGGATTCATTTTGTGTGGCAGAAACGCGGGGGAAGATTACATGCGATTGGCAGACTCTTGGATAAGGAAAATCGTGTCAACGAGGCCTGTTATAGGGGCCAAACTGTTATGCAAGCCCTACTACTACCTTGTGCATGATATAGAGCGTAATTCTCAGGGCTTTCCCCCCATCCCGGAGATGGTAGTATATTTCCCGTTTTTTCATGGCATTCATCGGATCATCGGTCCGGAAGAGATCTGCCATACAGGCGATATAGGTGTCTTCAATTGCGTGGACATGCCTGCGCCCCTTCCGGATGGAATCCTCGACTCTCCCCTTGTCTACGCCCAGGTACTGTGTTCCCTCCACTACATGGCGGGTGCCATAGAGAAGAGAGAGGGACATCTCCCGGATGGGTTCGTCAGGACTGACACCAAAGGCATGCATCTCACGGGCGGTCTCAACGGCATAATTCAGAATATAATCTATGTTCCGGGAGAACGTGTAGATGTCCTGTCGGTTATACGGCGTGGAGAATGCCTCGATGAGTCTGGCTTCCAGTTTATACCGGATGAGGTCAACTTCACTTCCTATCCGGATGAGTTCGTCCGGGGGGGTGAGGGCATCCTCATTTATCCACTGAAGAAATATCTCCATCCCCGCGAAGGTGCTCTCTGCCTGTTCGACAAGCATCGCTTCAAAGTCATATTTCTGCGGGAAGAGCGAACCGAATATACCCCGCATTTTCCCGGTTTTTTTCAGGTCATTCGTTTTTTCGTCCATATGCTCCACCATTCAGAAACGCTGTACCAGAAACAGGAGTGCTCCGGAAAGGATCATGGTTGCAGGAATTGTCAGTATCATGGAAAGAATCAGTTCCTCACCAATGTGCCAGCGTACATTCCGGGGATTTTCTGCGGCCCCGACACCTATCACCGACATGGTGATGATGTGGGTGGATGAGACAGGCGCACCGGCAATCGTTGAGAGGCCAAGCGTCAGCCCGGATGATATCTGGGAATCCATGGAGTGAACCGGTTTGAGGGAAAATATCCTGTTTCCGATGGTTTTCATGATGCGCCATCCGCCGCCAAGGGTCCCCAGGGTGAGGAGAAGAGCACAGGTAACCCGTGCCCAGAGGGGGACTTCCATGACGGCAGACTCTCCTGCAGCAAGGAGGACAAGGGCGATGATACCCAGTTGTTTCTGTGCATCATTTGATCCGTTAAAGAAAGCCAGCCCCGCTGTTGCCACCCAGTTGATGCGGATGATGCTCCGGTTTATGGTACGTTTTGCATTCCGGAACAAAAGCCGGGTGCACTTTTGCATCAGGTATCCTCCCACCAGTCCCAGGACGATGGAGATAATGAAAAAAAGCATGACTTTGACCATGCCGGTGATTTCGTGCGGAGGTGAGAGGAGTGCGGCAACTCCCCAGTAGACACTCTCAATGCCTGCCGCAGTGATGCCCGCCCCCACCAGCCCCCCGATGAGAGCATGGGTGGAAGAGGAGGGGAGGCCGAAGTACCATGTGCCGATATTCCATGTTGCTGCGGCGATGATGGCGGCGAGGAGCACCTGCAGGAGAAGGACGCCTGACGTAATGGTGAGAAGACCGGAGAGGGTGAATGCAACCGCACTTCCGCCGAGAATGGCCCCCATGAAGTTCATGCCCGCCACCATGATGATGCCCTGCCGGGGGGTGGCAGACCCGGAGGCAATGAAAGTCGCTGCAACGGTGGCCGCATCCTGAAACCCGTTGGTAAACGTGAAGGCAAAGGCGAGGATGATGGTGATGACGGCGATGAGGAGCATGGGGTTTGACCTCTTCTCGTGCGGGGGGTTTTAGTGCGGACCTCTTTCTGGTGCAGGGGCAGGGGGTTTTGGTGTGGAGGGTTTTGGTGCGGGCGGTGTCGATGGTGCGGACGACGGGCCAGGGCAGGTATGGATTACCGATGTTCACCGGTGACAGACAGGTATGGAACATATGTAGATTACCGATGGTTCACAGGCAGGCGTATGCATGGGGTTTTCCGTCAACTGCCGTATTAAGTCTTCGCCTGAGCAGGAAATGGGGTCTCCCGTCACCCCTTTTCCACTACAATCGCCGTTTGCATGTTTTTTCAGTCTGTGGAGTTCAGTTCATGACCTGGGCGCTTTCGGGACAGGAACCAGGACAGGAACCATAACCACCGCCGGGCTGCGCATGGTGTGATCCGGTCCGTGTGATCCTGTCCAAGTGAGCCAGTCCGATCCAATAGTTTCCTTCATTTCCCCACCGGAAAATCAAACAAACCGCAATGCAAAAAGCCGGGGATTAGCCCCCTTGCCGACCGGAAGGAGATTTCACAGCCAAAAGCCAGATGCAACTCCTTATAACACTTAGGAAATAATATAAATCCACCCTGTCCTCACTGGTTCAACTAACACAAACCCTTTGTAGGTCAGGGTCCACAATCATATTTCTTCATATTATTCACAATATGGCTGAATCTGGTTCTGGATTTTACTTCCCTTGATTTATTTCAATTTCTCCTAATATCTCTTGGTTTCTTTCAATTCAGCCTAATATATCTTGGTTTCTCTCGGTTCCTTCCAATATCTATCCATTTCTTTCAATATCCCATAATATCCCTCAATATCTATCAATTGTGTTGACACATCAGATTGAATATGAGATGCATACGGGGCATTGCAGAAACGGTGTGCTACCAGTATGACAAATTGCGGTGTCTTCAGCACAACAGGTATGGGGTATCATACGGTATCTGAAACAGTATCTGAAGGACCGTGCGTAAAGCATCCGGGACGGGCCCAGTCATATCCATAACGGGCAGTCGCATCCATAACATCAATATCAAAGAACACCAATTATGTTACGCACATTTTGCGCGAGGGTAGCCAAGTGGCCAACGGCGATGGACTCAAGATCCATTCTTGTAGGAGTTCGCGGGTTCGAATCCCTCCCCTCGCATTATTATTTTGGGTTATAGTTATCTTGTTATTTTGCAACTTTTTAAAACATCAATTAATTGAGAATTATAATAAAACTAATCTTAAAATATTAATGAATGTTATGAAATTTTATAAATCACAAATTGTTTAATAAAGGGAAACAATCTCATAATTGTCTGAAATATTGAAGTGATTAATATGACTGAAGTTAAGAAAAGGTTTCGATCTCATCAATTAAAATTCAATGAACCTCTATCTAATAGTCTATTAGAAGATTTACCCAATAATCGTAATTTTTTCACTAAATATCAAAACATTGAACCAATACAAGTTGGAAAAAACATAATTGGCATAATTGTAAAAGATTCTTTCAATATACACTATAATATTTCACAAGAGGATATCAAAGCAACTTCACCCGTTCAACCAGATGATCGTGTTATTGATAAATTGCAACTATTAGGCGACAGAATTATTGAAATATATGGCCTAGATAGCAGATCATATAAAATACATCTTGGTCCTGATTATGAATATTTCCATAATATTGATTTAACGAAAGCAATAATTGAGGATCATCTTATTGATAAATTAATAGAATCTTCAGTTAATACGAGTAAATTATCCCTTATTTCGTGCAAATTTGCATTAGAACCCGAAATGTCTGACTCTTCGATTTTTTCAGTGCAATATGCGAATCCAGAGGATTTCACAAAACAAATATTGCTTGTTGAGGCAGAAGAGGAATATATAGAGAAATTAAAGGGAATTTTCAAGGATCTATCTTCATGAGTGATGTTACATATCTTACCTATGAAAATATTACCTCTGATTATTTTTCAATAGGTACAATAACAAACGAAAAAGATATTCCAAATAATCTTATTGGAAACGCTATTTTAGCTGAAATAAGTGAATTTAGATCAGAACACCGTGAGAACCATAATGAAATTATTCAGAAAGAACAACAGATCATATATTTACAAACGGAATTAATGAAAAAAACAACTGAATTGGAAGCTTCTACCGCTCAAATTAGTCAAATAGTATCTGTTCGAGCAAACACTAGAAGAATTTACTATGGAGGTTTATTCACTGGGGTGATAAGCATTTTAGGAGGATTAGTTTTTAATTTGATCCCTGTTGCAATTGCTGGCGTTGGAATAGTAGTAACTACTTTATTTGGATTACAGGAAATGAAAAATTATGGTTGAGGATTCCAATCAATCAAAAACAAATATCTATGATGTTCTGATTAAGGCAATAGAAACATTTCATGATTTTGCAATTCAGGTGATTAATTCGGAAAAAATAACCTTAACAGGGAAAGTTAATTTGTTAATGGTTTTCATTACTGGAATTATTTTTATTTTCCTTGCAGCATCTCAATCAATTGATAATTATGGTTGGGGTTCATTAATCGCACTTTTCTTATTAGCCATCATAAGTACCATTTTATCAGGGACATCATATGATTCCCTTGAAAAAGAAAAATTGAAAAATGCCTAATTAATTAATAATTTATCGCTTTTAAGCACCGTTTGTTTAATGTGTTCTTCATCCTCCACAACGTCCCTCGATTAATCCCCCTTCTTTCACCCTCCTTGTAGGACTTATTGAAAATCTCCTCCCGAACTTCCCGCTCATTCACAAACACCTATGACCTCTTCACATCAAGAGCCTGGTCGTCAACACTATTGGCTTCCTTCCCAATGTGAAGCACCCCAACAGCGACAATATGTTTCCTCTCAAGAAGTCCAATATCCCCGTCAAACTTATGTTCGAGATGAGCAAGATATTGCGAAATATTCTTTCCCAACCACTTGAAATCGTGAGTGCCTTCTTTCACCATGCCGGATTGATAATCGATAAATGGTCGATGAACGGCTTCCTGAGAATCCCTTGAAAACGGGCATATCGGTTTAACAAACTTCCCATCTTCTTCAAATGCCTGAAAACCGATAAGATATAAATTGAAGGGTTTAATCTGGTCGCTCCATTCCTTGTCCTTATTCACGGTCTTGAATCTCTTATGAACATGGGATGTGCTCACCGTGAGCCGGGACATAGCATAGAAATTCTCGTATTTTTCTATGAGGTCGGATTCATCAATGATTCCATAATGAAGCCTGAGAATATCTTCCCATATCTCACCCTGCCAGTCTTTCACATTATTATCAAACGGATTGGTCAGATGTCCAAGTGTACTGGCATGAGCTTGGGAAGGTCATCCCTAAAAAATATGAATTTGAATCCCACAACTCCCAGTTTAGGACAAGACCGATTGGAGCCGGTGATCAGGTCAATTGCATGTTCAACTTTGGGTATTCTCTTCTTGAAGCCGAATGTCTGAAAAATATCAATAGTGTTGGTCTTGACTCCCATGTTGACTTCCTTCATGAGATGCAGAGCGGAAAGGATAGTCTGGCCTATGATCTTCAGGAGTTGTTCAGGTTTGTTGTTGACCTGGCGATTTTGAATCTTATCGAAACTGATGCGATGGAGAAGAAGGATTTCGTCAGGACGGAGAGTTATTCCCTCCGGCTCCAGCCCACGGGAGCACGCAAGATATCAGATGAGGTAAATGCCAGTTTCAATAAGACTACGGAGTATCAGGGGAAGGAATGCATGTTGAGTTATGTCATGCTTCTGAAAACACGGGAACTGGCTCAGTATCTCACCGGGAAGAAGAGAACACTTGATTTCAAGTCACCTGAATTTAGTCTGGACAGGCAGGATTCTGACGAGATGAGAAAAAAGATTCTGGATATTTCCTACAAGGACTGGAAGGAGATGGGATTTTCAAAAGGGACTCTGTATTATCTGAAGCAGAATGCCAAGAGCGGGACGCCGTTTAAGATGAATGCTCATGTGAGGGAGAGGATTCTGAATAATTTCATGAGTGGGTGAAAGATGGGGGATTAATCAAGGAACTTTGTGGAGAATGAAGAAAATATACAGGGTGTTCAATTGAATTAATATGGACTTCCTCAGGTTTGCCAATACAATTCATCAGATTTTAAACGACATTTTAAAATTTTTAAGGTTGATTGCCCACATTATTTTTTAATTGTTTATCTCCTCAATTAATTGAAATCCCCCTGAGACCATTTGAAGTTGATCTTTGGATTTATAAAAAAATGTAGTAAATATAGAAAATTTGAACGTTTTTGAATATTTATTTCCAGCAATATCTTCATAAGATATTCTCAATACCAGTGGTGGAACATCTTTATGAATATTACCTATTCCTTGAGAATGACTAATAACATTTAGATATAAACCAAGCATTTTCGAATAACCGGTTGGAATATCAATAAATGTCTGGGTTTGATCTTGTCTAATTGGAAGGATAAAATTCAATTGGTTAAGTAAATCGCCATACAATATAAATACGCCCGGATGTTTTACCGATTCTTTATCCACTCTCCAATAAGAAATAGCATGTTCATTATATTCAATTCCATAAATATTGTATTTATCAATATTTTCACTAAATAATTTTGAATCAAAAAGCCATGAATATGTAATATTTTTTGCACAACCACAACCTAAATTGTAAATGGCTATTTTTCCAGTATCTGAGATTTTCTGAATGTCCCCATCTGAAGTTTCCGGATAATTAAATTCACCGTAATCTATCTTCTTCTCGTAGACAATGTTAAAATCGGATATTTTTGGAATAGACAAAGTTGGTAGAATGGTAGATTTTCGTTGTTCTTGCATCTCAAAAAGTGTTAGACATATAAATAAAGCTGTAATTAATGTAACAAATGTCGAAATTCCAGCAATCGTTGATTTATAATCACCCAGATCAAATGAAGCCAGTGTGGCAATTATGCCCAATAGAGAAATTATACCAGGAATTGTCCATAATATTAAATTACTATATTTCACATTAAAGAATTCACCAAATGGAAGATATGCTTTCTTGTAGCTTGATCTGTTGAGTTGCAAAATCGATAGATAACTATTACCCCGCATGTTCTAAAAGAAATGGGAATTTTTGTTCAATCCATTATTATTGAAAATTATTTGTGGCACTCATCATAGTGATGATATTTTCATATTATTTAGAAGGCCAATAACTTTTTTGTTAACATCATCATCAACAAGAGAATCATCGATTAGATCAATGAAATCCTTTTTCCCTATTTCATCCTTCTTTAATTCCATGTTGAGAATGATTGACATTCTTAAGCAATCTAAGACTGAAAGGAGGATATTTTGCATATTTTTCCCCACTTTTTTCTCTGATTTTGACTTCTCTTTCGAACTGAGTTGGTCTCCGTGAAGATAGGTGCTTCTAATATAGTAGGCCTCTTTCACCAACTTTCGAATTTCTATTGGGTTGCTATTGAGTATTATGGACATTTTGGCAATTCTAATTGCAAGACGATAGGAGAGTTCGCTTCGGTCATTTCCTTTTAAAAACAAAGCTTCTAATCCCATAATGCCACTTGCAATTCTTTGCTCAATGGTTCCCTTTTGTAATAAGGCGTTATTGTAATGTTGATAGGCAATTGAGATGTGATCTGAGATTTTTTCATTGAATGTGAACATATGGATTGGTATCAATGGAGAGACCACAGTCCAAAAAAGCTGCATAGGGACAATGTCCTGTTCTGATATGTGACTGTCAACAAGACTTCCGCCTTGGATAGCGCTTCCCATAGTTCCACTCTTTAAAGGATTGAATGATTCTGAGTTAAATCGGTATTCGAGGAGCTCTACACTTCCGACTTTATACAAATGCAAGAGAATTATCGATTTCTGAATCTCTTCTTGTAACTGGCGGGGATGTGTTCCCATTAAAGAGATCTCTAAAAATGCAGATGGAGTACGCCAATTTATTATTTGAGGTTCGGTATAGCCTTCTTGAATGTATGATTCAAAGTCTTCCTTTTGTGGTTTTCGTAAAATAATCTGATCACTTAGGGCTAATGAATTTAGTTCGACAACCATGCCAATCAGTTTGACCTTGGCCCAATATTTGATTGGATTACCAGAATATTCACGGATATACGTAGAGATAATATTTTGAGAAGAAATTTTGTAGTCATCTTGTTTTTCTAAATATGCAGAAATAAGTCTTGACAGAAAGGTTTTGAAATTACCTGAAGAATCTATTTTTTTATCGGTGAGAGAATCAAGTTGAAATTTTAGTGATGAATACTTATCTGAATTTAAAATCATATGATGTATTTTTCTATGAGCTGTATGCCATCCCTCTTCTGTTCTTTCTTCCTTATGCTGTGAGTAAGAAGAAAAGCCACTACGATCATAATTGAATTCTTCCACAATGGTGCATATGAAATTGTGATATTCTGGTTCAATCTCTCCTCCTGCTTGAGCAATAGCAATAGAATCGCCTACTAATTGGGAAATTTCCAAGAGCAGATTTTGAAATTTATCAGAGAAATCTTCCATTGATAGTAAATATTATTTGAGAGGAAATATCAATATCGAATAATCCAATTTGATTGACTCTCTTTCATGGATATTTCAATTTTTCATTAAGATTACAAATACAACGCAATCCTTTCCACCAAACGGCCGTTGCCCCAAAGGGTGAACGGCCGTTTGGAGAAAACCGACCCCGGGAAAGCCACACCAAATCCATACCGTTTTCAGGAGCAAATATTACACTTTCATCCCCCTCACCCCCAACCTTTACCGTCCACGCCATAAAAGAGAATAACATGACCTATGCCTGGCGTGAACTTCTTTACCCGGCAGAATGGGGATTTCGTTTTGCCATCACAGCTCTCCTGGTTGCCATCATCAATTCCCTTTCAAGTATCGATTATGCACCCCTCTACTATGTACTGTGGATCGGAATGGCAATTTGCTTCCTCCTTCAGCTGCAGATTGCAATACTTTCAATCTTAGGGAGAATTCCAACATCTGGTTAAGTAACGCTTAAATATACCCCCGGGGAGGGGAAACACCCCATCCTTCCGACGGTTGGTTTTCACCATTTCATATGATTTATTTGTCTTTTTTGCGGGTTTATTTTGTGATTTATATCCATAATGGCCTTCATTCAACAATTCCTCCAAGGATGTAAGACTCACTATTTCATTTTCACCACATCCGGATTCACAGAGACACAGACCCGAAACACTGCAAGTATCGGGTATGCTGTGTGTTCCCGCTGAGTCATGAAAACTTCCCTTACTATCTGTACATTTCTCTATATACTTTAGTTCTTTAGAA
>JAUVCV010000059.1 GCA_030595665.1 Methanogenium sp.
GCCAATCTGACGTTCGATGGTAACCGCCGCATCATTTATTTTTGAGAGCTGCACCCAGGTATCTGAGTCAACAGGCACCTCGCCTGTCATCTCCATAATGTCAAAGAGCATCCGGATGACCGTCACCTGATTGAGAATGTCATGCCGGGTAACAGACGAAAGCATCGCAATCTTCTTCTGTGCCTCACGAATAGCCTCATCTTCCTTGACCGTATCCGTAATATCCTGGTGGACACCCACCACCCGAAGCACCGATTTTGCCTCAGGACTCCAGAATACCTGCCATTGTGAACGAATCCAAATCCAGGTGCCATTCTTATGCCGCAGACGCATCTCATGGGAACCACTTGGATTTTTACCCTTACTCCACCCGGAGAAGAGAGTGACCCACGCATCCCGGTCATCCGGGTGCACATATTCCATGAACGAATCTACGGAAAGGGACATCAGTTCCTCTACCTGGTAACCAACCATCATCGCCCAGCGCCCATCCACTATCATCTCACCGGAACGAAGATTCATATCCCAGGCCCCGAGGTCAGCACACTGAAGAGCCAGATCGAGTCGTTCCTCATCGCGCCGTGTCGAACGCGGGGCGCTCACTTTTCCGGAAACCGGCGTGATATAGATGTAATACCATTCCTTTTCGTCCAGAGTCGTGCAGGAGACCATGACATCGAGGGTGGCGCTGGCATCCATCAGACCCGAGAGAAGAGCGGAATAGGTAAATGTCCCGGTTTCCCGTGTCCGGGAAGAGAGATCATCCCAGCTGCCTATCCTGATGGAGAAGAGAAACGATGTGACCTGCTTCCGGAACAAGTCATCCTGAGATTCCCTTTTGAGAATCCGGGCTGCTGCTGTATTGGCCCAGATTATTTCCCCGTCCGCATCCGTTATAAGCATGCCACGGGGTGCATTCTCACATAATCGCTGACATACATCCGGTAGTGGCATATCTTCTCCTGCAGACAAACGTGATCACCTATCCGGAGCAGGCAGGAACAGAGGATTTTCCAAAATAAGACCTGAAATGACCTGCACACACATAATAATCAATACTGTGCTGACAGACTAAAAAAGGTTCATCATCAAATCCTGTGATGTACCGATTTCATCATCCTTAAGTGCCCCTGAAAAAAATATTATTCACCAATTCTAAAGAGACACAGAGATGCCCGGAAACTACCGTCATAAAATCAAGAAACACATTCCCGATTATCTCCGGTTTCTCGGGCCCGGACTTCTGCTGGCAGTCGCCGCTGCCGGTGAAAGCGGCATAGCAGAAGCGATAGAGATTGGTGCACACTTCGGCTACGCACTCATCTGGGTCATCGCCATTACCCTCATCTATAAATTTGCATTTGTAAACGGCATTGCCCGCTACACGATGATCACCGGGAAGACCATCTTCCAGGGTCTCATCTCCATCCCCGGCCCAAAGAACTGGGGAGGAATTCTTGTGATGGTCATCTATCTCCTTGAGATGTTTGCCTTCGCGGGGATGTTGCTTTTGGGTGGCATTTTCATGGACTACATTGTCCCGGGTATCAACTCGATTGAGATGATTGTCTTCATCTCTCTTTCGGCCATCCTCATTCTGCTCTGGAAAGAATCCTATGAACAGCTGGAACACACAATACTTCTAATCGCCGTCTTGCTCTTCCTCGGCATCGCCTTCTCACTCACGCAGTTTCCCATCTCATTTGCAGCAATGATCCCGGGAATGGTGCCGGACATCCCGCCAAAATCCCTGCTCTCCATTATGGCCCTCATGGGGGCAGTCGGTTCATCCCTGAACCTTCTCTTATATTCCATATGGCTCAAAGAGAAGGCCGGCAGCAGGAAGGGGCCGGCATTCTACCGGAGGTCGATTAAGGGAGTCAATCTTGACCTCATTATCGCCTTTCTTTTTGTGGGTATCATCACTGTCCTCTTCATCTCGCTTGGCGTCACCGGCTTCTCCATATCCTACCTGGCCCATGGTGAGACATTCAGCGTCGATGCACTCATCTCCCAGGTGCTCTATGTCATCGCCTCCATCCCATATGGCCCCCAGACCTTTCTTGTGACAGGGTATCTGATCATGTTCGGTGCTGTCCTCACGGGGATGGACGGCCGTGCACGGGCTATATCTGAGATCCTGCATACCGGATTTGCGATGAAATGCGAAGAGAAGACCACCTTTCGCCTCATTCTCCTCCTCTTTACCGCCATCATTATGGGTGGTGTTGTCATCGGGGAACCGATGGCACTGGTTCACGGTGTCTCGGCTATTGCGTCAGTCTTCTTTGCGGTGATGGGGTTCATCCTCATCTACCTCAATATGGAGATCAAAGATCCTGAGAGACCAAACCGCCTCTGGACCGCTGTCATGACCATCGGCAGCCTCATCTTTCTTCTGATGGCACTCTTTATGGAGGAGGGCATCATCATGTTTGGTCTGCCGCTTGCAGAACGCATGATTGTCGTCGCCTTTGTAGTCTTTGTCTTCGCAGGCACCACACTTTTCCGGGATGTTATCAGAGGACACCCAACCTGGGTTGACCGTTTCTGGACAGTCCTCATCTTTGGGGCACTCTCTGTCTATGGTACATTCCGCGGGATCACATACGAGGGCATCATCATCAACTTCCGTGACCTCGGCCCGATTCTCGCAGGAATCGTTGGAGGACCCATTATCGGGGCTTGTGCAGGGATCATCGGTGCAGCATACCGCTACCAGATCCCCGGCATGGAAAAGACCGCCCTTGCCTGTTCGGTTGCAACCATCGTCGCAGGTATCGTAGCAGGATGCTTTACCCGGATGTATCGCGGGAAAATCACCTATCTCCGTGGATTCACCCTTGTGGCTATCGTCGAGGTGATACACATCTTCATCTTTGTGCCCCTCTTCTCGGATATTGCATCCTTCACTGAATTTATGGTCATTGTCCGGGCCACTCTGCTTCCGATGATCTTTGCCATGACTTTGGGAGTAGGCCTCTTCATCTATATTGTCCGGATGAAGGGCTATTCCCTCACGACCCGGTTTGATGATGAAGAGGGAGACAACGGGAATGCACCTGCATCGGAAAGGGAGGAATTACAATGAAAAAAGCACTCCTTGAATACCTTCCCCTTATCATCATGGGCATTCTCTGCTCTTTTCTCCTCTTTAGTACTGTAATAGATGCGCCCGATTATGGAGAGAATGAGACGATAAAAATCGGCATCATGGTACCACTCTCCGGTGGTCTTGCAGAATACGGCATGGATGTGAAAATCGGTGTGGAGATGGCCGTCGATGAAATAAATGAAGATGGAGGCATCGGTGGCAAAGAAGTAGAGGCTGTCTATAAGAACACCTGGGGAAACACGGAACGGGTGGCATACCTCATGGAGGAATGTGCAGAGGAAGGCATCCCCATTGTCATTGGCGACATCACAAGTGCTGGTGCCCTCGCCTGCGCAGATGTTGCCGAAGAGAAACATATCGTCCTCATCTCCCAGGCGGCTACAACACCAAAACTGAGTGGATATGGCAACTATGTCTTCCGGACCATCTCATCTGATACCTATCAGGGGAGAGGCATGGGCCGAATCTTCCGGATATTCCACCCTGATGTAGATAATATCACCGTCATCTATATCGATAATGCCTATGGAAACGGCCTCGCGGAGTCATTTTCCCTTGCAGGAGAGGATGGGGGATATACCGTACAACAGACAATATCCTTTGAGGAGGGACAGGTAAATTTCACTCGTGAAATAGCATCCATCACCCAAAATACTGAGGGTATCGCCCTCATTTCCCATGTCTCTGAGGCAGAGTACATCCTGAAAGAGGCACAGGCACAGGGGCTTGACGTCGCCTGGGTCGGGTCAGATGGCATCGTCACCACCGAACTCTACTCCCATGTTGGCCCATATGCAGAAGGGTTCATCGCCACGATGCAGGCAAGCGAAGTTCGTGACCCGGGATTCATCCATGAATACCAGATTCGGGCCAAAGACAGCACAATCAACTGGATGGCCCCCTATTCCTATGACACCGTGATGATTGTTGCTGATGCCATCCGGTATGGCGGGTATTCTGCAGACGAAATCCGGGAGGCATTCAGGAAGATCCGGTATCTGGGTATCTGTGGGCCAAAGGTCTTTGAAAATGACGGAGGAATCCCCCCGGCCTTTGATGTGATGCGGATTGAAGATGGAAGATGGAAACGAGTCTCATGGAAGGAAATCTCCGGCACTGAGACCGCGGGGGAAGCTCCCCCCCACTAAGGAGACCCCCCCCGTACCAAAACACACTAATATGAACGTTTTTGTTCATACCAGAACAGAATACCACACCTCGTTCCAAAAAATGGCATATGCAAAAGAATCCAGGGGAGGAAATTAAATTGCTACAAAAATGCCTGGAAACATCTTTATTTCATAATATGTCTGTGAATTTTGCCCTAATTACAAAATATTCTAAATAAAAGCATTATATCACATATTTTTAGAATTTAAGCCATAATTTGAATCTAATTCGACAATTACCCCCTATAAACCTGCAGCCTGACATATCTATAAATAACAGCAACACGATTCAACGGTTATCCACATCTGGCAGAGCCACCGGGGGGATTGGAAGGCCATTCTGTGGGGAGATCATCAGGAGATATTTTCGATGATAGCGCAAAATAAAACCACAAAAACCAATGGGAAGACACCGTCTGAAACGGATAAAATACCGATTGGCAGGAACGTATTCATCTGCCCGATGCCAGTCACCATTGTTGGAACCCGCCTGAAAAACCGCCCCAATTTTTTAACCGTTGGGTGGGTAACACGGGCGAATATAAATCCCCCCATGATCGCCATAGGAATTAACAAATCAAATGCATCAGCAGATGGTATTCTCATGCACAAGACATTTTCAGTGAATTTCCCTGGGGCTGATCTCATTGAAGAAACAGACTATTGTGGTCTGGTATCCGGAAAAAATAAGGATAAATCACAGTTATTTGATATATTTTACCTAAACAGCGCAGAAAATGATCACTAGGTTCATCTAACCCTATCTCCAAATAGATCCTTCATCCCCATTTTCTTCAGAATCTTCTTATGCTTCTCCTGAAGACCTGTGTACCAGATCTCTACTTCTGTGTCTTTCCGAA
>JAUVCV010000033.1 GCA_030595665.1 Methanogenium sp.
CATGGGATTCTCGTATCATCAGGTATACCGGCTTTTGCACGGCTATACAGTGAACCGGACAACATACCAGGGCCTTCTTGACAAGTGCCCCGCAATAAGCCTCATCGATGCTACCGTTGCAGAGGAATTTTACGGGGTGGAAGGGCGTCAGCGGAAACACTACTTCTCCTTTGACCTCGTGCAGTACCGGGGATGGTCTGCACAAGCTGACGTCTGGATTGATGCGGAAGAAAACAGTGACAACCCGAATGACAATAACGATGGCACTGATGGTGGCGACGGACCGGATGAGATCCAGGCTGTTTGCAATGTTACAGCCACTTTGCATAAAAAAACGGGGACTATTGCAACGTCAAACAATGACCAGAATGCAACGTATACGACAAAAGAAGAAGAGAGTACAGAGAAATGTACAGATAATACAGGTATTTTGCGTACTTTACCAGGAACATACAGCAATCCGGATGAAGGTGTTCTCTCTGATGGGTATGTATATGATCTGAAAGACATTGTAACTCAGGCATCAACTTCTGCGTTAAAGCAGCCGATTGGGCATTCTGAACAGGAGTTGTGTGCGATAGGTTGCAAACAGGATTGTAACCCAATTGCAGGGTACCAAAACTTGCAAAACGAACGGAGGCGGGGAACCACTCTCCCCCTCCCCGGCATCCTCGATCACCGGGACTTTCACCGTTCGTCTGTCTCTCTCGGGCATTGCACGCTCTGTGGCAACGGCCCTGCAATCTATCATTCCAAAGCACAGCGGGCGAGTGTCTGCGAAAAATGCTACGCCCGGCTTGTCCGGGAGTGGAACCAGAGCGTTGGGGTGCGGTGAAAGGGGAGGGCATAAATGGGACTACCGGGTGCCACACATCTCCCGGAACCGTTCCGGTATTGTATACCGCCTCATCTACAGAATATGACGCCCTATATTCATCCCCGGCGAACAGGTAAAATACGAAAATAATCACGGGCAAAAGGTCAATATGAAATATCTGAGTGCAAACATTAGCGAAAAGGCGAATCTGATCTGGTCGATTGCGGACAAATTAACCGGCACATACAAACCGCATGAATCTGGAGAAGTGGTATTTTTCAATAAGAGATGTAACAGGAGTACTTACAGTAAGTAAAAATCCCCCTGCATATTGGAAAAAATTAAAACCGCGGCTTAAAACTGAGGGAAACCAAATCGTGATAAATTGTCACGGTTTGAAAATCCGGCATAATGAATCCTTTTTTGGAAACCGATTTTTGAGAACTGCAAGTTAAATGCACGTTAAAAAACAGCAGAATTGTCCCTTAAAAATAAAACTATCGGATTTAATCGATTTTAACAAATGTCGTGCCGCACAGAGATATGAGAACTGCAAGTTAAATTCAGGTAATTCCGGTACACTGTGTGATTGGTACGAAATGAGCCTGAAATGACCCCAAAATTCTCTGTTTTCTTGAAAGTGTTAGATCAGATTATGAGAACTGCAAGTTAAATCAAACGGTATTTTGGTGGTTATCTCTGATTTAATCAAAATAGGTGGGATATTGGGTTTCATCAATACCTGCCATATTTGAGAAATGCACGTTAAATCCTCAGGCCCAGACAGGTACATATTTCATATATCGTGGTGCTGTTTCAGGATCAAATGGTTTTATCAGATTTTTATCAAGAGCATCTTTGATCAGCCGGGAAATGGTTGAATTCTTCGCCGCAGGCAGGCCAAAACGCTCACGCAAAGAAGTATTATTCATCTGTTCATTGCTCACCTGCTTTAAGCAGGCATGCAGATAGCACGCCCATAATTTATCATCACGGGTCATCTTTTGATACGGAGTATGGGTATACATTGTCACTCTGGTGAACTCATTATATGTCTCAATTTTAGGTGCAGGCAACTGAGACATTTCACACAGATAAACCACTTTGTCCCAGCCACTTCCCCGCTCTTCACAAATACCTATTCTTCGCATAAGAGACGACAATATCTCATTACGTGATCGTGGCGGATTGTCAATAATGCGCCAGACATCAACAAGAGGTGTTCCCGGATTGGTGATCTCAATGCGGCTGTCAAATATCTCAATCGTAGGGCCGGCGCCCGTCACCGACAAATCCTGATGGACAAGCGCATTTGCCACAAGTTCACGAATGGCAACGATTGGATACGAAGAAACGGCTTTTCTCATACCCGATGTAACAACCTCGCTCATCGGCAAAAGCCCGCTGATGTAGGTTATCAGCCCTTCAAAACCTGAGGCATACCCTTTTGGCTCACCATACTCCCGAATGGTTTCAATGCGATTATTTCCCCGGTACTGAATAACGCGAATGCTCTTTCGGGAAATAGTTGAAAAAGCAGACAGTTCCTTTTCCCGGAGAAATAATTCCCCCTGAAAACACAATCGTATCATCCTGCAATCAGATATATCATGTAGTATCGGATAACATAGATTATGGCCGATACCGATACGTGCACGATAAAAAGAGAGCTTCTTCTCCGAATAGAAGAAAAAATGGCTCGTCTTCATTCTATGCGACCTCTTCCTGCGGATGTCCTCAGAAATCTCAGAGAAGAGCTGATCGTGATGCACACGTATCACTCAAATGCCATTGAAGGAAATACCCTCACCCTTTCTGAGACTCAGCTCATTGTACAGGAAGGACTGACCATCGGAGGAAAATCTCTTCAGGAGCATCTTGAAGCAACCAATAATGCAAAGGCGTTTGAACTGATTGAGGCTCTTGCCAAAGATAAGGCAGGAATAACCCATGTGACCATTCAGTCTGTCCATGAAATTATTACCAAATCAATTCTTGAAGAATCGGGAAAATACCGGATGAAGAATGTCAGGATTTCCGGTGCGATACACACACCCCCTGACTGGACAAAGATAGTGAATCAGATTGACTGGTTACTCTCTGATGTGAAAAACAGCAAGCTGCACCCTATAGAAACGGCAGCCTGTTTCCATCACCGTTTTGTTGAAATACATCCGTTCGTTGATGGAAATGGACGGGTTGCCCGTCTGCTTACCAATTTGTATTTATTCAGTCATGAATATCCGGCCATCGTGCTGAAAAAAGAAGACCGGATTACCTATTATCAATGTTTGAAAGCAGCAGATTCAGGGGATCTAACACCGTTTACAAATTTCATCGCAAAAGCAGTGGATGAAGGTCTGACACGATCTCTCTCGGTATACGGCGGATATGACGACCTTCTGCCCCTGGGGGTTCTTGCCAAAAACACCCCCTATTCACAGGAATATCTCAGTCTTCGGGCACGACAGGGAGTCCTTGACGCGATGAAGATAGGGAAGAGGTGGCATACCTCCCGTCGGGCACTTGACACATATCTCGAACTCCATGGCAAACGTAACTCCTGAGCAGGAGCAGTACATAGTGATGATTCAAATATCCTGCCTGTTTCAACGCTGTTGCACTACCTGAATATGTGCACAGAATAATTGGGGTGGGACTACCCCTCCCCTCCCCGGCATTTTCGATCACCGTGACTTTCACAGATTCAGTTCATATTTCTTTTTTCTGATGTAACACGTTGCGCTTTTCACAACAGAGCAGAATAATTTCCTTTTCGTGAGTGGCGTAGTCTGGCTTCAGGTGTTTCAGATATGTACAGTTTGATACAACCAAATCCTCCCGAAAGGACATCAAACGCTTTCTTCAAAGTGTTTCTCGAAATCCGCAACCGGTGTGAACCGTTCTTTTCGGATTTTTGCCAGCTTTTCAATATATTCTTCTCTCAAAAAAATCGTCAAAACCAAATTCAGACGTTCCTCTAAACCAAACGCAGAACAGAACGTTATAAAAAACATTTTTCACCTGATTTCATATCAGAATGATGTTTAATTCCAAAACGTCAACGAATTGCTCATAATTGCTAATAATAGCAAAAAATGAATAAATATATTTTTAGTGTTCTAAACCACCTTGGATTATAATGAGCTACTGTGCCGGGTGTGGATTGGAATTACCAAAAGATGATACGAAGTTTTGTCCATATTGTGGGTACAAACAACCAGTAAGAACAGATAATGTGAGAACCGGAAGATCACATTCTGCGTCATCATCATCGACACCATATGCACCGCATTCCAAATCGCAACCGAAGAAAAAGAGTATTGGAACTATTAGAAACATCCTTCCTGGTGCTCTTGGAACAATCGTGGCGATATTCATAGTGATTGCCCTTGCGGGTGTTATCGCAGTATTTGTATTCGGAATTTCGATTGATGTTCAGAATCCATTCGCTTCTTTTACATCAACTCCCGATCCTGCGTCAGGCATGCAAACACCCCGGGACATTTTTACCCTGTACAATAACGGTTTTCAGGCGGTAGATGAGGATGTGATCTGGGGATTACTATCTTCAGGAGCTCAGAAAGAGTATTCAAAAGATAAGATTTACACGATTATGAACGCGTATCTATCGAGCGGGTACACCGTTTCAGATTATACCATTACTGATGCACAAATCGAGGGTGATACCGGTCAGTTATTGGTAACCTTTGATATTCTTGCTGGTGGAATTGAGTATCCGTCAGATCTGAAAATCCCTTTTACTCGTGAAAACGGTGCATGGAAAATTGATGATTTTGTTGTGCTGGCGTGAACGACCTCTGGGCTGAAGACCCAGAGGCTTCCTGTTTCATACCCCGAACAATTCCAAAAATAATCCGGGACAAAGACCCGATCCGGCCTGTTTCAACGCTGTTGCACTACCTGAATATGTGCACAGAAGAATAGGTGGGGACTACCCCTTCCGGTTCCCGCATGGCAGCACCCGTTGTTTCCTTATAATGTTGCAACACCAACGGTTGCATGTACAACAGTTATATCATACAAACCCCAATATCTCATCTGATTTCCATGCCGCAGAACATTCCTCCTCTTGACCCCATCCCGAACGACATTCCGCTTGCAGGACTTATTTCAATTATCTACCGCATGCGCAACATCTATACGGATATACAGGAGAAAGCACCGGGCCTGACAACGGGACAGATCCCGTTTATTATGCAGATCTCCCGCGAACCCGGCACCACACAGGACGACCTTGCGGCCCACTCCATATATGATAAGGGAACCGTCGCCCGGGCCGCCAGGAAACTGGAGGAAAACGGCCTTTTGACCCGAACCCCCGACCCGGACAACCGGCGGAAACTGCGTCTCTCTCTGACCCCGGAAGGGGAAGCCATCGTCCCCTGGGTTTTAGCCATCGACCGGGAATGGGAGAGCATTCTCCTTTCCGGCATATCTGAAGATGACCGCCGCAACCTCTATCTGATTCTTCACCGGATGGCCGTACGAAGTCGTGATGCCGTCCGGAAAGGCGGGGATGACGACAACGAACTCCGCTGACTGCTGTCATCCCGAACTCTTCCGTCCTTATGCAACAGTTCCTTTTTGGTAGCCTACTGAAAACAGCGCAATCTCTGAAAAAACCACCGACAACAAAAAAAGACCTGACTATGACACACACTGCTGACCACAAAAAACACGAAACCAGCCCCGATAAAAACAGAGCAAGGCTCGCTCTTCTCATTCTCGCCTCCATGATGACAATGATGGGGGCATCAGCGGTTGCTCCGTCGCTTCCGGGCATCAGCGCCGCCTTCCCCGGATATTCTGAAAGCATGGTCACGATGATCGTGACCCTCCCGGCACTGGCAATTGTCCTGTCCGGGTGGTGGATTGGAATCATCTGCGACCGCGTGGGAAAGACAAGACTCCTGATGGTATCTCTGGCACTTTTCGCCCTCTTCGGGTCGTCCGGTGCATACCTCAGTTCCCTGGAGATGATCCTTCTCGGCAGAGCGTTCCTGGGTGTTGCCATAGCAGGGATCATGACGACCACGACGGCACTGATATCAACATATTATACCGGCCGGGAAAGGGCCAGGGCCATCGGCTACCAGTCGGCGGGGATGGGTCTGGGAGCGCTTGTCCTTGAAGTCTCCGGAGGATATCTCGCATCCATTGACTGGAGGGCGACGTTTGTCATCTACCTCATTGCCCTGCTCTTCATTCCCGGCATATATCTGACCGTGAAGGAGCCGCTACAAAAGAAAAAGGATTCCGGAGAGACCGGTGCCCACTTTGAAAATGAGTCCACATACATTCCCGTCGGTCAGATTGGCCTGATCCTTATCGGCCTCTTCGGCGTAATGCTCATGTTCTATATGGTGCCGACAAAACTCCCGTATCTCCTGCAGGAGGCAGGGATCACCTCGACCTTACTCTATGGGGTTCTGCTCGGAGTACCCGGATCCATTCAGGTGTTCAGCGCACTTTCGAGCAGTCGGCTCAACACCATATTCAGCAAAGGGACACTCGTATCATCCGGCTTCATTTTTATGGCAGCAGGATCTCTCGTCATCGCAGGCGTTTCAGAACTGATCCTTCTGGTCGGCGGTTTGGTACTGACCGGAATTGGTATGGGGCTGGTCATTACCATGCTCATTGGCTGGCTCAGTGAAGTAACGCCTCCCCACAAATATGGCATTGTATTTGGGCTGTACTCGGTCTTTTTCTTCATGGGACAGTTTGTATCCGGGTTTGTTGCACAGCCCCTGATAGATATGAGCGGGAGCTACAACACCGTCTTCGTATTCAATGGAATCGTCGGCATTGTGCTGGCCATGGCCTTTGTGTGCTGCGGAGTCCGGGAGAGCATGCAAAAGAAAACCGGAAAACGCCTAACGGATTCCTGAGTGCATGAATGGGGGACTGCACCATCATCCCTTCCTGTACCGCTGGAAATGAATCAGGTGCCCCCCGTTACCCGATGCGGAACCGCCCGGTTCTTATAGGATTTGTCCCCCTGCAGCGGGAACGCGATTGACGGAATATAGAATTATCCCTGACAATGGGGACTTCCGGTGTTCCTCCGTCTCCCCCGGGCACTGCACGCCCTGCAGCAGCGGAACCGGGCCCGTCTCTCATTCGCGGGGGGCAAGTGCATGGCCCGCCCTGTCCGGGAAGGGAACAGGAAAGAATATTCCCCCGTCTCTGTCAAAAATCAGGCAGCACATCTGCACAAGGCATGTCATTTTTCCCTTCGCAGAGATCCGTCTGTGTTACCGGCAGCACCTATCATCCACAGAAATATATTTAATGATTCATCCCATATGGAAGGCCTGATGACAAAACCCCTGTCGATTCTGATTTCAGGGAACAATACTCCTGCCGCTGAATTAAAGGGCGCAATAACACAGTGGAATCCCGAATTCTCAGTTGAAACCGAAGATTCCGGAAAGAATGCACTGATAGCTGCATTCAACAATCCATATGATCTAATCATCTCCTTCTCCCGTCTTTCCGACATGCAGGGGCTCGCCTTCCGCCAGGAGCTCACAAAAAATACTATCCACTCCCCATTTATCCTGATCTTTGATACGGAAGACGAACCGGAGATTCTGGATGCCCTCAGTGAGGGTGCTGATTTTTCCGTGCAGAGGGTAAAACCGCCGGACATTCTGTACCCGGAACTGGCAGACAAGGTCAGGAGAATAGCTGACCAGATAGCAGAGACCGGATCATTCCGGACACCGCAGGCCGTAAAAGAGAGTGAAGAGAGATACCGGAGCATTATCGAAGGCGTCCCTGACTATATTCTGGTGCACCGCAACAGAACGATACTCTATGCCAATCCGGCGGTCTTAGATGTCTTTGATCAGGATGCCACCGTTGTGATCGGTTCTGATATGATGGATTTCGTGGCCCCCGAGTCACGCAAAATGGTTCTTTCCATAATAAAGAGGAGGGAAAACAAAGAGTCTGTCCCCCCGTATGAGATCGTCGTCAACACAAAATACGGACCGAGAATCAGCGAAATCCGCGGTTCTGTGATCACGTATGAGGGCGAAACCGCATCAATAGCTGTTCTGACGGACATTACCGACAAAAAAACGGTTGAACTGCAACTTCAGAAAAGCAGGGAGGAGTACAAGAGTCTGGTAGAAAATATCAACGAAATGGTGTATAGAATTGACCGGGAAGGTAATATCATCTATATCAGTCCGGTCGTTGAAACGCTTATCGGAGTGAAATTCGAAGCGATTAAAGGGAGACATTTCCATGAATTTACTCACCCTGATGACTGGAAATTGGTTGATGAGCATTTTTCCCTCAGGCGAAACAGCATTTCAAAGCCGGTGACCTTCCGTGCCGTTGATTTTCACGGAGGCATTCATTATCTGCGCTCCTCAAGCCATACGATGACAGACAACAATATTATCACCGGTTTTACCGGCACATTAAGTGATTTTACCAGTGAGACCCTCGCAAAAATGGAACTTTTGGAGAGTGAACAGAGATTCAGAAGTATGTTTGAAAACTCCCCCTTTGCATACCAGTCTCTTGACCAGGGAGGAACGTTTCTTGATGTTAATTCCGAATGGACCCGGTTAACGGGTTATACGAGGGACGAGGTTATTGGAACTTATTTCGGAGATTACTGGTCGAAGAATAGTTTTCAGCACTGCAAACAGGAACTCTCAAACTTTATAACACGAGGGGATGTTAATACTGAACTGGACCTGATTTCCAAAGACGGGACGGTTAAATCCGTGCTACTCTCCGGAAGGGTTCAGCGGGACGGAGAAGGGACATTCGTCCGGACTCACTGCATCCTGTACGATATCACGGAACACAAGCATGCAGAGGAATACACCCGGCTTCTTGCAAGGATGCTGGATGATGCCCCGGCATCAATCATTGTCCATGATTTCAGCGGGCGGATCATCTATGCCAATGAAGAGGCGTTTCAGATTCACGGTTTCTCATCCACTGAGTTTCTGGCATTAAACCTGTATGATCTCAATGTCACTGAGGGCGAGGAACAGCTTAATGAAAGAATAAAAAGAGTCAATGAGACCGGTGAACTCGATTATGACACCGAGCATTTCAGAAAGGATGGTTCTAAAATTCCCCTGAATGTCAATGTAAAAATTGTGGAATGGGAAGAGAAAAAAGTCCTGTTAAACATTGCAACAGACATAACCGAGAGAAAAAAAGCAGAAACCCTCCTGAAACAGAAGAATCTGTTTCTTCAGCAGTTAATTGATACCATACCCGGTCCGATTTTTTACAAAGATGTTAACAGTATTTATATCGGGTGCAATAGTGCTTTTGAGACGTATATTGGTCTGTCCAAAGACGAGATCATCGGCAAAACGGTGTATGAAATCTCTCCTGCAGATCTTGCGGATGTATACCGGGAGCATGATCAGGCTCTGTTCAGTAGTCACGGGGTGGAGACTTATGAAACCGGTCTGAAATACGCAGACGGCTCGATACACGATGTGATCTTTTACAAGGCCACATATGATGACATCAATGGCGATGTGGCAGGACTTGTCGGAATAATCCTTGATATTTCTGAGCGAAAAGAGATGGAGGATGCACTGAAACAGAGCGAGGCGAAGTTCAAAAGCTATGTCGCGTATGCCCGGGAGGGCATATACATTGTAGTCCCTTCCGGAAAAATTATTGATGCGAACCCCGCAGCCAGTGATATACTGGGTTATACCAAAGATGAGCTGTTAACATTTAAAATTACAGACCTCGTTCCTCCTGAAGATATTGAATCTGCCATGACCCGGTTTCGCGATGTCGTGGAGATCGGTCATCTGAGTGATGAGTTTGTAACGGTCAGAAAGGATGGGATGCAGGTTCCCGTAATTATTAATGCGGTTCTGCTTCCGGACGGGAATACTCTGGCGATTCATACGGATATATCCGAACTCAAGCGTGCAGAAGAAGCGATTAAAGAGGCAAACCGGAAGCTCAATCTTTTAAGCAGCATTACCCGGCATGATATCTTAAATCAGCTTACGGCGGTCATTGCGTATCTTGAGATTATCGAGATGGACGGGGAGATTCCCAAAGGTTCCCAAACAGAGAGTTACCTCCGGAAAGTATCCGGTGCATCAGAGACAATTAAACGGCAGATCCTCTTCACCAAAGATTACAAGGATATGGGGGAACAGGCCCCGAAATGGCAAAATGTCGGGACCATCGTGGACGATATCGCGAAAATCTCCGCATTTGAGAGTTTGAAAGTTGAAAATACCCTTGAAGATATGGAGATATATGGAGACCCGCTTTTTGAGAAGGTCATCTACAATCTCTTTGACAATGCTGTCAAACACGGTGAGACGATTACAAAAATCAGATTTGAACAGATAAAATCATCCAATGGGATGACCATCGTCTGTGAGGACGATGGCATGGGTGTTCCCGATGAGTACAAAACGAAAATATTCAACCGGCAGCACTACACAAACACCGGACTCGGTCTCTTCCTGTCAGGGGATATCCTTTCGATTACGGGGATTACCATGAAAGAGACCGGAATATATGGCAAAGGGGCGAGATTTGAGATTCTTGTACCTGCGGGGATGTTCCGTTTTCCCTCGGCCATTCCGGAATGAACACATCCGTATCGCCGGTATGTGCCCGGCCCACCACATCTCCCTTATTATTGGAACAGTTCAAATGCAATCTCACTGACGACTGTGTAGCATTATAATGACGAGTGATTTTCCCCTATTTTCCTGCGTCCGGGCGGATGATGAGAATTATCCGTTCCTGTTTCCTTCGCGACATCAGATATCCGGTCGTGTTCACGTGCAATATGTTCATGGAGTTCCATAAAGTCCCTGATCTTCTTTGATTCCAGGTATCCTTCGTCAAGCTTTGTAACGATGGAATCGATTTCCATGGATAATTCAATAATCTTTGTGAAGGATTCCCCCTCACCCATACCTGCGTAGCCAACAATACCCTGCAGGGGATTTCTGATGTGATCATTGAGAATCGCGAGTTGTTCAAGATTTTTCGAAATCTGATTATATGCCGTCTGTTCGAGATTCTTTGTCCTCAGGTAGAGGATGGCAAATGCAATCTCCTGTGCTATCTGCCCGATACGTTCTGTTTCCTGATGTGTCGGGAGGATACCGGGCCAGGGGGTGACTCCCATCAGCCCGACGTTTTTCCCCCCGGCATTCAGCCTCATGACAATCGTATAACAATCGGTGTGCAGCCGGGAGAGGGGGCACCCGGTACAGACAGGGTCCAGAGAGGTTATCACCTGCACCCCTTCTGCCCTGCATATCCGATCCGCACAGGCAGGCCACAGCCCGTTGACGAGCAGATCGGAAAACCGGGGGGCTCCATCACTGGCAGTCGCAACGATTCCCATCTGTTTGTCTGTACCGATTCCGGCCAGCCAGACATGTGAATATCTTCCCGTCTGAACAAGTTCAGTGCAGATCTGTGGCATGAATCCGGCCTCATTATGCACGGTGAGAAGGGCACGGGTACTGGCATTCATGATCTGCAGGGTCAGGTTCTGTTCGGTCAGCATCAGGTTTACCTGTTCCAGTTCAGCAGTCCGTTCCTGCACCTTCTTCTCAAGTTGATTGTTTAAGGTATGAAGTTCCTCATCCACCCGTTTGCGTTCGGTTATGTCCCTGATATGGGTAAGTATCAGGCCCCGACCATGGAAATTAAAGGTGTGCGCACTGATCTCGACCGGGATACGTTCACCATCTTTTGTGATATGAACCCCTTCAAATGTTGCATCTCCGCTCACCATCAGGTGCTTAATATTCTTCTGTCTGTCCTCCAATGTCTCCGGGGCATTAATATTCTGTACTGGCAACCGGAGGAATTCGTCATGGGTATATTTCATTCTGCGGCATGCGATCTCATTGACTGCAATAATTCTCTCCGGCATTCCCTCTGGTGAAACTGCTATGAGGATGATTGCATCATTTGCGTTGTCAAACACTACCCGGAATCTTTCTTCGCTCTCTCTGAGTTTCTTTTCCGTCTGCTTTTGTTCGGTGATGTCGGTATGCAGACCGACGAGTCCGATGATACGACTGTCCGGATTCTTAATGGCATAGGCTCTCAGGAAAATGTCCCGGACTGTCCTGTCCGTCACGAACATCTTCACCTCGCCCTGCCACCTTCCCCCACCCACAATTGTGTCGAATACCTGTTTTCCTACAGCTTTGTCTACATACATGGCATGGAGAGGATCATCTCCGATATCGCCGAACAGTTTTTCAAAAGCTTTATTCTGATAATAATGTCTCCCCCCGGGGGTTGCTATACCGATGGCATCAGATGAGTGATCCACTAAATTCCGGAATAATTGCAACGCCTCCTCCGCCCGTTTGCGTTCGGTGAGATCGATTGCGATGCTCAGCAGTAGTTTTCTGCCTTTCCATTCCACGGTTTTTTTATTGACATGCAGGATGATGACGGAACCGTCTTTCCGGAAATGCCGGACCTCGAAATCCGCTTTCTCTTTCTCCTGGATATCCTGCATTCGCACAGCGGTAAGCTCTTTGTCTTCCGGAAGATCAATCTCGTGCAGATTCTTTGCGAGGAACTCTTCCCGGGTATATCCGTGAAGCCGTAAGCTCTCCTCATTGGCATAGAGAATAGTTCCGTCAAAGTCATGGACGAGGATGGAAACAGGGGCATCATCGGCCATTTTGGCAAGGAGCCGGAGATTTTCATCACCCCATTTCAGTTTCATGGTCATGAACCCGCCTCCTCCGGGGGTGCCGTTGAGGGAGATGTAATCAGACATCCCCTGCCCTCCACAGAGCTGGTTGGCCCTGTGTTGCAGGCACCTCCGGTGTTCGGGACAGATGGAACAGAAATCAGACCGGCGGGCAGGCGTATGGGAGGCTGACTCTCTGTTTCCACGTTCCCGTCCGCTTTCCATATGACTGGCATATCAAAATCTCTCTCATCAACGGGCAGTGCAATGCGGGATTCTGACCCCTGTTAACAGGGCAGAATATATTATGGGGAGACCGGGTAACGGTGGTCTGTCACGACGTCAGGTGTGGTGTCGTTTTGCGGTCGGTTATGAGTGAACATGCACCTGCTCTTATCGGATAGTTGCATTGTTATCAGGTTTAATAATACCTCCTGTTTCCCACACTTCGCACTGGATGGTGCGGGGGCGGTCCCGGTTTTATTTTCCCGGCAACATATGCCCCCGACAGGGTGTTTCATACGACTGAACTTCTGCATTGGTGCCGGAAAGAACTGATCAGAGCAGAGAGTGTCAGGTCTACCTGACATAGAGTTGACACTCTCGGAAAAATATATAGCCGGACATCATACTCTGATACAACTGCCTGTTGGGGAGAAATGATGAAAATAAACAGAGCAGGACATTTCCAAAGAATGCCGGAAGGGTATGATGCATTCATTCCAAAACCACTGCCACCGGATAGTTTAGACCTCAATGAGGATCTTTTCCTTTTACTGTCCAAAGCTGACAGAGCACTTGCAAAGCTGGATGGAGTTTCTGAGGTACTCCCCAATCCGGATTTCGTTGTTGCAATGTGCATCAAAAAAGAGGCACTTCTGAGTTCCCAGATTGAAGGGACACAGGCATCTCTCCGTGGCGTTCTTGAATTCGAAGCTGATATGAAACCGAAAGAGGACGTAAACGAAATCCGTGAGGTGGTAAATTATATTCAGGCAATGGGGCATGGAATGGAAAAACTTACCTTTGCTCCCTTTTCTCTTGATCTTTTCAATGAGATTCATCGATTTCTGATCAAAGGTACCCGTGGAAGTGCCCGCTACCCCGGAAATATCAGAACGAAACAGAACTGGATCAGTGTTCCCGGAACAACCATTTATGATGCCATATTTGTGCCTCCTCCGCCGGAAAACGTGCCTGCAATTCTGGACGGTCTCATGGATTTTGTAACCCGGAAGGGGTAACCGGATCTTTGGTAAGCCCGAATGTGATGATATTATAGCTCCTTTTTTTGGGTATGTCAGTATTGAGATTTGATATCATCGCTATCGCAAGTGACGGCTCCAGGTCAGCGAGGTTTGGGCATACATAGAGGTATACATTTTTGTCCATTTTATCACCGTTTTGCTGTAGAGAATACGTGACATCCCCATTAAAAATGGACGGAGACGTGCGGAACCGACAGCCGGGACGGTTCAAATCTCAATGACTGAAGCCATGCCGGATATAGTCATTCCCGATTGGCCATACTCTTATTTGTATGAAGACAGAAGAACTTCTGCGTTATTTTTCCGTGACTAACAAACTGTGAATGCCTATGAAATCATTCAATATCGCTGAGAAACTCCGGGAACTGGAAACAGAAGTTGGCACACTGTCGCCGATGCAGAAGATCCTCCTCGGAACTGATGGTTCGGTGACCACCCTTCTGGAAAATGCCCTGGACTGCGAGGTGACGGTGCATACCCTCTCCCAGGAAGTGGTGCCGGCAGACGAACATGCGGCAATGTCCCTCGGGATATCTGTCGGAGAGCCGGTTAACCATCGCATTGTTACGTTAAACGAGGGTGCAGACGGGAGGGTCCTCCTTTATGCAACATCAGATACCCCTCTCTCCCGTCTTGAACCCTCCTTCAAAGACGATCTGATGCGGGCCGACATCCCTATCGGCCGAATCATGCGGATGCACCAGATTGAGTCACGGCGTGAACTCGACGACGTGAGGGTGTGCCGGGCCGGCACCAGTGTCAGCGGCATCCTCGGGACATTCCGGCATGAGCCCCTGCTCTCCCGCCGCTATCGTATTATCACCGGGAAAGAGCCCCTGATCTCCATCAGGGAGACTTTTCCGTACTCCAATTTCACCGAAGAGGCCAGCGTGATTGTGGAGGCACCGGCACGGATTCACATGGGCCTCATTGACATGAACGGGAGCTCCGGAAGAGTCGATGGCGGCATTGGCCTCTCGCTCGAAGACCCAACCGTTGTTGTCGAGGCGAAACGAAGTGACGAAATCCTGATCAGAAGTGACAACGAAAATATGGGCCGGATGCAGAAGACCGCAGAACACATCCTCGCCGCACTGGGAGTGCAGGGCGGTGCCGAAATAACGCTGCACCGCACCTATCCCGGCCACATCGGCCTCGGGAGCGGCACACAGGTGAGCCTTGCCACGGCCCGTGCCATCTGTGAACTCTACCGGCCTCTTCTTCCGGTACGGGAGATCGCAGCGATTGCCGGAAGGGGCGGCACATCCGGTATCGGGACGGCGGCATTTGAGTCCGGCGGCTTTATTCTCGACGGCGGACACCGTTTTGGCCCGGCAGGGGAGAAATCCGATTTCCGGCCGTCTTCCGTTTCAGACGGGGTGAAACCCGCACCCGTTCTCTTCCGGTACCCGTTCCCCGGAGACTGGCATATCCTTCTTGCCACCCCGGACATCCCGGAAGGTGTAAGTGGAAAGGCCGAGTTCGACATCTTCCGGCAGTACTGCCCGGTGCCTGTCGGAGAGGTGCAGGCGCTCTGCCACACCATCATGATGCAGATGCTCCCCGGAATTATGGAGAAAGACCTTGATCTCTTTGGGACAGCAGTGAATGCGGTTCAGGATCTCGGGCTGAAAAAGGTCGAACACAGCCTTCAGTCCCCTCTCATCCACGACCTCGTCGCCACGCTCAGGGCTACCGATGCCGCGGGTGTCGGACTGAGTTCTTTTGGCCCGACCATCTATGCCATTGGTGACACCGGGATGCAGGACGCCATCCGGGCAGCAGAGCAGGTGATGGCAGAGACGGGAGGGTCAGTGCTCCTCACCCATGCCCGCAACCACGGGGCAGAAGTGCGGGCATCTCCCTGAATTCTCAAAGGGAAAAGGGTCTGCACCGGTGATGCAGGCCCTTCCGGTATCCTGATACCCGTATATTTCAAACGAATCGCTCTCTTTCTTTTTTTATTGACGGTTTATCCCCGGGTGTTCACGGTCCCGGGGAGCCGATCTGTGCTTCACCAGAAAGACCTGATGCACCCGTCACAGGGAAACAATAAATGATCAAACAGCACAGAGGGAAACATAACGGAACCAGAGCGGAACCTGAAAGGAACCGAAAAAAGAATCAAAAGGACAGTGAAAATATGGCAATTATACTCGTGGATGAGGATCTCTGCACCCAGTGCGGAATATGCTCTGTCGTCTGCCCGATGTCGATTATCGACCCTGCTGCAGATGAGAATATCTTTCCCGTGGTCCGGGATGAAATGGCCTGCATGTGCATTGCCTGCGGTCATTGTGAAATCACCTGCCCGACGCAGGCCATCACCCTGAATGTCCGGCCGAATGAAAAGGAGGAGTGTACGGTTGGTGCCGGTACACTCTCTACCGATGATCTCGGGTATTACCTCAAAAAACGCCGATCAGTACGCCATTTTACCAAGGACCCGGTCACAAAGGAGGATATTCTTCAGGTTCTGGATATTGTCCGGTATGCTCCCTCGGGCAGCAACGGGCAACCGGTGCAGTGGACCATCGTGCACGATCCTGAAGACGTTATAACGGTTGCCGCTCTGACCATTGAATGGATGAAAACCCTGCTCAGTACCGACCATCCCATGGCGGGGTATGTACCGGGACTGATCCAGGCCTGGGAACACGGCCATGACACCATCTGCCGTGATGCCCCGCATCTCCTGGTCGCGCATGTCCCGGAAGCGAGTCCGATTGCAGCGGTGGACGGCATCATCGCCCTCAGCCATTTCGATATCGCCGCGAAGGCGTTTGGTATTGGCACCTGCTGGGCGGGATTTGTTTCAATGGCCGTCCTGTCCTATGAACCGCTCCGCAGGGAACTCGGCATTCCCGTGGGACGGACATGTGCCTTTGTGATGATGTTCGGCCATCCGAAGTACAAGACATATGGTCTCCCCCGTCGCAACCCGGCGCAGGTGACGTGGCGATAGGACTGCCGTGAGTGTTTTTCCCGGGGAAGAAATGGCATACTATTTTTCCCCGGAGGGTTTATTTTCCCGGCGACAGATATCATTCGTACCGAATCGGTGCAGCGCCGTATTTCTTCACCCCGGTGTTGGAAAATCCTCTGCAACCATTTTTTTATCCAGGGGGCCTGTGGTGGGCTGTGATGAGAAAAACCGTGAGGGAAACAGGGGGAGAGACCATGAGCATAAAAACGATATTCTATTCATATTCCGGGATTACCCGGGGTATCGCAGAGAAAATTCAGTTGGAATGCGGGGGCGACCTTGTCGAGGTAAAAACGGTAAAATCCTATTCCGCCCTCAGCGCCTATTCAAAAGGGTGTTACCGGGCAATGAAGGGTGAGTCTGATGTGATTGAGCCTTCATCCATCGATGTGTCTGAATCTGATCTTCTCGTGATCGGCACGCCGGTCTGGGCGTTTCGGGCCGCTCCTGCGATAAACGCAGCGTTAAATGCACTGACAGGATGCGAAGGAAAATCCGTCATACTCTTTGCAACCTGCAGTGCAAAGGCAAAGGATACCCTCCCGCGCCTTGCAGAAGCGCTCACTGCAAAGAATGTGCAGGTTGCAGGATCGTTTGTGTTCGACAAAAACGACGTGCAGAACCCGGAAAAAATTGATGCCCTCATAGCTGCCGTGAAACTGGCCGGTGGCGCAGATATAACAGTCGCCGTCTGATGGTGTAGCGGTATTATTACCGTTGGGCATAAACGAGGTGCGTAATATGGAAGACCAGAACAGGCAGCGGGCAGGTGAGCGGATCGCGGTACCGGGTTCAGACGTAGTCCTCCGTTCGTGGGAACCGGAAGACGCACAGGCACTTGCGCAGTATGCAGACAATCCCCACATCGCATCCGCCCTGCGGGACACCTTTCCCTCTCCCTACACGCTGGATGATGCGAACCGGTTCATTGGCATGGCAACGAGTTTATCAACCGGCCTGTCACCGGATTCGTCATCCGGGCAGCAATCAGGCTCTTCATTCGTATCATCACCCGGATCACCCGCCGGTTCATCATACCAATCGTCATTTGGCCTCCTCCTGGCAATCGATGTGGATGGCGTTGCCGTCGGGGGAATTGCCGTCACCCTCCTCGACGATGTCTACCGGCGGACCGCTGAAATTGGTTACTGGCTGGGCGAACCCTTCTGGGGGAGGGGGATTGTGACAGACGCGGTCGCCGCCGTCGTGCCGGTGGTGTTTGAGCGTTTTGCCATTGTCCGGCTCCAGGCAGGCGTGTTTGCCAATAACCCTGCCTCGATGCGTGTATTACAAAAGTGCGGGTTTGTCCGGGAAGCGGTGCTCCGGGATGCCATCACGAAGAACGGGGTCGTGATGGATGAAGTCATGCACGCCCGGTTTCGGGACCGATAATCTATCCGGACTGCATGAGAGTCTGTTGACTGATATCAGGGTATATCCTGATATGTGGTACATATCAGCTCAGAACCTGATATTGAGAATCGTGTTCCGGACACTTTCACTCCCATCCCCAAACCCATTTTAACTCACCCCGACAGATCTCTACTCATGGACTCCCTCCTCATCCGCATTCGTGAAGAACTTAAACAGAACGCTGACCCGGAAATACAAGAGAGTTCCCGGCGGGTCTTCAAAGAAGGAATCCTCTGCTATGGCATGAAGACCAAAACTGCAGCCACCATAGGGAAAAAATACTGGAAAGAGGCGAAAAACCTCAAAAAACCGGAGATATATGTCCTCTGTGAGGAACTCCTCTCCTCCGGCTATCAGGAGGAGGCACAGATCGCCTCGAACTGGACGTATGCCCTCTCCGGGAAATACGGCCGTGATGACATCTACCTCTTCCGCCACTGGATAGATACCTACATCACCAACTGGGCTGCCTGCGACACATTTTGCAATCACACCGTGGGGGATTTCATGGAACACTATCCGGAGTCCATCGCAGAACTGAAAGAGTGGACGCAGTCAGAGAATCGCTGGGTGCGGCGGGCCGCTGCAGTATCCCTGATTGTCCCTGCCAAACACGGCAAATTCCTCGAAGATGCAATGGGCATCACAGACCTCCTCCTGACAGACACCGATGACATGGTGCAGAGAGGCTACGGGTGGCTCTTGAAAGAGGTGAGCCGCGAACACCCGGAAGAGGTGTTCCGCTATGTCATGGCAAACAAACAGAATATGCCCCGGATGGCACTGCGGTATGCCATTGAACGGATGCCAGAGGATCTGAAGGCAGAGGCGATGAAGAAGGACTGGTAACCCCTGTCGTAAACGATGTGCCGCCCCGTCTCTCCCGGGTATCTATGGTGCCCCATTCCCTTTTCCGGCAGAGCTTCAGGAAGTCCGGCATATCTGCCTGCACCTCTTTTGACACATCGGGTATGCCTGAACGTAACGTCCCCCGCATCTCAAAAACCTGTATGGGCACAGCATTTCCTTTCATCCGGTCTGGACAGGGAGTATTCTCAATAGTATTCTGTCTTTCAGATTATCCGGTTATTGGATGATGAGATCCAAATATCCTGTTATTCGCGGATATTTTGATTATATCTATTCCTGATATGATATCCCCTTATAATATGATAATTTATAATTATGTGTTTAAAACAAGATATCCACTTATAATATGATAATCTACAATTATCACATTAAAACAAGATATCTACTTATAATATGATAATCTATCATTATCTGATCTAAACCAGATATTTTTGGGGGCATGAAATGAGTAAAAGGTTATATGCGGTTTTAACCGGTGATCTTGTTGACTATTCTAAGTTGGAAGACAGTGAGAGGGTGGACTACGTAAACTGTCTACGGGAAATTCTGAACAATTTAAATGAAAAAAATATAATATTTGAGATATTCCGGGGAGATAGTTTTCAGGCGGTTTTGCCTTCATCACGTGTTGCTCTTACTGTTGCACTGATTATCAGATCATATATCGTTTCGCGCAAATTGAGTTCCAAAAAGAAGATCAGACCGGATGTAAGAATTGCCATCGGTGTGGGTACTATAGATAATTATAATGAAAAAAATATTAGCAGCTCTGATGGTGAGGCGTTCAGAAATTCGGGGCCTGAACTTGACAGAATGGATAAAAAAAGACAGAGAGTTGTGATAAAAACAAACTGGACTGAAGTGAACGGGGAACTAAAAACCGAGTGTTTCCTTCTTGACGCAATAACTATGCGGTGGACAGCAAATCAGGCAGAGGCTGTCTATTATACATTGTCCGGGAAAAATCAGGTTGAAACAGCAAAAATTCTGAATATCACACAGGGCAACGTATCATCAAAACTTAATTCAGCAAACTTTGATGCTGTCAGGGTAATGATTGACCGGTATAAAGAACTGGTTGACAGAGGTGAACAATGATACTTGCCGTTCAGGCAATATTCCTGAGAATGTTCATTCGCCCACCTGCTTGGTGATTTCTACCTCCAGAAAGATGAATGGGTTGAAGACAAGAGAGAAAACGTCTGGAAATCTAAAAAATTATACCTTCATTCACTCCTCGTTGCGGTGATCACCTATCTGTTTTCAGGTATGTTTGCTGCATTCTGGATTCTTCCTCTGGTATTTGTTACCCATGCCGCAATTGACATTATGAAGGTCTATATTGATAAAAATGGCGAAAAACACGTGTTTTCATTTATTTTTGATCAGATTCTGCATATTCTGGTATTAGTTGGAATCACGCTCGTTATTGGGGGCAATTCTGGCTCAGATGTAGCCGCATTTATTCCTGAAATTGTTGGGAATCCGGTTCTGCTTGCCGTTATTGCTGCCTATCTTATTGTTATCACTCCTTCCGGTTTCCTGATAAATTGCGCACTGACCCCGGTAAAAGATCAGGTTCATGCTTCTGAGAAAAAATGTCCGGACTCATATGAAAATCTGAATAATGCCGGGAGATTAATCGGCTATCTTGAAAGAGTCCTGGTATTGACATTTGTGTTCATCAACCAGTATGCAGCGATTGGCTTTTTGATAACAGCGAAATCAATCTTCAGGTTCAGGGAAGACAGGCCTTATCTGGTTGAATATTATCTTCTGGGAACATTTTTGAGCATGACTGTTGTGATACTTGTCGGCCTTGCGACCATTTTTTTGTTAGCGTTTGTATCTCCGGGGTCACTGAATGAATTGGTGAGCGTATTAGGTTCAATGTCTGTGGTATCGCCGTAATATAAAACACAAATATCATTTTTCCGGCCCATCAGGTGTCGTGACACGCCGCATCATTCATCCATCTCAACGTGTATGTCACCATCTGCACCAGGAATTGAATCCCTGTTCCGGATTCTCCTGATCTTCCCCATAGATTTGTCTTCTGGTTCACATTTCTCTGTTCTCTCAATAAGGTCCTGCATGATCTCTTTATGGGTATGGAAGATCCCGTTTCTTAACTCCTCAAGCGACTTCTCAATCGTCTTTAGTGTTTCCTCACTCAGCGGCTCATCATCAATCAACCGGTCGCACAGGCGGGAAATGACGGTGTCATAGGACTCTTCGGGGCTGTGTTTTACAGAGTCGAGCCGTTTCTGTGTCTGTGGGCTGATTTGGATGGTGATCGTTGGAGATGTGGGTGCAGGTGCAGGTGCAGGTGCAGGTGCAGGTGCAGGTGCAGGTGCAGGTGCAGGTGCAGGTGCAGGTGCAGGTGTAGGTGCAGGTGTAGGTGCAGGTGTAGGTGCAGGTGTAGGTGCAGGTGTAGGTGCAGGTGTAGGTTCAGTGTTGGTGACAGGGTTGGTGATAAGATTGGTAGTGAAACTGGTTTTTGGATTCGGATTATTTTGGGGATTCATGTCCTGGTCACCGTTTGGGGTGTTGTGGGGTTTTGTACCCCCGGCGGGAGGTGATGGCATGAAAGGAGGTTGGATGGCGTTTACGAAATAGTTCATGGATTCAGGCGATGGTTATGCCGAAGTATTTCATAATAATGTTTTTATTGTTCAGTTGGTGATTCCTGATGTAATGTTAGCCAAAAATTGGTTAGAACAAAACCTTTATATTTTTCTGCCTGCTAAATGAAAGTAAGTCAATAACATCGATGGATGTTGTTCATGGAGCATATGTTCCATGGTATCCTGGATGGTAATCCCATCGAAAGATACGCAGTGCAGACAGTAATGTTTGCTAATCCATTTTGTTATTGGCTCTGAAAAAATTGGAGTCAATAAAATGAGTAATGAACAGGAAAGTAATTTCAGGGTTGGTATTGTTGGCCTTGGATCAGTTGGTTCTGCTGTTAAACACGCACTGAGTTTCTACCATCACTGTGCGGGGTATGACATCAAAGGTATTGGTTTATGGAGTGATATTCTGGAAACAGATGTGGCTTTCATCACCGTTTCAACACCTGAAGGGAGTGATGGCCGTCTTGATTGTTCAGCAGTTGATACCGTATTGTCGCGGCTGAATGATAGCCGATATTCCGGGGTCTGTGTCATAAAAAGCACTGTCGGGGTTGGATATACAGACACTGCAGTGAAACATTTCCCTGCACTTCGAATCATCTATATGCCGGAATTTTTACGCGAAAAAAGCAACTTTACGTGGTTTGTCAACCCCGACAGAATAGTGGTAAGTGGAGATGATCATGATATCGGTGTGGTGCTTGCATTATTCACGTGGGTTGATGAACTGAATGAATCTGTGCCGGTTTTACGGATGTCTCATATCGAGGCAGAAATCGGCAAACTGGCTCATAATGCAAGAATTGCAGTCCTTGTCAGTTTTACCAATGAAATGGAACAGATCTCTCAGGAACACGGAGCCGATCCGAATCAGGTCATGAGCATAATCCATGCTGACAGACGCGTAAAATCTAAGGAACATCTGCGGTCGGGGAGGGGCCCATACGGAGGAAAGTGTGTACCCAAAGATACACGGGAACTGATCAATGCTTCACATCATACCTCACTGCTCAATGCTGCAGAGAGTGTAAATGACTGTCTCCTGAACGGAAAGGCTATTTTCAATGTGGAAGCTGCCATCTCACAATCAGCTGAAAAAAGGACCTGCTAAGGGGCAATGAGAATTATGGCCCCTATTGCTGTACTTATTGCCACAAAGAACCGCCCTGAATCCCTGAAAAAAGCGCTTCACTCAATTGTTTGCCAAACAACAAAACCCGATACCATTCTGGTTATCAGCGATTGCAATTGTGAATACGAGAAAACAACAAGGCAGACTGTTCAGGAGGTTGCCCGTACATTTCCCCATATCCGGCTGATACAGAATCAGAGGACCAAAAATCTCTCCGGTGCAATGAACACCGGGATTGAGACACTCATTGAGGACAGTTTCATTCCGGAATTATCATACTGTGCCATTCTTGATGACGATGATGAGTGGGAACCTGAGTATCTCTCATGCTGCCTTGAAAAGGCTGAATCAGAAAAGTGTGATCTTGTGATATCGGGCCTTATCCGGTATGAAACACAGGATGATGAGGGTATATGCTTGTCTATCCCGGATTCACTGAGTGTCAGTGATTTTTTTGTTGGAAATCCCCATGTTCAGGGTTCTAATATTTTTGTCAGGTTCTCAACACTTCTTCAGGCGGGTGGATTTGATGAAAATCTTGAGAGTACCACAGACCGGGATGTATGTATTCGAATACTTGATCTTGACCCATGTGATATCGGATTTATCAAAAAACATCTCGTGCATCACTGGGCCCTTCCCCATAAAAATCGCCTTTCCGATCCGCAGTCTCCCCGAAAAATACAGGGGTTATCAGAATTTTATACCAAATACGCTCCTCGTATGAATGCTCAGGAACAGGACGCATTCAGGCATCGTGCATGTAATCTGTTTGGTTGTGAGATTAATTCTTTTCAGCCTTCCAATATGGCAAAACTTAATATTAAAAACACCCCTTCTCGTTTTCCAACAGAACCGATGATCCCCTTTGTCATAGGTTTCATTGCAACACGGATGGTATCCACAGAAACACTCCTTAACGATCTATGCGAGTTCTTTGGAGAAACGCCGGGTATACGGAGGGTGGTAATCTGTGATAACACACCATCAACTGAAGCGCTGAACCGGTTACTGAGTCAGGAACATTACCAGTCTCTGAACTGGACAATAATTAGCAGAGACACCATCGACAAAAATTGTGATGCAGGAGAATATGGGACGTATCTGCGGGATGAAGAACAACGGAAGGGAATTTCTTCTGGCAGGACAGTCCTTCACCATCACCTTTACGAAGAAGTCAAGAAGATACCGGGTTCTGTTGTCTGGATACTTGACGATGATATCCGGCTTGAATATATCACAAATGATCAGACAGTGGTTCCCCTCACCCTTCCGGAAGTGCAGGATACTATTGTCAGACTAAAACGTCAGGGAATGAGTATTGCTGTCGGAAAAATAACCGGTGATGCGCCATTGCCGATACATAGCACCCTGCGGGTTCAACTTCTTGATATTCTGTCAGAATTAAAGCGCAGGGAGCAGAAGATTGTATCAAAATCAGATGGTCACGATGATTCTGAAACGTATCCGATTCATCAGACGGAGATACTTGCAGATACATTCCCTGATTATTATTATGATTATTCTTGTGAGCATACCGCTCATCTTGAATTGCCATTCCGGGAATCACTGATGGAAATACAAACAATTGATGGTTTTATTCAGCAGATTCCGGACATCGGGTTCGGAAAAAACATCTCTCGTCCGGTTGTAGCTCATAATTATTTAGTCCATGGTGAAGTATCAGTCTCATCCCCGTCCATTATTCCCCGGGGAGGGAATACACTGGTTCTCAATCCGGAGTGTCTCCGTGAGTATCCCAATCTGTCTCCCCGTATTGGACGGCTGAATGCCCGCCGTGGCGATACATTCTGGTGCATTCTCAATAATCGTGTCAACGCATCCAAAGTTGGTTTGTTCCCTCATGCAGTCCGACAGGAACGCACATCGGAAATTCGACAGGTACAAGATTTTGACACCCTTCTTTCCGATTTTTATGGAAGTGCCTTCATCCGTGCAATGGATCAGTATTATGAGAGAAAGATTCAGGAAACAGGAGAGATCCCCCGCCGTATCAGGCTTTCAATAGATGATTGCGGCAAAGAAATGATCTGTTCACTATTTCAGACGCATCTGAACCAGCGACTGTCCCGGTTTATAACGAACGCCTACCGTATTCAGGGTTTAATCAGTTCAATGGAGAAAACACTGCAGGCAGAAGTGTTTTCCGGTGTTCAGGGTATGGATGAATTACATACATTCCTGAAATCATTGAAATGCCTATATTCCCCGGAAAATATCTGGAATATGTATCATGAGGGGAAGTCCTGGAACCATGTCGATCTGCATGTGTTTCTGAACCATTTCAAAGAACATGTGAAGACGTATCGGCATAATCTTTCAAAGGAAATTCGTCCGGATTATATTGAATATGCAAAACAGGCCACCGAACGAATGCTTCTGAAAAGAAATCCTGACATGGCAATGCCCCTGCGTGCCATTGGTTATGGGCATGAAGGTGCTGTATTCACTGATGGTAAAAATGCATACAAATACTTCTATGCAGGTCTGACAAATTTTCAGGAAGCACGACTCGAAACACTCAGAGAAAAAGTATTAAACAACCATTATCTTCGTCATTTGAGCTCACTTACTGACATTATTGAGGAGAATGGAGACATTATTTTTGTTATGTCCTATGAGGGTGACACAGAATATTCTGGTGGTCACCTCCAGGATATACTCGCGATTCTGAATGAATGTAAGGATTCTGGTATTGCATTCACGAATTTCCATCCTAAAAATCTCATTGTCAATGGTGATACACTCAGGTTGGTAGATATCGGGGCTTCGATTGTTCCGTATAACGAGAATGAGTTTCTTCAAATGTGCAGAAGGGCTTATCTCACGTATCGATGGCATTTCCGGACAGATATATCAGAACTGATGTCCACAGCTCTTTTTGATCCGGATATCCCCGAACTCTTTGGGTTTGATTATTTTTTTGAGGCTACGAAGAATAAAACAAAAAATGATCTCGTCAATGAAAAAATTGTAGAACTGGTTTTAGAGAACCAGCCGGAAAATGTATTTGATTATGGATGTGGCAGAGGGTCAATAACAGAACGGATCGCAGATAAGGGATTTCATGTCGTTGGGTATGATCCGGATACAGCAGTCCTTCAAAAAAACTGCACCAATACGGTGAATGCTCAATATATCAACACGATCGAACTGGCACACCTGAAACAATCCGGAGAGAAGTTTGACACTGTGATCTGTAGTCTTGTGCTCTGCACTATAACTGAAAATGGGGAAGCAGATGAGGTTATGGAGAATGTCCGGAAACTTGTTGCCGATGACGGAATGGTAATTGTTGCTCTTTGTAATCCTTTCTCATCATTTGTCCCTGAATCAGAAACCCATCGCAAGCTGGATATCCCTGATGATACACTGTATGAAAGACAATTTTGCTATGACAAAAAAATGCGGGAAACAGGTAAAATCCGACATGAATGCCATCGGCCGTTTTCGTGGTACAAGCACCTGTTTCATCAGCATGCCTTTGAAATCTCTGAAATTGAAGAAATCAAAACACTGGACATGGAAAGTCTCTGTCCTTCCAGTGATTTCCTCATCTTGAAGTTAAAACCACTTTGTATTCCCGAAAAAACCAATGTATCACTTCTCATCCGTGCGGGTGCGATGGAATGGGAGACTATTGATTTCCAAATCCGGCATATTGTTAATCAATTGGAAGGACCTCAGAAATTTGTTGAGAAAATCGTTGTCACGGATAAGTATGCAGGGCCTTTTGCCCGCCAGTATTCACCGGCAAACCTGATGGAATTCAACAGGAAACTTGAACGGCTTGTCTCTGATGGAATCATTGACCTGGTGGTATTTTCCCCTGAAGATCCCCGGGTAATTGAAGAAACGAACAAAAAATGGTTTGGCGTTACCTCAGCAAATCCCCGGAGTCAGAATGGTCAGCCAACCTTTATGGCATGTTTTGGGTTTGAACAGTGCAGGGGAGAGTACATTCTTCATCTGGATAGTGACTGCATCATTGGCAGAATGGACAGAAACCATGATTATCTAAGAGATATGATCCAGGTTTTCCAGTCCGATCCCCACGCTCTGACGGTATCGTTCAATATTACAAAATCTGATGATGGACCGTACACCCGGGAATCTGATGGGAAAAAATGGAGAACGGAAGTGCGCTGTGGTATGATATCAGGACCACGGATTATGTCGATACTTCCTCTCCCAAATAGTGTGGATGAGTCAGGGATGCTTCAACTGGCATGGCATCGTGCGCTTGATCTCAAACTTGATCAGTCGGAATGGCAGTCTTATCGTGGAGGGGACAGGCGAACATTTTACATCCATGTTCCCAACACGATAAAATCCGATATCAATTTTTGGTTCACGGTGGTCAGGCATGCTGAACTGAAAAGAATTCCGGTAATTCAGGTTAATTCCGTAGATATAACCGGAACAATGAAAGAATGGGGTGGCTTTCCTGATGATGAATATATTTTCATCATCCGTGGAAAGGATGTTCCGATCTCAAAATTGCGCAGATGTATGGATTCAGTTTGCCAACAGAAAGATACCGGATTCGGGCTAATCTTCATTGATGCGGGATCCCGGAATCCGGTTCCCGAATACATAACACACATTCTTTTACCTGAGTGGGGAGGGAGGGCATCTGTATTCTTTAATTATACTCCCCTGACATCTATCGAAAACAATGTTATAGCCATCAGGGATATCTGTTCAAATCCGGAGAGTATTATCATCACCCTGGATATGGATGACGCCCTCATTGGGCCGGATGTAATTGCGTGCCTAAGGGAGAAGTATAACAAGGGGGCAGATTTGACCGTTGGATCCATGATGCGGACGGATAAATTGTGTGATTATCCGGCAATATTCGAAGATGTTCGCACTGTGCGGGGGGGTAATGTATGGCAACATCTCAGAACATTCCGGAAATATCTATTTGATGCTATCCCGAAATCGTATTTCAAAGTAAATAATTGTTGGATACCCTTTGCTGAAGACTGGGCTTTTATGGTTCCCATGGTTGAGATGGCAGATCATCCGGCTCATATTACCAGAAATTTGTATTTCTATGAACCCACGGGGAATAAAGATATGGCAACTAGTGACAGGCGGGAAAAGATGATTGCCAAAATTATGGGAAAATGTCCTTTAAACAGGAATTTCTGCATGGTGAGAGGTGATCAGGAATGAAGCCGGGAGATTATGTATTGGACTTCATCAGGGATGCACCGGAAGGGCACCGGACAATTGCATTGATTCGCCATTCTAAAAGAAAATCGTTCAATGGAGTGCCCGATGAGCTTCGTAATTCCGTAGGAATTACTGCTGAAGGCATCGTAATGGCCAGGGAATTTGGTGAATCAATGAATCAGATATCACATATAAACCGACTTTTTCTGGGTCATACCGTAGCAAAACGGGCTGAGATGACTGCTCAGTCTATTTATGATGGTTATTTCTCAGATAATCAGGCAACAATTGTCGGATGTGAACCGGAAATACGAAGTCCCGTTGTGAATCTTGATAATCTGGTCGCGGTAAGAAACGAATTTGGATGGAAGGAACTTATAGTAAAATGGCTGAATGGGGAAATTGCCGGGGATACTCTCAGGAATCCCTCTGAGTATACCGATGAGATCCTAGGGGAATTATTGCATTATCCCAGAGTAGGTTCCGGTGAATTATTGATTGCCGTTGCTCACGACATTACCCTTTTTCCTCTGATTTACAGTTTATTCGGAAAAAATGTAAAGGCGGTTGAATTTCTCAACGGTATTGTTATTTCAGCGGATACCCATGTTGCTGAAATTGCCTTTTGTGACGGGAATAATTTCTTCAAAATGGAGCGTGAGATTTCTTGATTCATCGAAAAATGATTGCCGTGATAGGTGATGCAAATCTACCCGAGAACTCCGAAAAATATGTTCTTGCAGAAAAACTGGGGTGCTGTCTTATTGATAATGGGTTTCAGCTGATTTCCGGGGGACTTGGCGGGGTTATGGAGGCTGCTTCAAAAGGGGCCCGAAATTCATCTCGTTATCAGTCCGGCGATACAATTGGTATTCTTCCTGGTAATGATCCATGTGAAGCAAATTCATATGTGGATATTTGCATCCCTACAGGCTTTGATATTGGCAGGAATCTAATTGTTGCAAATGCGGATGCAGTAATTGCTATTGGTGGGGGTGCGGGCACTCTTTCTGAGATGGCGAATGCCTGGGTTTTAAAACGTTTGATTATTGGATATCGTGTTGAGGGGTGGAGTGGAAAACTCGCCGATCAGAAAATAGATGCAAGGAATCGGTATCCTGACATATGTGACGATCGGGTATATGGGGTGCATTCAGAAATTGAAGTATTGGATCTACTAAAGTTATTGCCCCAGTATGACAAAAGGCATAAAACCGTTCGGAGGCGGCCTTAATTTCCCTTTTTTTAGTGCCTTACTGAAATCTATGGGCATCTGTTTGGTTGAGCTGGCCGAAAAAGGACTTCTTATTGTGACTATTCACCAGACACGAAAAGAAAAGAGTATGAATTGCAGGGGATGAAGTAATGATACTGAAGATA
>JAUVCV010000014.1 GCA_030595665.1 Methanogenium sp.
CAACTCATAGTGATCAATTGATCACTATGATATAATAATCTATCGGCTATATTCTATGCCCAAATCTCTAAAAAGGGGGCGAAATGGACAAATCAAAAAAGTTGTAGGGCGACCTAGTGATCAAAATTGCTCTATTCAGGACCCGGGAAAACCGCATGGAACAGAAAACATTCCTGGAAACCCTGGGATTAATCTCAGAGTCGTATGTGACGGCACTCGTGGCAGGAACCCTCTTCCTCATAATCCTTCAGTCTATCATGTCGACAATCAGTGGCGAAACAGATCCCCTGTTTCTCTATGCAGTGATTTACGCCATTATCCCACTGGGTAGTGTGATGTTTGTGATTCTTATCAGTTCAATGACTCCGGAGGTGTAATTTGAAATTATTTGATACAAAAAAACCTGATAACAAAGCGTACGATGCACCAACGGAAATGCAAAAAGACGACGATATCCTTGCACGTGTGGAAGAACAGCACCGTTCAAATGAGGGGGTGAGAAAATTCATGCGGCATCCTATTCAGATGCTCACAGAAAAACCTATAAATGTTTTAATTCTCACCATTCCTGTTGCAATTATTGTCTTTGTTATCGGACTGATACTCCAGGTGAGTAAATACGGAGTATTTCTTGCACTGACGACAACAGGCATTGATGATTACTTCCTTCTTGCAGTGCTGATTGCAACGACTCCCCTTGCAATACTGGATCTGAAATACTCAATGAGAGTGAGAAATCTCAACATATCACTGCCAAACTTCTTCCGGGACGTTGCCGGTATGAATGAAAGCGGTATGACACTACCAAATGCAATTCATGTTGTTGCAGAGGGCGAATATGGCTCATTAACCCAACATATCAAAAAACTTGATGCGGAGATGTCATGGAACATTCCGTTTGTCGATGCAATGTATCAGTTTGGAGACCGGATAGGCACATCACTTGCACAGAGGAGTGTTGATCTCATTGCAAAAGCAAGTTGTGCCGGCGGTGATGTTAGTGAAGTTCTGCGTGCTGCCGCAAATGACAGCTTCGAATTTGTCAATCTCGAAACAGAACGACGCAATAATATGCTTATTTATGTAATTATCGTGCTTATTTCCTATCTGGTATTCCTCTTCGTAATTGCAGTAATGACAGGAACGTTTCTGACGACGATGGCAGAGGCCGGCCAGGCTGTGTCAGAGTCTGGAAGCGGAGGAACAACATTCGGGGCAGCCATTGATATGGATTTCTACCGGCGGCTTTTCCTTCATGCATCTGTTATTCAGGGTTTTTTCTCAGGCCTTGTTGCAGGACAGATGGGCGAAGGTCGTGCAGTTGCAGGACTGAAGTACTCTGTCATAATGGTTGTCATAGGATGGGTTGCATTCAGACTGTTTATCTGAAAAAAACGTCTGTTTTTTAATAAAAACAACTGGTCATATCAAGCTTATACTCTTTAATTAAAGAAAGCATTTTTTCACCCGTTCACGATGAAATTGCCCTGAAACTCAGTTGAATGACCTATACCTATGTACCCCCACAAACAGGTTTCCCTGAAGATAATTCCACAGTTCTCCCATAAAAATAGCATAGAACGGATTACACTCAGACCGATAATCCGGAAAAAAACATACAATTAAAAAAAATTAACTGATATTATCGAGCTTATATCCTTTATTAAGAAGGAGTTTCTTCACCCGTTCGCGATGATTCCCCTGAAGCTCAATAGAATTGCCTTTCACTGTACCACCACAGGCAAGTTTTCCTTTAAGGTACTTCTGCAATTCGTCAAGATCAATATCATAGGGATCAAGACCATCAACCACAGTAACCTCTTTGCCATACCGGCGGCGGTTTATCTTAACACTAATCTGCTGCTGTTCTTTCGCTACTTCTTCGCAGATACAGAGTTCATTGGGCAGTCCGCACTTTGGACATATACCTCCAGTCATTACTATGTACTTTCATGCTTTGCTTATATATTTGTTGGCATGAATCACTGAACCTCTGTTCATTGATTTAATTGCAGGTCATTTTCGGTAATTCAGATTTACAGAAATAGATCAAAATAATTTAACCCACAAAAAAGAAGTGTGTATGATACATGTCCCTGATGATTCTTGGAACTGCATCCCATGTTGGAAAAAGCATCACGGTAACTGCGATCTGCCGGATTCTTTCAGATTGTGGGTATCATGTTGCACCGTTCAAATCCCAGAATATGAGTCTGAACTCATATGTAACCGCAACCGGCGATGAGATTGGTATTGCTCAGGCAGTACAGGCACTCGCGTCACGCACCACACCATCCGCAGAGATGAACCCCATACTTCTGAAACCCAAAGGAGATGGTGAATCACAGATTGTCCTTATGGGCAAACCATTTTGTGATGTCCATATTGGAGAGTACTACACAAAAACCAATTATCTCCTGAACATTGCTCTTCAGGCATTCTGGAAACTACAGGACGCATATGAGATGGTTGTGATTGAAGGCGCAGGTGGTGCTGCTGAATGCAACCTGTATGACCGCGATATTGCAAACATCCTCCCCGCACAAAAGCTCAGTCTCCCCATTATTCTTGTTGCAGATATTGAACGTGGGGGAGTTTTTGCACAGGTGCTGGGAACACTGATGCTTCTTCCGGACGATGTCCGCCAAAACGTACGGGGCATTATCATTAACAAATTCTGTGGAGATTACCGACTATTCGAAGACGGCAAACAATTTCTGGAAGATAAATCAGGTATTCCCGTTCTGGGAGTAATCCCGTATTTTGACATACCTCTCCCCAGTGAGGATTCCCTTTCCATAAAAGATAAAAAGGCAGGCAAAACAGGAATCAGAATTGCAATACTACATCTGCCAAAAATATCAAATTTCACCGACTTTGAACTGCTGGAACAGCATGCATCTGTTGAATATATTCAGCCTGGAACAGTTCTCTCATCATTTGACTGTATCATCATCCCGGGCACAAAAAACACCATTGCAGACCTGCAGTATCTGTATGATTCAGGGTGCGCAGATCAGATCAATACTGCACATAATACGGGCATCCCTATCATAGGGATCTGTGGCGGGTATCAGATGCTCGGGAAGACAATTACTGATTTGGGTCACGAATCAATCAAAGGGACATACCAGGGACTGGGACTCCTGAATATCACCACACAATTCTCAGGATATGAAAAAACAACTGTTCAGGTTACCCGTACTCCACTGAACCATTCCCCCATTCTCCGGAGAATGGGCAGTGTCAGCGGATATGAAATACACACAGGAGATACAGCAGTCGGGGACTGCAAAAGTGCATTTGATGGGGAAGGTGCAGTCTCTGATGATGAACAGGTATTTGGAACGTACATGCATGGCCTCTTCCTGAACATAAACGCTGTACATGCACTTCTTTCCTATTTGTCTGAGAAAAAAGGGACAGAATACATCCCGGCAGAACCGGGCAATCCCATACACGATGATACTGCGTATGATATGGTGGCACGGCAGTTTGAACAGTCACTGGATGTGCAGGCACTGATTGCCATTGCAAAAGAGGGGATCCCCAATACAGAAAGCAGACCATCAGCTGATGATGGAAAAAATACTTGAAAAACCCTCACCATTCATATCATTGCAGCATACAGCAGATACCCTCTTCAAATCAACATCCGCTGTTGTTCGGGAGGCAAGACAGAACGCCCGTGCAGGCGAGGCTACCCATCTGCCGCCTTCCATAAACTGGTTAGAATGGATACAGAACCTGCACCGGACAATCTCCTCCTTTTTTCCCGGCAGGCACTGAACCATGCCATCGGCAGAATCTATTAATCGATATTTTTTCTTAGTCATACCAGACTGCCCGGTATCCTTTCGTTTCCAGGAGGGAGGAAGCTACTTCTTCCCAGTTTTCATCCGGAAGAACATCAATGGTAGTCTTCCACCATTCCGAAAATGCATCGTCATCTGTAAGAATGGAACCTTTCCCTTTTACCCGTGCAACCGCTGTTTTGCCCGCATCAAAAACCATCATTCTGCAACACTGAAAATCTTTGCAGAACTTCGGTGCAGTGTCATAGATGATACAGGGATACAAACCATCCTCCTCAATAAGAAACGGGCACCACCCTTCAGTTACGGAACGTGCCTCAGCAAAATCAAAATCATCACGATATTTCCGGGGAATCGTTGCATAACACGTTTCCCCCGATATAACATGTTTTACGACAACCTGACTGGCCCCCATCTGTCCAATCGCCTTCACATATTTACCCATACCAAAACAGCACCTGCCACACTTCGTACAGGAAAATTCTTCATGCTCCATATTTGGAGAATGGAGAGAATCCTATGTTATTCTATCGTTTTTGCTAAAATTACGTATATCACATACCAACAGGATTTAACCCGAAGTACGACAACATGTGTTGTATGAAGGTATGCATAATGTGTGGCGGAGAGGGGACCCGTCTGCGTCCGTTGACCTTTGAACGGCCAAAGCCCTGCATCCCAATTGTAAATACCCCTTCGATTATTCATCTTGTCGATCATCTGTCCAATCTTGGGTTTACCGATATTGTTGTAACACTCGGATATAAGGGCGATGATATTCAGGATTTACTTGGCGACGGGTCACTCTTCGGTGCAGAAATAACATATGTACGTGATCCTGTCAAACTGGGCACTGCAGGGAGCGTCAAAAATGCTGAAGAATACCTGAATGATTCCCCGTTTTTGGTGGTAGGCGGGGACCACATCACTGACATTGATCTCCTACAGTTTTACCGGGAACATCTTCGTGGTGACGCAATAGCCTCTATTGGTCTCATCTCCATCGATGAACCATCAGAATACGGAATCGCAGAAATTGATGTAAATTATGAAATTATGCGGTTTACCGAGAAACCCTCACCAGGTCAGATATTTTCCAATCTTGCGAGTACCGGCATGTATGTCTGCAATCCGGAAATCTTCGAATACATCCCGGAAAATACCAAATTTGACTTTGCCAAAGATCTCTTCCCTATCCTTATGGAACAGTCTGAAACACATATATCAGGCTGGCTTGCGCGCGGAAACTGGTCTGATGTAGGAAGTCCCCGTTCCCTGCGGGAAGCAGAACACTGGAAACTGCAGGAGATGTCATACACCAATATATCAGGTGACATCACAATCAAGGGGGCAACCGTTCATGGCCCGGTTCATTTTGGTGAAGGCGTGGTCATTGGTGAGAATTCAAAAATTATCGGGCCGGTATCCATCGGTTCCGGCACGGTTATCGGAAACAGGGTTATCATCGGCCCCTACACATCTCTTGGAAACGACTGCGTCATTCGCGAAGGGGTAAAAATATTCTCATCATCAATTTACGATCATGTCCATATCGGAACAGATACCACGATAAGCGGCAGTATTATTGATAATGAAGCGGCAATACGGGAACGGTGCAATATTGAAAATGACACCGTAATAGGTCCCCGTTCAGTAATAAAACAGGGCAGTATCGTTCATTCAAAAACACGGATATGGCCGGAGGCAGTCATTCCGGAACAGAGTATTGTGACTGAGGATTTCCTCAATCCGGACTATGATACCCATTGTTCGGGTTCCTAACTGTGCCTGACCAGACGATGTGTCAATGCAACAAGGGGATGCCGGGCATAATCCAGGATTTTTATGTCATCAAGGGTTGACAGGTGCATCTCGCGTGCAGTCCGTTCGAGCCCGAGCTCAATATCCTCATTAATTACAATAATATAGGCGTCAAGTTCTTTTATTCCAAGCCGGTGAGCAGCTACAGCACGGTGATGCCCGTCAACAAGGACAAGCCTTCCGTGACACCGGACAACAATAAGAGGTTCGGCAAGTCCTTTCTGTATTTCATACATTCTCCCTTCAAGTTCATCCTGATAAATTTTGGACTGGGTGGGAAGAAGACTTTGTATTTCTACTTTTTCCCTGACAAGTGTTGGTTCAATATCATGCAGCTGACGAAGGGTATCAATGAATTTAAACACCTTATCAGGCGAAACATGCTCTATCTGAGATCTAATGACATCCGCATTTGAGATAATACCAATGAGATTGTTGTTATCGTCAACCACAGGAAGTTTCTGAATACCCGACCTGAATATTACACGGGCGGCGTCATTGATGTCCATATTGGGATCTGCAACAATAAGGTGACGGGACATTATCTTCTCAATTGGAGTATACGGATAAACAAAGAGAAGATCACGGGCAGAGACATAACCAACAACCTTCCGATCATCAATTACCGGAAATCCATCGTGATGCGTATCACGAATCGCATTTATAACATCTTTTGCAGTCCCCTGTGCGTTAATGGAGACAACATCATACGTCATATAGTCGCGGACCTTCTTTTTGTCCATTATTCTCACTATTTACCCGCACGATTCTTAATAACTAGGGAGGAACCCCCACATTAACCAAAAAAGTTAGTTTATCGGGATGACACTTCCCGACTCAGATATTGCCTTCCTGAGGTGGACTTCCAGCACTCCGTTACGGAAGGTTGCACTGGCTTCCTCGTCAATTACTTCTTCCGGCAGGGACACAATACGGCGCATGGCTCCCGAAAGGCGCTCATGGGTATAATATTCATGTCCTTTAGTTTCATCCCCGGATTCCGTAACACCTGCAACTGACATCTCCAGATTCATGGGGTTAATCAGTCGTATTACAACATCTTTTTTATCAATCCCCGGAAGATCCGCAATGACAATCACTTCGTTCATATCTTCACGTACATCAACCCTGAATTCCCTTTTGAGTGCTGGTCTGACCATTGAAGGAAATGATACTCCGGCAGCTACGGTGTTCTGCACACGCGACTCCCATTCTGCCATCATTTCATCAAGCTCATTCCAGAGAAGAGCAAATGGATATCTTCTTCTTCGAATCATAATAGCTTCTCCTTATGCTGACGATCTGTGCTGTGTAACACAAGATCAACAGATACTGATACCGACAGTATGCCGGATAAATGTTTCCGGACCATAATTTTTGTGATACCTTTGGTCAGACCTACGGCAATGTACATGTTTAATACAGAAAAGAGTTGAAATAATACTAATGGCAAAAGAGAAGAGCGCAAAGAAAAACGATGACTGGGCAAAAAACCTCACCCGGGTATTTGTTGTCTTCATTCTGATATCATGTGTGCTCGGGTTTTCCCTCACTATGGGTTTTTTCTCGGTATTTAAAACAGTAGAAGATGGGTCAGGCATTGTTGTCAGTTACACAATCCGTGACGACAGCGGCGTGCCCGTCCTTTCATCAGACGATACAGTGATTAAAAATGAAGGCGTGATAGCAGGCGTCTCACAACCCCTGCAGATGGTCATCGGTCAGAATTATACTGACTTTATTGTGCCGATTGAAGTGTATATGTACCCTGCCGGTGTTACATCCTATGCATTCTTTGAACCCGAACTGACAACCATCGCTGATGAATCAAAAGGGTTGCATGAAGGGGATACAAAGACTGTTATATTCCCATTCGGGGAAACAATGACACGGGAAATGACCGCAGAACAGTATAGCCTCATCGGTGGAAACTATTCACAGGCAGCAATCGGTATGTGGATTCCTCTTGGATTTGCACCACAACCGGAAGTTGTTCTCAACAATGAAACAGCACCCGAAACTGTTGCTACCAGAATGGCAAAGATAGTTGAAAAGGATAACGATACCCTGACAGTGCAGTATGGATATGCCTCTGCAGACATCGCTATCACTCAGCTCGTCTGAAACAAACAGTTTCATATATTCTTTTTTCCTTTTTACCAGTATGACAGTAGAAATACTTTGTTTTCATCAGGACGGGTGTCCCGGTTGTGATGAACAGGAGTCAATCAATCACGAGATTGAAGAAAAAACGGGAATTACCGTAACAGATATTGATGCGGTAAAAACAGAAGGAGCCATCCAAAAATACGCTCTGCGGGTCACACCCACAATTCTGGTTCTGGTTAACGGAACAGAGAAAGAACGACTGGAGGGGATAACACCCGGCCCGGTTCTTGAAGAAATACTAAAAAAATATGTATGATTATAAGCGGGTGCCATACACACGGCGGATTTTCCGTGCATATGCCTTCCACCCATCTTTTCTCATCATGGACCCGTTTCGCAGTTTGAGGTGCGTTATGCGAGCACTCATACCCTCAATATTCTCAATACTCCCAATTTGAAAATCACGTTCGCCATCACAGCGAAGATAGCATGGAATTGTGCGCATGCCGTCATGAACAGAGATTTTTACAACCACGCTATCAATGAGCCGCGTCCAGAGAGCAGTAATATCCGGGGCCCGTGCACGGGACGGACGACGTTGTCCCACTTCAATGCCACATACCTCAACGGTATAGACTTCCTCTCCTACTTCGGCAACAAAGAAATCCCCGATAAAACATATGTCCGATTCATTAAGTTCGATTGTCCCAACTATTGAGCTATCTTCATCACTGATAATTGTCCGGATAATAAGCGGTTCCGGAGGGATGGGGCGCGGCACATGATGGACATGGCTGCACACATCACACTGAACCAGAAGGTCAGATGACTCTTTCAGGATATGGTGAGTTGTCTCTTCCCCACAAATGGGACAGAGTACTTCGTACGTCATTGGGTATGTTATTAGCACTATAAAGGGATTAACCTGAGCCTGGACGCAGGCAATAATTTTTGAGTATGCCGGTCAAACCTAGTATTCCCTTCAATGAACAACCAGCAATGTGAGAGACTGATCTGCAGCGGTCATCCAAATATCAGAGCACTGCATCAATCCACGTTTGAAATCACAAAAGAAGAAAGCCTCACATACAGTGGAACATGTATCATTGGTGTGCATGCAGACAGGGGACTATGTGATTTTAATCCGGAATTCATACATTCACTCGCTTCAGACACCGCACTTCTGGTGACAAAACTCTCTGCGGGAAAAGAGACGTGTACAATTACCGCGCGGGGAAGCAGCAGGATGACACTTAATCATCCTACGGATATTGTCTGGAGAAGAAGTTCATATATCGATAACAGGACCATTGGAATTCACGCAGATTTCACCGCGAAAACACTTCCGCGGGAACTTATTTCTGCAATTATTGAAGAAGAAAAAATGACCGTGGATATGGAACTATTCACGATTCCTGAAGAAGAACGATCTTCAGCTCTGCAGATTCAAGCATTTTTTCACAGATTTTTATAAGCTCCATTCCATGTTCGTAATGAGTGAGCATCTCTTCGAGCGGGACAGCACCTGATTCAAGCGTCCGGATTATTTCTTTGAGTTCTTTTAGATTTTCTTCATATGTCCGTGTCATGCGTCACCTCATGGATACAGGCCCGTGCAGAACCATCTCTGAAACTGAGTGAAACCTCATCCTCAGGACACAGAGACTCTATTGATTTTACAAGCATTCCGTCTTTTTTAACCAGTACATAACCCCGCCGTACGGGACCATACGGATCCAGGCTTGTTATTCGTGTCTTTTCTGCTGCAAGAATCATACGATTACTCTGACATTCTCGGCTAACAAGCGTTAGGATACGCTCGCTGATTTCATTCATATACTCCTGTTCACGGGAAATCTGCACCCGGAGTCTGTCGGGACGAAGCCTAAGGCGAAAATCCTCTATATCTGAGTGGAAGCGATGGAAATAACGCCCATTACTTTCAGATAAACGCTGTTTAAGAGTTCGAAGCTCCTGCTTCAGTTCTTTTTTGTCAGGGACAACAAGCTCTGCCGCTGCAGACGGGGTTGGTGCCCGGACATCTGCGGCATAATCAATGAGTGTTGTATCAACTTCATGACCAACAGCACTGACAACCGGTGTCTGGCAGGCACTAACAGCCCGGACAACTTCCGGATGGTTAAAAGAGAAGAGATCCTCAAACGAACCTCCTCCCCGCCCGACAATGATAACATCAGCCTTCCCGTCAAGAGAACGGATGGCGTCAGCAATTTGATGTTCAGACCCCTGCCCCTGTACACTGCATGGAGACAGGATAAGAGTCACCGGAAACCGGCGCGCGATAACCTGTTCAATATCACGGCGTGCAGCACCGGTCTCTGCTGTCACTACCCCCACAACCTGTGGATAACGGGGCAGTGCCTTTTTCTTTGAAAGCACAAAGTGCCCTTCTTCTTCAAGTACCTGTTTCCACTGGTTTACCAGCCGGTACATCTCACCGCGGCCGGTTTCCTCCATTTCTCTCACAATAAATTTGTACTCACCACCGGGTTCATAGAGATCCACAGAGCCGTACACCCGTACGCGCATTCCGTTTACGGGGTTAAATGTCAGTTCACGCCCATAACTTTTCCACATTGCACAGCGGATCACCGAGGGGCGTGTACCCGGATCCTCAGACAGGGAAAAATACCGGTGACCTGACCGGTGATGAAGATAATTTGTAATCTCTCCTTCAACCCAGATGTTTTTGATACGCCTGTCATCAAGGAGTGATGCAATTACTGCTGTCAGGGAAGAAACGGAATATATGCCGGAATCTCCAGAACTTCCATCTTCCATTGGTCGCATGAACACTATTTTTATCGCATTCCCTTATGAATACCCTGTATCAGGTATTCAGGGTAAAAGGCTATTATGAGAAGAGGGAAAGAGGAGAGTATGGTAACGGTTGGCGCATCAACTATGTTTTTCCATGAATACACCGTTGACATCATCTTTGACGCTCTCACAAACGCCGGATGTAATGCGGTGGAATTCTGGCTTGAAACCCCTTCTTTCTGGCTAAAAGAATTGCCAGTACCGGTACTTCAGGAAGCCATCAATACTCATCCTGCCATTCATTCCGTCAGTGTTCATGCGCCGGTACTTGACCTGAATCCCTGTTCTGTGAATCCTGATGTGGCAGACATTTCCACCCGGTGGGCATGCCGGGCAGTTGCAATCGCAGAACAAATCAATGCCTGTGCAGTAACAATTCACCCGGGCAGAAGAACAGCAAAACGGCAGGTATCCTTCGCTGACAAAGAACGTCTGGCACATTATCTTTCAGAAGTGAAAACCTGCGCGGCATCTGCAGGGGTAACTGTCTCTCTTGAAAATATGGAGCACAAAGTAAATTCTCTTCTTCCTGCACCGCAGGACTTCATCTCACTCCTGAAGGCAGAACCATGGCTCTCTTTCACGCTTGATACTGCACATACCTTTACCGGAGGAAAACAGGAGGCAACGGAGTATATCAAACATCTTCACAGTCGTATTGCAGTAGTTCATGTCAGTGCCTGTATTGATGGCAAAATGCACTGCAGGATGAAAGAAAATGCTGACGTGGCACATGTACTTACTCTCCTTGCCGAATACGAATATGCAGGGCCTCTCATACTTGAAATAGAGGATCTTACGTTTCAGCAGGAACTGTCCCTCAGGGAAAAAACAGAAATTCTGTCGGATGAAACTGCCTGGGTCAGATCATTTTTTGAGTGAGCGCTGCTTTTATCTGGGAAAAGGTGCATAAATCAAAGAGAAACCCATATATGAATCATATAGTATCAGGACCGCCGGAGGCGGCATAGTGCAATGATTGAATACAATTTTGCACTGATTATTTTTATTTTGTGTCTTCTCCTCTCAGGGTTTTTCTCAGGGTCAGAAGTTGCATTGATCTCGATAAATCCCGCAAAGGTGCGGACCCTTGTCGAACAGAAAAAGACAGGATCCGGGGCACTTGAACACCTGAAAGCCGATCCTGACCGCCTGCTCATTACCATCCTTATTGGCAATAATGTGGTAAACATTGCTGCAGCATCTATTGCAACAGCTGTTGCCATTGCCATCTGGGGAGAGATTGGAATTGGTATTGCAACATTTGTAACAACCTTCCTGATGCTGACATTTGGGGAAATCCTCCCCAAAACCTATGCAGCCAGGTCCTCGGAAAAGGTGGCCCTCATGGTATCCCGCCCGGTATTGTGGCTTTCATATCTTTTCTATCCGTTATTTTGGGTCATTGATGCAGGAAAACACCTTTTTTCACGCAACCGTGAAGTAAAACCAACGGTCACAGAAGACGAAATTAAGCAGTGGATTGATGTTGGGGAAGAAGAAGGCACAATCGAAGAGGAAGAACACGAGATGCTATATCGGGTATTTGCATTCTCAGATACACGTGCCAAAGAAATAATGATGCCACGGGCAGATGTGGTGATGATAGACCGGAAAAGCTCTCTGGAAGATTCTATCAATATCTTTAACGAAACCGGATTTACCCGCCTTCCTGTCTATGAAGAACAGATTGACAACATCATTGGCATATTAAATGTAAAGGACGTCTTCAGCGTCATATATTCACCCGGCCCAAACGCTCCCACAAATGCTGACATACCAGACCTTGTGTACGAAGCCTATTTTGTTCCCGAATCCAAGGAAATAGATGATCTCCTTCGTGAAATGCAGAAACGTAAGGTTCACCTTGCAATCGTTGTTGATGAATACGGAACATTTGCAGGCATTGTCACGGTAGAGGATATTCTTGAGGAACTTGTCGGTGAAATCCTGGATGAATTTGATGAAGAAGAACCGGACATCCAGAAAATCAATGATTGGGTATATGTCATTGATGCACGCGCATGGGTTGAACGCGTCAATGAAGATCTGAAAATATCACTTCCCACAAGCGAATCCTATGAAACAATCGGAGGTCTGATTATTGATCAGCTGGGCCATATCCCCCACAAAGGTGAAGTTGTTATCATTTCAGAATCAGGAATCCGTCTGATGGTGATGAAAATGAATGACCGCCGCATCGAAAATATCAAACTCATATTCCCAATGGAGAGGGACATGCACACGAATCGTTAAGAGGAAATTCTGCCAACATATTGGTATGAAACGCATTGCAGTGATTGCATCAGGAAGAGGCTCTAATTTTCAGGCAATAATTGACGGAGTCTGTGGCGGAACAATCCCGGCAGAGGTTGTCTGCCTCATCACTGACAATCCATCTGCGTATGCGATAGAACGGGCAAAAAAACACAACATCCCTGTATCTGTCATCCCTTTTTCTGATTACCCTGACCGTGAATCGTATAATCAGGCACTTGAAAAAGCAATGAAAGAATGCAGGGCAGACCTCTTTGTCCTTGCCGGTTACATGCGCCTGTTAAAACCTGAGACAGTACGTGCCTTTGCCGGAAAAATGATCAATATCCATCCTGCCCTTCTGCCAGGTTTTTCCGGTCTCCATGCCCAGCAGCAGGCACTGGATTATGGCGTAAAAATTGCAGGATGCACAGTACATTTTGTCGACGAAGGTATGGATACCGGACCGATTATTCTCCAGTACCCGGTTGTTGTACTCAGCAGTGATACAGAAGAATCCCTTGCAACAAGAATTATGGAATTTGAACATCAGGCCCTTCCCCAGGCAGTAAAATTATTCTGTGAAGATCGCCTGGAAATATCAGGAAGAACCGTCATAATTAATGACAGTCGGGATGAGTGAAATTCATTATCACAGAAGACAAAGCTAGTAGAATAAATGGGTGGAAAGAGACGACAGCAGAGATCAAGACGTCCGATTGCAAAAGAACGGATTGAAATCCTCTTTTCAGAGGCACAAAATGCTGCGCGCGATAGCCCGGACCGGGCACGGGAATACATAATGCGGGCGCGTCGTATTGCAATGAGAGAAAAGATTGCAATCCCTCGGATATGGAAAAGAACATTTTGCAGAGAATGCTCATCATTTCTGATTCCCGGAATAAATGCACGAATACGAATTCACCAGAGCAGAATCATCATAACCTGCCGGGTATGCGGCCATCAGTGGCGCTGCCCTGTTGGGAGGGGATATCATCGATAAAAAAGAAGCATCGCAGTTAAAAGCGACAATATGGATTGGAAAGAGCGGAGTCACGGAACAGACATATGTAGAAATCAAGCGACAGATCAAAGATCGTGGCATGGTAAAAGTAAAGTGGCTCAGAAGTACAGAAGTGGATCCGGAAGGAATTGCTGTTGCCTGTAAAGTAAAACTGGTGCAGACACGGGGTCGCACGATGGTCCTCACCCGGAAAAGTAAATAATATCACGAGGACATACCTCCTCGGAATATTTAAATCAATATCTCACCTATATGTAAAGACTGCTAATAGGCATACTAGAGAGTGGTAAACAGATGACAACCGTATATGATTTGCCTGCAGATGTTCTGATCCATAAAGTGGCTGAAGAACTCAAGGCAATAGAGACAGTGGAAGCACCGGAATGGGCAGCATTTGCCAAAACAGGTGTCAACAAACAGGCACCACCATTCGATGAAGACTGGTGGTACACTCGTGCGGCAGCAGTTCTGCGCCGTATCTATGTGGACGGCCCTATTGGTGTAGAGAGACTGAGATCATTCTACGGCGGAAAGCAGAACCGGGGCTCAAATCCAGACAAGTTCAGGAAAGGGTCCGGAGCTGTAATCCGAAAAGTAGTCCAGCAGCTTGAAGGCGAAGGACTTATTGAGAATGCTGAGAAAGGCCGCAAAATCACCGGAAAAGGGAAATCATTCCTTGACGGTGTTGCATACGGTCTCAAAGCAGATGTCGTAGAGCAGATCCCGGCGCTTGCAAAATACTGATGAGGTAACAACAGATGGGAGACGACGAGCTGAACGAACTCCGCCGGAGAAGAATGGAGGACATCCAGCGCCAGCAGCAACAGCAGGGCGGTATGGATGAGGAGATGGCACGCCAGCGACAACAGCAGGATGCACAAATCCACATGGTCCTCATGCAGATCCTGGAACCGGAGGCACGGGAGCGGTTGAATACCATCAAATTGACCCGTCCTGAATTTGCAAAATCTGTCGAGCAGCAACTAATCATCCTCGCACAGAGTGGACGCCTTCGTGGCAAAATCTCTGACGAGATGTTCAAAAGTCTTCTCGCACAGCTTACGCCGCAGAAGAAAGATTACAAGATTACCCGGAAATGAAAGCAGGAATACTCTTCTCCGGAGGAAAAGACAGCTCCCTTGCAGCCCTCATGCTCTCCAGAGATTATGAGGTCGAACTGAATACGTTCGTCTTTGACGAAAACAGAAAAGTTCCAGAGCTTGAGAGTACGGCAGACGCCCTTGGATTTCCTTTGGTGATGAGAGTCTTTGAGCCGGATTTTCTGGACACGGTTGTCGAAATGATGGTATCAACGGGATATCCCAACGATGCCATCAACCTCGTGCACAGGAACGCCGTCAGGACCCTTGCAGGGTACTATGACGTCATAGGGGATGGAATACGGCTGAATGACCGTGTTCCAATGCTCAGCCCATCAGAGGTTCAAAGCCTTGAAGCGAGGCATGAGTGTTCCTACGTGCGCCCTCTGTTCGGATTCGGAAGAACTGAAGTGGATCGCCTGGCAAACAGGCATTTCACCATTTCCTATGGTGAAACAGGCTCCATCCACAACGGAGATTATGAACACGAAATTCGGGCAGCATTCAGCGCGCGGGGTATTGATCCGTATACGATATTCCCAAACCGCCACCAGCAATCTCTGGTGACCGGATGGAAGGATGAAATGGAACTGGTGTAATAAAACATGAGTAAACCAACAAAAGGCCGAAAAATTCGGCTTGCAAAAGCATGTGAACAGAACCGTCGTGTTCCGGCATGGGTAATGGTAAGGACCAAGCGCAAAGTGGTCAGTCACCCCTGTCGCCGTAACTGGAGACGCAGTTCCTTGAAGGTGTAAGACAATGGCTGACATTCTCAATGAACAGATATACATCATCCCACTCAGGGATGTCAAGAAGGTTCCCCGATGGAGACGGAGCCAGCGCGCAATGAAAGATATCCGTTCTTACCTCATGAAGCACATGAAGAGTGATGACGTGAAACTTGACCAGACAATCAATGAAAAGGTCTGGGAACGGGGATCTGAAAAACCTCCTCGCAAGATTCGCATCCGTGCCATGAAATTTGAGGACGGACAGGTTCAGGCTGAACTTGCGGAAGAGTAAAACAATGAATGAAACGATCGATATCGCAGGCAACGAACATATCGGGGTATATTGCAGAGCATTTGATGATGTGGTTTTTGTCACATCTGAGGCTCCGGACCGGTTTATTCAGGCAATCAGAGAAAAACTCTCTGTGCCGGTTGTGCAGACAAATATACAGGGAAGTTCGATTGTAGGATCACTTCTCGTAGGGAACAACCACGGATTTATTGTAAGCGGCATGGTAGCACCAGAAGAATTAGCAGTACTTCAGAAGTACCGTGACGTTTTACTGCTTGAACGTGGAATGAACGCTGCCGGAAATATCATTCTCGCAAATGATGACCTTGCGATAGTTCACCCGGATATGCCTGAACGCTTTGCGGAGGAGATCGCAGCATTTCTCAACGTTCCGGTTCTTAAGATGCAAATTGGGAGTATACCTACAGTCGGAATGACTGCAGTTGCAACCACCCGGGGCTTCCTTCTTCCTCCCAGGGCATCCCTGCAGGAAATAGAGGCAATTGAAGAATATACTGACTTACCCGTCGGTACCGGGACTATTAACATGGGAAATAATCTCATTGGAACAGGCCTGATCGCGAACAATTCCGGCTATGTAGCCGGAAGTGCAACAAGCGGATATGAGCTTGGCAGAATTGAAGAAGTATTTGGATTTGTGGAGTGATGGTAATGACAGACCTGAATTTTGAGGTTACCGGTAAATACCAGGAACGCAAAGTATGGAAACCATTTAACAAAGTAATTGTGGCACCGAACGAGAAAGTCGCTGAAGAGCGGACGTTCGCAGTCATCGGTAGTAAACACCACCTTTTGAGGTGCTTTATTAAAGTTAACACAATTACCCAAGTGAATGGTGAATAATATGGAGAATGTTGAGGCCCGCGAACTTCAGATGCTGGAACAGTATCTAAAACAGTTCACACAGCAGGTTGAAGCATACTCCCGGCAGCTTGAAATGCTGGAGGGCCGACGGATGGAGACTGCTACTGCAGTTGAAACCCTCAAATCCCTGGTTGACCAGGAAGGGCCAACAGTACTTCTCCAGATCGGTGGCGGTGCAAGCCTGAGAGTACACGTGCCTGACACAGACACTGTGCTCTTAAACATCGGTTCTGACGTGGTTGTTGAACGGACTAACACTGAAACGGTGGATTATCTCGAAGAGCGCATGACTGAAATGGAAGCGCTTGCCAAAAAAATCGCAGAATCCATTGAGCAGGTCCAGAAGCAGGCACACGATGTTGCCAAAAGAATGGAATCGGCATATTCGCAGGCCCAGACCCGGATGAATCCGGGGATTCAGGGTTGATACGGCATGTTTGATTCTCTGAAATCAAAACTGAGAGGGGTTCGCAGTAGATTTTCCCGTGAATTCGAGGACACTTTTATAGAAGAAGTCTCAGGGGACAGAGAGATAGTATCTCCTGCCCCGGAAACCTCCTCTGAAGAGATCTCAGCAGACAGCCAATCATTGCGTACAGCTGAGTCTCCGGATAAAACAGAACCCGAAGATCCTTCAGAACAAAAGAAGGAAAAAGTAGCCTTTTCTGCAAAAATTCGTTCTCTGGTCAAAGATCGGGAAGTCCACATATCTGAGAAAAAGATTGAAGGACCGCTTCAGGAACTTGAGATAGTGCTGCTCGAAAATGATGTTGCACTTCAGACAGTTGATGCAATCTCAAAACAGATGCGCAGTGAACTGACCGGAAGCACCAAAAAAATTGGTTCATCTATTGACACTATGGTAATGGATGCCCTCAGAGATGCCCTCCTTAATGTCCTTGGTGAAGGGTTCTCACTCACAACATACATCGATACCCATGACCATCCGGTGAAAGTTCTCTTTACCGGTGTCAACGGTGCAGGAAAAACGACAACAATTGCGAAGGTGGCAGCCTACCTGAAACAAAAAGGGTATTCAGTCGTAATTGGTTCCGGCGATACATTCAGAGCCGGTGCAAACGAACAGATGCAGACCCATGCCGACCGCGTAGGTGTCAAAGTCATCCGGCATCAGGAAGGCTCAGACCCATCTGCAGTCCTCTATGACGCAGTTGAATATGCAAAAGCCCATGACATCGATGTAGTACTTGCAGATACTGCAGGACGATTCCATAACCGGGCAAACCTGATGAACCAGCTGGCGAAGATCCGCCGTGTATTTAGCCCGGACATTGTTGCATATGTAGACGAGGCCGTTGCCGGAAATGACGCTGTTATCAGGGCAGAAGAATTTAACAATGCTGTAGGAACAGATGTTGTTGTACTGACGAAAGCTGACATGGATACCAGGGGTGGTGCAGCGATCTCAATTGCGCACACAATCGGCCGACCCATAATGTTCCTTGGAACAGGACAGGAGTATACCGACATCATTCCATTCGAACCTAAAGCCGTGGTCAGCGACCTTCTCGGAGATGAATAGCAATGCTGGACAGATTTGGTAGCGGTCTTAAGGATGCGGTGAAAAAACTTGCAGGGAAATCCGTCATCGACAAAGCAGCAGTCGATGAACTGGTTCGTGATCTGCAACGGGTGCTCATCCAGTCAGATGTAAATGTGAAGCTCGTCATGGAGCTCACAACAACCATCAAAAAACGTTCTCTTGAAGAAGAACCACCAAAGGGAATGAGTGCACGCGAACATGTACTGAGAATTGTATATGAAGAGCTTGTCCACCTGATGGGAGACGGGGTTGAGGTCAAACTTGAATCTCAAATAATTCTGATGGCTGGTCTCCAGGGAAGCGGAAAAACAACAACAACCGGCAAACTTGCACGCTTTTTTCAGAGAAAGGGGCTCCGTGTCGGTGTCATCTGTGCTGATGTATTTCGGCCCGGTGCATTTGATCAGCTCAGCACGCTCTGCCAGAAGGTCAATGTTCCCTGCTACGGAGAACGTGGGGAGACAGATGCCATTGGCATTGTCACCCGTGGAATGAAAGAACTGACCGGCACAGAAGTGCTTATCATCGATACTCAGGGCAGACATGCACTTGAGGACAAACTCATTGAGGAGATCATTGCACTTAACGAGCTTTCCCATGCCACACACCGATGGCTTGTTATTGATGCTGCACTCGGTCAGCAGGCACGGGAACAGGCGCGCAGGTTCCATGAAGCAATAGACATTGACGGCGTAATCATCACAAAGATGGATGGTACCGCAAAGGGAGGTGGCGCTCTTTCTGCCGTGGCAGAAACCGAATCCGGCATTGTATTTGTCGGAACCGGAGAAACGATAGAGGATCTTGAGCGCTTTGACCCGGATGGATTCATATCCCGCCTGCTTGGAATGGGAGATCTCAGGGCACTCATTGAGCGTGCCGAAGATGTAATCTCTCCTGAAGATGTGGATGTCAATGCAATGCTCAAAGGGAAATTTACCCTTCGTGACATGTACAAACAGCTGGAAGCCCTGAAAAAGATGGGCCCGTTAAAGCAGGTCATGAATATGCTCCCTCTGGGAAATGTCAACCTTCCTCAGGATGCCTTTGATGTAACGTCAGTGAAGATGGACCGCTTTAAATATATCATGGACTCGATGACAAATGGAGAACTTGACAATCCGGGTATTATAAGTGGTTCACGAATTCAGCGGATATCAACCGGATCCGGCACCTCTCCTGAGGAAGTGCGCGAGTTGATCAAATATTACAAAACAATGCAGCGTACTCTGAAAACGATGCGCGGTGGACAGGGTAAGTTCAACATGCAGCGCATGATGAAGAAATTCGGCGGGATGTAACAGTTATGAAACAGTTTATCGTCATCGGGCACCTCGCCCGGACAGACGGAGACTTCCCACTCAATGATATGCCAGGTGGGGCAGGGAGAATTGATGTCCTGTGCAGGTGTGTAAACTCATCATTTTTCCTTTCACATGACCTCAGGCGTGATACAGAATGTTATCTGGTGTTATTGGGTGAACCGGATCCCCAAAAGACCATTCTATTCAGGGGAGATTCTCTGAGGTATCTCAGCCCGGACGAACGTAGTGCAGGATCACTCATCAAAAAGGCTCTTGGATTACCCTGTGACGAAGAATTCCGTGAATCAACACCCGGAGTGTATGTCCGCAGAGGAGGTCTCGAAGAGCTCCTCAAAGAATTCACCCCGGTTCTTCTTGATGAAGGGGGCACAGACATCCGGGATATAGAGGAACTTCCATCTGTCTACCTCCTCTCGGATCACCACAATTTCTCCGGGAGCGAGACTGCAATCACACAACATCTGCCACGTGTCTCGGTCGGCCCGACAGTTCTTCACGCCGACCATACCATCACTGTGGTTCTCAATGAAATGGACAGGAGGGAGAAATCATCGGAGTAATCGAAGAAGCACGGGAAATACTCGCATATGGTATCATATGCAATCACTGCCTCGGAAGATTTGTTGGTAAACGTTCATTCGGACTTGCCAATGAAGAACGGGGCCGGGCGTTACGTACAGCGCTTGCACTTGAAGATAATTATCCCTACACAGAAGAGATAAAACCCTGCTGGATCTGCGGAAACATGTTTGATGAAACAGATGCATGGGCAGAAAGAATCGAAGAGAGTGTACGGGGTATTGAATTTAAAACACTGTTAGTCGGCTGCCGGGTGCCACCCATTATGGCAGAGAGCGAAGAGATGGTCTGGAGTGACCTTGGCCTTACATCTCCGGAAACACTGAAGGCACAGTTCAATCGTGAAGTAGGCAAGGCCTTCTCTGCCAGAAGCGGTTCAGAAGTTGACTTCAAGCGGCCGGATTTGGTTGCAGTCTGTAACCCTGCTGACAACACAGTAGAGATCGAAATCAACCCAATCTACATCTATGGACGATACCGGAAATACGAACGGGGAATTCCACAGACCAGATGGCACTGCCGCGAATGCCATGGAGAGGGCTGTGAACGCTGCAACTTCACCGGTAAAATGTATGCAGATTCTGTTGAAGAACTCATTGGGCGGCCTATCATAGAATGTTGCGACGCTGAAGACCTGATTCTTCATGGTGCCGGCAGAGAGGATATCGATGCCCGTATGATCGGTACCGGAAGACCGTTTATTATGGAGATTGTTCATCCAAATATACGCAGCATTCCTCTTTCTGCACTCGAAGATAAAATTAATTCCACCGCAGACGGCCGGGTAAGCGTTACTCTGGATCACATCAGTGACCGGCGCGAAGTGGAAACAATTAAATCGGGAAAAGCGCATAAGAAATACAGCATTCTGGTAGAAGTAGACGGCGATTTCTCTGATGATGACGTCAGGATATCCCTGTCTGCCCTAAAAGGGGCGACAATAACGCAGCGCACCCCTCATAGGGTAGCTCACCGAAGGGCTGACAAGGAGAGACTGCGCGACGTCATTGATATCAACCTGAGAGGCGTAGAGGACGGCCAATACAGAATTGAAGTCCTCGGAGACGCAGGCCTTTATATCAAAGAGCTCATCTCAGGCGATGAAGGGAGAACAAATCCGAGCCTCACTGAATGCATTGGGGCACCCGCAAAGGTAACAACCCTCGACGTTATCATGGTCGAAGGTGTTGTTCCTGAAAAGGTAAACAAATTCCAGGAGGATTAAATTAATGGCACATCACAACGGTCCACGTAAAAAAACTCGCGGTAAATTCAAAAAAGCACTGAGACGCCGGGGTATGGCACCAGTAACTACCGTAATTCAGTCATTTGATGAAGGTACGAAAGTTCATATCGTTATTGATTCCAGTATTCAGAAAGGTATGCCACACAGGCGTTTCCACGGAAAGACAGGAACAATTATCGGTAAGCGTGGACGTGCATGGGTTCTTGAGATCAAAGACGGAAATAAAACAAAAACCGTTATCTCAAAACCACAACACCTAAAACCACAAACACAATAATTTTTACGAGGACAGGATTGGCATGAATGTAAAAGGAATTGTCGATGAAGAGAGAATTACATTATCTGAAGTAAGGGAAACACTTCTCGCAGTAGAAGCATCCAGACTTGAATCCGGCAGTGAACTTCCGTACGAACTCCGCAGGAGTATCGAGCATGCCAACCAGTTATCTAAAACAAGTACAGAGAACGCACGTTCACTTGTCGAAAAACTGCTGACACTCGAAAAGATTAAACCGGACATTGCATACCGCATTGCAAATCTTATGCCACGAACCAGAGATGAGCTCAGGGCTATCTATGCAAAAGAGCGGTTTACTCTTTCCGGTGAAGAACTCGATGAAATAATTGAACTGGTAATTACCCATTATTGAGGAAAAATCCCATGCGATCTGACAAGAAAGAAATCAATGCAGTTGTTATTGAGTGTCTTCTCCATGGCAGAGGAGATTCCGGCGGGAGGCAACAATATAAGCATGAACCAATTGTTCAGGCTGTTGGGAAAAACCAGTTCAAACTTCTTGAGCTTGTTCCAAAAGTAGAGTCCATTTCAATTAATGACGAAGTCTACATTGGCGATAAAGTACGTGATAAAATTGAACGGGTGAAACGTCGGATCGGATATTCTGATCTTACCAAGACTGCAAAGGTTGAACTACCATTTGCAGTCGCGGGCATAGTCAAAGATGATGAGGAACGGTATGTTGCTTTCTACAATGATGCAGTACCTATTTCAATCAAACTCCACATGCTTCACCTCCTGCCTGGCATTGGAAAAAAGCTGATGCAGGAAATCCTTGCTGAACGACAAAAACGTCCGTTTACAAGTTTTTCTGATATCAGTGAACGTATCAAGGCTATCCCCCACCCGGAACAGATGATTGTAAAGAGAGTGTTAGAAGAGATCGAAGATCCGGATATTAAATACCATATCTTCACATCACAATGAAAGCACCTCGCGATCAACATTTTTTAACGGACAAAAAGGCAATTGAGCGGATTGCCTCTGCAGCTGACATTTCAGGGAAACGTGTGCTGGAGATAGGGCCGGGAGAAGGGGCACTTACCCGTGCACTTCTGGATCATGGTGCTATAGTTACTGCAATAGAACTTGACTTCAGTTTAATTGAATACCTGAACAACCGTTTTCACCGTGAAATACGTGCTGGTGACCTTACACTGATTCACGGAAATGCAGTGAAATGCGAATATCCACCATTTGACATCACGGTTTCAAATCTTCCGTATTCTGCATCTTCAAAGATTACATTCAGACTTCTTGATGCAGGATTTGAGGAAGCCATACTGATGTATCAAAAAGAATTCGGACAGCGTATGATTGCACCGCCAGGCACCTCTGGTGTTGGCAGGCTGTCTATCATGGTGCAGACCTATGCAAAGGCAAAACCAATAATGCAGCTTTCAGCACGATCATTTTCTCCTCCACCTGCTGTGCAGTCCTGGGTCATGCGCATTATCCTGAGAGAGCCTCCACATCCCATTGATGACCATCAGTTTTACGCTCTTATCGTACGTGAACTGTTTTCTTACCGCAGAAAGACCATACGCAAAGCCCTGCACATATCAGCAGGTGTTATCGGGAAAGAACGGGTGGCAGCAATTGAAGAAATAATTCCGGAAGAAATTCTCAAAAAAAGACCGGAAGAAATCCAGCTGGCTGACTTTGCAAAAATTGCAAATGCAGGATTTCAGAAAAAAAATCTATAATCACTTTTCAGCGTGCTATGAGCACCTTTTTTCCGAAAAACCCATCTATAAAAATTGTTTTCTCCCCTGTCCCTGATGCAAGCTTCACTTCATACACCGGACAGGAAAAGAGCTGGCACGCAATAAGTTCAGCTGAGACAAGACGCTCACTTGTTCCAAAGAGAAATCCTTTCTTCTTCACCCCTCCTCCCGCACCATTGAGTGCCACATCCCTCTCAATTCTGACCGGAAGTGCGCGCTCTTCAAGAATAGATGGCGTTTTCTTCCTGCGGACACCTACCCCTGAAGGTCGGAAGATATTCAGATTCCACAGGTATAACCTGGAAGTGCAGGGGTGCAGCCAACTACCCACACGGGAACTACCTATGAGTAGAGTCACAAGCCCCGGCCTTTAGGCCGGGGTAGTTGACTATCATAATCACATTCACCATCTGTCCCTATCCATGTCAGGTCAAACCGATCTTTCAGGGAAAGAACCCTTATCAAGGTAAGCTACAATGTAGATGGAGAGAGACCACAAGAATGAACCAAAAGGCACACGAATTTCATGAACATATATATCAGCCGGAGGCTGACACGTATCTGCTTCTTTCATCGGTCAAAAACGAAATCAGGAACGATGACACTGTCCTGGAAGTAGGGACAGGAAGCGGTATCATCGCACAGGCATGCAGTGAGCGTGCCCGGTGTGTTGCAACCGATGTAAACCCCCACGCATGCAGGATGGCCCATGGGATGGGGGTGGAAGTCGTACGTACTGACCTTTACGCCGGACTGAAAGGACCGTTTGACCTGATAGTATTCAACCCGCCCTATCTTCCGACAGCAGAGAATGAACGGATAGACGACTGGCTGGAGTATGCTCTTGATGGGGGACCGGACGGCAGGGAAGTCATCCGTCGGTTTGCAGCCGGACTGCACGGTATCCTTCACCAATATGGACGCGTGCTTCTTTTGGTATCATCTCTGACTGGCATTCAGGAAACACGTGAACTCTTTGCAGAGCGGGGATTTCTTTCTTTTATTGTAAGTGAGGAGACAACAGAAGGTGAACATCTGGTTGTCTTCCGGATTACACATGACCTTTGTAGTTTCAGAGACTGAAAGCAAAAAAAAGAGAGATGAGATACCTGTTTTTCTAAAGGGATGAAAGGAGTCCCTGGTCAGGTTCGGAGAAACATGCGGTCAAGTTCCTTGTGCGAATATGAGAGGATGACCGGACGTCCATGCGGACAGGTGTAGGGTTCACTGGTGTGGGACAGCTGAAGAACCAGACGTTCCATCTGTTCCTGTGTCAGGGGAGAGCCTGCCTTAATTGCTCCCCTGCATGCGATGGTTGCAATGATGCGGTCTGATTTTTCATCAGCTGTTTTCCGACTTTCTATTATCAAATCAGAGACAATATCATGGATCATTTCCGTTCCCAGCCGTTTGCCAAGAACCATAGGGACAGCCCTCACCGCAAACGCATCAGGCCCAAATTCATCAACAATAAAACCCAGGTCCAGCAGGATATCATAATTTGCTGACAAAGCCAGTTTTTCTGCAGCATTCAACTCAACAACAAGCGGCACCAACAGTTCCTGTCTCTGGATACCGGTATCCCTCCGCCTGCACAACTGGTCATAGAGTATGCGCTCATGGGCAGCATGCTGATCGATGATTAAAAGCTCGTCATTGTCACGCGATGCAGCCAGAATATAGCCATCAGCCACCTGTCCTATTATCCGCATCGATGGCAGGAGATTCACTCCGGTGTCCCCGTCCATATTACTCGTGAGGCGAAGCTGTTTATCTGTGGTTGCATACCTGATATGAAGCTTCTCCGGGTGATTAGCCCGGGGAGAGGTCCCAATACTACCAGGAACTGCTTCAGAAACCCCATTCGTATATTCAGAAGGATGACGATATACAGGTATTTGGTTGTTCAGCCGGGCTCCGGATATATCACCATGAGTCTGGTCAGTTGTCTGAAGTGCATCCCTGATGCTATCAGCGATACCACTGATCATCTCGTTTTTCCGGCTCAGCTGAATTTCCCGGTTGCCTGTTGAGGCTGCAGGTGTATTATCATGAATCAGGTCAGTTGTCTGAAGCGTATCCCTGATGGCGTCAGATATACCACTGAATATTTCTTTCTCCCGGCTCAGGCGAATTTCCCGCTTGGCAGGATGAACGTTTACATCAACAAGCGATGTGTCGATTTTGATATTCAGATACGCAACAGGATACCTGCCTTTTGGAATGAGAGTGCCATATCCTGCACGAATAGCCCTGACAATCTGTGGTGATGTGACAGGACGCCCATTCACACAGAGATGAATTTCCCCGGCATTCGGACGACATGCCTCCGGGAGTACAATGGCCCCATCCACCCTCATTACCGGAGTCCCTGCACTGAGAGGAATAATCTTCTGGGAAATCTCAGTTCCAAAAACCTGTCCAATGGTCTGTGTAATCGTAGTCGTACGCTGTGTTCTGAGTTTTTCTTTCCCGTTTACCCTCAGGCGAAATGCAGACTCCGGATGGGCAAAAGCCTCTGCTTCAACCGCACGGTAAATATGGAGGAGTTCTGTCTGTCGCGACTTCATAAATTTCCGGCGGGCAGGAGTGTTAAAGAAAATATTGTCTACCCGCACTGTTGTGCCCTGTGGTGCTGACACCTCTGAAACAGAGAGTACCTCCCCCCCTTCAATGACAATTTCTGTGCCCGCATCATTGTCCTTAGTCCTTGTAATCAGAGTCACCCGTGATATGGCAGCAATACTTGCAAGTGCCTCACCACGAAAACCCATGGTATGAATCCGTGCGAGATCATCTGAGCTGTGAATCTTACTGGTCGCATGCCGGACAAAGGACATCTTTGCATCAGACATGTGCATGCCACACCCGGTATCAGACACCTGAACCGAGCTAATATGCTGCGTGCCAGTGGTAATGTCCACTTTTATCGTATCCGCACCAGCATCCACCGCATTCTCCACCAGTTCTTTCACCACAGATGCGGGCCGTTCAATCACTTCACCGGCAGCGATAGTGTTGACAGTCTCATCGTCCAACAGGCGGATTACTCCCGCATCTCTCTTATCAGACATCAGCACAAATCCTGTATTACACCTTTTTCTGGAGTTCATAGAGCTTTATCAGTGCTTCACGCGGTGTCATTGAATCCGTATCCAGGTTTTTCAGTTCAATGAGAGCCGGGCTTTCTGTGGCACAACCCCCCCCGGGGGCATCCATAATTAACATCTGGGTATACCGCGGGGCACGTTTCCCTTCACTTACCGGTGCACGGCGGCGTTCTGTTTCAAGCACTTCCTCTGCCCTCTGTATCACCTTTCCGGGAATGCCCGCAAGACGCGCCACATGAATACCGTAACTCCTGTCTGTTGCACCCGGAATCAGTTTCCTCAGAAAAACCACCTCGCTCCCGGTCTCTTTTACCGCGAAATGACAATTTTTCACCCGTTTCAGATCTGCTTCGACCTCCACAATTTCATGGAAATGAGTTGCAAAAAGAGTCCGTGGCCCCCGTTTTCCGGTCCCGTGCAGGAATTCAAGAACCGCACGTGCAATCGAATATCCATCAAGGGTTGATGTACCCCTGCCAATTTCATCAAGAATCACAAGGCTCTTTTCAGTCACATTATTGAGAATATTTGCAAGTTCCACCATCTCAACCATGAATGTCGACTGGCCGCTTGCAAGATCATCAAATGCACCAACACGGGTAAAGACACGGTCAATGATGCCGACAACGGCCCGGTCAGCAGGCACAAAACTACCCATCTGTGCCATGATACAGATGAGAGCGACTTCTCTCATGTAGGTAGATTTACCAGCCATATTAGCGCCCGTGATGATGACTATTTGATCCCTCCCCGTATCAAGTTCAGCATCATTCGGGACGAATCCAACGGATGAAAGACTCTCTTCCACTACCGGATGACGGCCATCGGTAATCAGAAGACGTCCGGAATCCTCTATAAGAGGGCGTGTGTAGGCGTTTTCAGCAGCAGCATCTGCAAGGGAAGAGAAGAGGTCAAGGTGGGCAATTGCCTGCGCAGTTGCCTGTATAGAAGAAACAGCCTCTTTCAGACGGATGATGACATCTGCATAGAGCTCTTCTTCAAGGGCACTCTGACGCTCTTGTGCATGTGCAATCTTCTGCTCCATTTCCTGCAGCTCAGGGAGGGTGAACCGTTCGCCGTTCGTAAGTGTCTGTTTTCTGAGATACTCCGTCGGCACAAGCGAACTATTTGCTTTTGTTACTTCGATATAATATCCAAATACTTTGTTATACCCTATCTTTAGTGATTTTATACCTGTGCGGTCCCGTTCCTGCTGTTGGAATGAGGCTATCCAGTCTTTACCGGTACGGCTGATATCCTGAATTTCGTCCAGTTCACTGCTGAACCCTTCCCGTATTACCCCACCAGTCCGTGCCAGCACAGGAGGGTCATCAACAATTGCAGCACTAATCAGGAAAACCTGATCTGTGTGATCTCTGAGATCAGTCCGTATTTCAGACAGAAGGGAAGGAATCACGCTCTCATCTATAGACAGCACATCCCGGATTTCCGGTAACCGTTCCAGTGAATCACAAAGGGTAAGAAGGTCACGGGGACCCACATTTCCATATGCAATTCTGCCGGCAATGCGTTCTATATCAGCAAACCGATGAAGGTTGCCCCTGATTATTTCACGTCTGAGCGGTTCATTCAGACAATACTCAACAGCATCCAGACGTGCATTTATTTCTTCAATATCGGTAAGAGGGCTGGTGATGAACGTGTGGAGAAGACGACCTCCCATTGCTGTCTTCGTCCGGTCAATGACGGAAAGAAGGGTATGGTCCGTCCCACCATCACGAATATTTCTGGTCAGTTCCAGATTACGCATCGTGATTGCATCAAGCACCATTCCATGTTCAGGCAGTCGTGTATACAGTGTACTGATGTGCCCAAGGTCACATTTCTGTGTCTCTGTTGCATACCGCAGACAGGCACCGGCTGCTGACACCGCTTCATCAATATCATTGCAGCCAAATCCCTCCAGGGTTGATACACCAAACTGTCGCGTTAACCGGGAAAGTGCCTCTGTATGATCAAAGTATTCTGCCCCGCGGGGTGTGATAGCTATTCCCCGGCCTTCAAGAAGAGGCTGCACTCTGGGAGACAACGATTGAGGGAGGAGGCATTCCCGCGGACCGGTCCTGTCTATTGCTGAAAGAAGACCGTTCCCTCCGTCATCTGCCTTGCATGTGGTAACAAAGAACTCACCGGTGGTGATGTCCAGAAACGCAAGGCCAAAGATGCTGTGTTTCGTATCAGGGACGACTGCCATAAGATATGCCTGCCCCTCAGAAGGAATCATGGAAGAGTCTATCACTGTCCCCGGGGTGATGACACGGACGACATCGCGTTTCACAACACCCTTTGCTTTTTTCGGGTCTTCAACCTGATCGCAGACAGCCACACGGTATCCCTTCTTCACCATGCGGGCAATATATGCCTCACCTGCGTGAATCGGGACACCGGCAAGAGGCATACGCTCTCCATTCTTATCCTTACCCCGTGATGTCAGGGTAATATCAAGTTCCCGTGAGACAAGTTCGGCATCCTCTCCAAACGTCTCATAGAAGTCCCCCATCTGAAAAAAGAGAACACATCCGGGGTACCGGGATTTCATCTCATAAAACTGCTCCATTGCAGGTGTGGGTCCTTTACTCATCTCGACTCATTATAGGAGTCTACCTCTGGCGATATGAGTCTTATTACGTGAACATGTAACGGACAAAAAAAGAATATTATGTCAGGGCTATAGAGTGACTGATCTTTGGTATCTCTATAGCGTTATTGAAACTCTCAACATATCCATCAGAGAAAGTAACCGTTGTCTCTGCGGGAGACAAATCCACTGAGATAAGTGGGGCAAACCAGTAGCCGGAAAGAATTTCTTCAGCACTGGCAAATGAGAGCATCGGTGTTGTATAGGTTACCTCGCCTGCCCCTGTAATCAGATGTGCATATTCCTGTATCATAAATGATGCAGAATCTGCCGTAACTTCACTTACAGCGACTTCTTTCCCGGAATTACTCTCCAGTCCGTTTTTTAATTCAGTGGCAGGATCTGCAACACGGAAAAAGACCGCAACCTTTTCTGCCCAGCCAAGATTGTAGGAAAACGTGACCGTCGCATTCCCATTCTCCAACACATCAATGGAAAGAGAGTCAGCAGTGAACGCCGATGCCGGAACTGCCACAAGAGATATGAGACAGAATATGGCAAGAATTCTCATTTTAAACTGCATATAATCACCTGATCTGTAGTTATGCATGTGGAGTATATATCCCTTTGTTGCACCCGGCAGAACATAGTCGACATTCTTATTTATCAATGAGATTAATTTTATATATACAATGGGTGTTACAACACGGGCGTATTCCCTACTGGCCATCTTCCTCTGGATGCTCATCATCCTTGGGTTTATGGCACTCGCCCAGGTGGTAAACCTCGAAATATTCTTTGTATTATGGCTGATAGGTGTGCTCGTAATCATTGAACTGACTGACCCCCCGTTCATCGAACCAAGAATGATCAAATATTCTAAATACCTGGCAGCAGGAGGCGTAATCATCTTCGGAATAATTGTGCTGCAGAAAATAATGGAGATTATCGGTTCATGAAGAGGTACGCCGCCCCAGCCATCTTCATCGGACTTACCATACTCTTTGCAGTCCTCCTAATGCCATACACAGCCGAACCTGAAATTTATGCAATAGGGAATGTGGAAGAGGCAGGTATTTTTAAAAACCCAATTGCCTTAAAACAGATTTCGCAGGAGAAAACCGCTGATATCGTGCCACTGATGCAGGAGTTAATAGGCTCTTCCGGATCCATCGTTCTGAATGTGCGTTTAAACAATGTTGAAGATATAGAGGCAGATCTTGCTGAATACCGCAGGGCGTCAAAACAGTTTGACAATATGGTTATAAACCTTGATATGAGTGAATCTGAAATAGATGATTTCAGGAAAAACAATACAGAAAACCTCAAAAATCTTGAAGAACTGGTCAGTGATTCGGCCACATTTGAAGAATTAAACAACCTCGAAATTCAGTATAGGGATGAAAATAATCCTGAAAAAATGTACTCTGTTGCCTATGAAGGCGAAGCACTGCGCAAAAAATTAGAACAGACATTTGCGGATTGCCAGAATACTACTGCTGCATTGGCAAAGTCAGGTGAAGTGGTTGACATAAAATCTGAACAGTCCGAATATTCAGTTGATGCCTTTTCTGAGTATATAGATGAAGTCAATCAGATTCAGGAAGAAAGACTTCTCAGGATATCGGATATAAACATCGAATTCCAGGAAGAACTGTCCCTTGAAATTGAGCCCCCCGGTGGTATATATGGCGATACAATAAACACAACAGGCATTTATTCTCAGACAGGAGATATTCCTGCAGGAGAACCTGTAACCCTGTATATCGACAGTAGGAAATATACCGTTTCATCCTGCAATATTACAGGAGAATACTCCATTCCAATTGCCATCGAAAAAATGTATGCAGGCACACATCTTGCCTATACACGGGTTGGGGATGTTTTTTCTCCGGTTATTCCAATCTCTGTTATCGGGACTGCTGGTGTACTTACACTCAATTATTCTGTTTCAGGCACCACAATATCATCTTCCGGAAAGCTGACAACTGAGGCCAGAGCTGTCTCCGGCGCACCGGTGACTCTCTACATCAAAGGTCAGGATACTGAAAAAAATGCAACAGTAGATACTGACAACGCTGGTGAATATTTGTATGAAACTGAAGTCGAACCAGGGGAATATACGATACTATCGGTATTCTCTGATCCTGAGTTCCCGGTGAGTGATTGCAGAAGCAGTGAATCTGTGGTCTCGATTACCCAGAGCAACCTGTATATCTATATCATACTGTTCGTGATTACTGCCACTGGTGCAGGATACCTGATTCTTCGCCGCAGGAACAGAGCAGAAAAAACGGAACAGTCTCCCATAGAGACCAGCATATTTGATACAGCCGAAGAGTTCCTCTCATCAGAACCACTTCCTGAAATATCAGACACAAAAAATGAGATCACTCCAGCAGAAATAGTTGCAATTCAGGAATACCGCAGCAGGTACATATCACAGAGAACGGTTCTCTCACCTGCAGAGGCAGCACATATACTGGGAGAAGGATTCACCGCTGCCATTCAGAAATATTCATCACAGGAGTGCAGCCCATCTGAAACCATGCGGGAGCAGACTGCAAAGCTGGACGATACATGCATGAAAAAGGCAGTCGTATTTGTAACCCTGTATGAGACAATGGTGTATGGCATAGACCAACAGGATGGAGACGAACTCCTATCAGCGTGGGATAAAGTAATCACATGCATGGGTGATAAATGAGACAGACCACAGGAAACATACTGGTAGTCGCAGCTCTGGTAATTGCAGGCATCGTGATACTCAGCTATCTCTCCTCGACAGATGCTGAATTATCCCGCTATAATAACGGGTGGAACGGAACCTCATCATTTTATGATCAGCTTGAACGGTCCGGTAGTACTGCCATCACCTCATATCCGGTTCTCCGTTCAGCATATCCTGATACGCTCATCATGGTTGAACCACACTATATGCTAAACGGAGAGGAGGGAGAGAGTCTACGGGAATTTGTCACAAATGGTGGAACACTTATTGTAATTGCACAAAGAGAATCGGCCAACACTATTCTGGAAGTGGCAGGAAGCACCGTCAGAATTCATGACACAAAACTGGCAAGCATTGATATGGAATATAATGACCCGGAAATGGTAATCGCCTACCAGGTGCAGGAGCACAGTCTGCTTGAGGATGTGGAGAGTATAGCCCTGAATCAGCCATCCACTCTGACCAGTGGAGAAGCACTTATTCAGACTTCATCCATCTCGTGGATTGACGCCAATAACAACGGGAAAGTAGATGGTATAGAGAAACTGGGAAAAGAAACGGTGATGGCGCATGAGATCATTGAACAGGGAGAAATCATTGTTCTTGCAGACAGTGGAATACTAATCAACAGTATGGATTTTACCGTCTCTGAACGGGATAACGCACAATTACGGACAAATCTTGTTACCTCTCTAAAACCATCCTATGACACAGTAACATCACAACCATTCGTGACAGAAGGTATTCTCCAGGCAGTTACCGGAGCAAAAAGCACAACAGTTATTAAAATATTAGCCATACTGCTAATTACAGGCATAATTTGTGCCGCATATGCACGGAAAATACTCTAAAATAGCTTAACAAGGTGACGAATGACAGAATTCAAAAATACTCGGTCAGTTACACAAATCTCACAAAACTATACCCAAATGCGGGAAGAAATTAAACGGATGGTTGTCGGAAATGATGAGCTCATTGAAATGATGATCATTGCCATTCTGTCAGAGGGTCATATCCTGATAGAAGGTGTGCCGGGTACGGCCAAGACAACACTTGCTAAGGCATGTTCAATTCTTTCCGGGTGTGAATTTAACCGGTTCCAGTGCTCTGTAGACAGTCAGCCGGCAGATGTCATAGGAATCCAGTTCTGGAATGCTGAAGAGAAAATATTTGAACTAAAAAAAGGACCGGTTTTCACTAATATCTTTTTAATAGATGAAATAAACCGTATGTCTCCTAAAACGCAGAGTGCATTTATTGAGGCACTTTCTGAAAAACAGGCAACAATCGATGGAGTAGAGAATAAACTCCCCTGTCCGTTTTGTGCCATTGCAACACAAAACCCTATGGAATTTGAAGGAACATTTCCTCTTATAGAAGCACAGAAAGACCGGTTTATGTTCTCAGTCTATGCGACACACCTTTCTGGAGAGGAAGAGCTCGAGATTGTCCGGCGTGAACAGGACGGAACACTCAACTGGAAAAAGTTTGCAGAAACACTCTCACCTCTTTTTTCCCCGGAAGGCATACTGAATGATATTCAATATGTAAAAAGTATTCATGTGGGAGAAGATATTCTCTCATATATTCGTGATATCATCATGGCAACACGTGAACATGGCGATATTGCACTGGGTTCAAGCACTCGCGGAACAATTGCTCTTCTCCGGGGAAGTCGGGTAAAAGCAGCATTGGAGAACCGAAATTATGTGATTCCCGATGATGTGAAGAAAATAGCCCCAAAAGCACTCCAGCACAGGATCATTCTCAAACGCGAGGCGGAGATCAGCGGAACAGACAGTAAATCCGTCATCCGGCAAATCCTGGATTCTGTCGAGGTGCCCTGAGACGTGCAGCCAACCCGTCTCTGCAGGGCAGTAATGCTCCTTGGCGGAGCATGCATGATATCTGCATGGGTCTTCGATGACCCGTCATTTTTCTTTGTCGGGGGTGCCGTATGGCTTTTTCTCCTTTTTTCTCTGCATACCAGTATTTCTGCTGCCCGAAAAGCTGCACTCAGTCTGACAGGAGAGAGGCATACAAAAGAGCGTTTTTCACGCTCCGGTACACGTATCCATATGACAAACACTCTCACCAGTCAGGTCCAGCCCGGTTATGTACTGGAAGTAGAGGATATTCTCCCTGATTCGGCAACAGACATCATCGGGAAAACAACTGATTTAATTTCAGACGCTAACGGGACATGCTCCCTGCAGTATTCCTTCCGGCTTCTCGCTCATGGCACAATCCATCCCGGTGGGGTTATTCTTCGCTGTTCAGACATCTTCTTTATTATTACCATACCAATCAGGAAACATTCACTTCAGGAGCCTGCACTCTTTGTTTTTCCGGAAAAAGGACAGACATATGAAAGTTCAGGAGGATACGGTGATCGGGAGACAATGCGTAGGACACCCATAAAAAGCACTGGTATACGCTCATTTCGTGAATTCCAGCAGGGGGATAATATGAGAACCATTGACTGGAAAATGACAGCCAGGTATGGTAAAAAATATGTGCGGGAGTATACCGGAAGTGAGGGAGGAACAGCAACACTTGTTATTGATCTCCCGATTGACACAGATGCTGTTACAGAAGATATGTTTTCCAGCATGCGAAAAGCAGTCATCCAAAGAGTTGCTGAGATTTTGGACCACCGGGATCCATCTTTAATTATTGTTCTCTCAGGTTGCGAGATTGTGGCAGTCATAGATATTGTTCCGGGTGTAGATATACTCCGGGAATTATCAGACATACTGACTCCGAAAAAGCGTCTTATTTCACAATATAGAATATATGCTCCGATAATGCTTGCAGCAAGGGTGCGGAATGCAGGAGAAAATAGCTCACTCTCCCCAACAGCACAGAGGACTACTGAGACGTTTGCAATGTCAGCATACCACCAGATCTTTGAAGAAACAATGTATCGCGTACTTTCATCATCCCATGATACAGAAATACATTGTTACACAACCGGGAAAGGTGATCTGAGCCAGATCTGGTCTATGGCAACGTCTGCATATTCACTGCACCGCCCCGTAATACTGTTTCTCCCTGAAGAAACATTCACAGAAGAGATACGAAAAGAAGCAGAATTCTTTAATGTACGCTCATTTGAGGTGATACAATGATATCCAGTCGATGGAGAACAGGGTGCATTGGTCTGGCAATCATTATTGCCATTGGTTCTCTTGTTTTGGGGGGATTATGGGAAGTAATTATTCCCGGCAGTGCGGTATTAGCCGCAATGATGACTTTCTGGAGAGACAGGGATATTGACCTGTTTATTCTCACAGTCGGCCAACTGGTGGTTTATGGAGCATCATACGGATCCTATTTTGCAGCAGTCATATGCGAGGTCAGCCTCTTCGCAGCAATTGTAGGGAATACACACACAAAATTGCTTATTGCAACATTCATTGCTCTCACCATCCTGGGTACAGCTGCTCCGCAGATTTATCATACAGGATGGTGGATCGCAGGATTTGTAATTCTCTGCACCATACTAATTGTTTCTGGATATACCAGAAAAGAAGCATTATCACGGTCAATGAGGGATAATTCAGATGAATAACATTATTTCCAAAGAATATCAGGCACCAATACTCCTGATGGTAATTGCAGTATTTCTTATTGTTCCGGTGTATATTACCGGAAGGACAGATCTGCCGGCAGCAACCCTCGTTGTTGCATCATGCGCCTGTTTTTTTGGTGCAGTATTTCTGATGGTAACCTGCCCGGAGGAAGGCATTCCGGCAGATGTGGCATCATTCTTTTCAACAGGTCTGATGGTCAGCTACGCCCGGGTTGCAGCCGAACTGGGAGCTTCAGGCTCTGCACATTTCATTCCGGATGAAAACAAGATCCGCCAGTTCAATCCGGCAGGAAATTTCAGGAAGATTCCAAAAACGGATCTCACAGCGATAGTGCCGGAACCAGAAAACGGGGGTATATTTTCTGTACCTGCCGGTATGCCGGTAATGGCACACCTTCAACGTTCAGGAAAACTCAGGATACCTCATGATCTGCCGGATATTTGCGCTGCCATTTCTGAAGCAGAACGTGATTTGATGCATGCTGCGGACGAGGTAGAGGTGACAGAAGAAGGAGAGAGCGTTGTCGTCAGATTCAAAAGATTCAGATTCATGCCTGCATGCGAAGAGATACGCTCAGAATCCCTGAAAATCTGTGAAATTGCTCCCTGCCCTGTCTGCAGTCTTGCCGGGTGCATTCTTGCTGCGGGAACAAGGGATGTGTGGAATATTGAGGGAATCGCTCCCTCACCTGAAAAAAATGAGATGCTGGTTACCTTTACCCGTATAAAGGACGAACATCCACCCAGAGATGAAGATCCCTATACGAAGCGTTGATTCGTTCCATCCCTGACACAGAATCATCTGGCACTGCATCCATGAAGAGAAGGAACTGAATCCGGTTTGTTGTAACATCAATTACCGTAAAGTTGTAGGGAACTTCAGATGTCTCATTATGGGCCACAGAGACCGGTATCTGGTCTAAAAGTCCCATTGAATATATTTCGGAACGGTTTTCTTCGGCAATCCATGCCTGATTGATTCCCCAGACTTCAATGGTATAATCTACAGGTCTGAATTCATGATTCCCAACACCAATGATCACAGGCTGTGCTGTGCCTGTTGCAAACCGGTCGGGATAATCTGCTGCCATTCCCTCTTCTCCCAAGATATAAAATTCGGTGAAATGTTCACCCTCCTTGGGCACAACGATCACATATACTGTCGTAATAACTGCCGCCACAATTGCAATAATAAGAATATAGGAGAGGGCACGGTCAAGAGAGCTCTGGTCTTCAGAGAAGAGCTCTGTTTTTGCTTCTGTATACCAATCCCTGACAGGCAGGGCAAACCGCTCTTCCAGGGCCAGTAGTGCACGCCGGTAGTGTGCGACGAACACCATAAGAACGGTGAAGATAACGAGTGAAATGACGATAGGATCCAGCCTGATTCCCCATGGCGTGTAATTCAGTGCAAGCCCAATCAGCGGCACCACAGCTATTGATAATCCAAATGAGAGTGCCGTTCGTTCGAGAGTATCAATTTCTTCATTTCCGGGGAACAGTGCTGCAATGAGTGCATATCCTGGTATAAAGAGAACGACCGGAAGCGCAAACACAATCCTTAGTGGACTTTCATTCAGATAGGGGATATATATTGTAAGAACAGCAATACCTAACCAGACCAGTATTCCAACGAGATCACGAAACCAGATTCCTGTTCCGAAAGCCGTGTATAGGTCTTCTGTTGTTGGAGATTTTGTCATAAATACCCGAAACGGAAAAAATTCAGATAGTCGATATACACCCTGGCACTATTCCACTACCTGACACTGACGCACAAAGGGCTTCAAGTTTCTCAACCATTATTATGTGTTCAGTCGTTGCAAAGGCTGTGGCGGCCATCACGATGGATGATGGGATACGCATACTGGCAATCACTTCAGCCAAAGAAATTGTTCTATCTTCATTTGTATTAGATATTTCAGACTCATCATATATTTCTGTCTGTAGTGGTATTAATGCCGGTATCTTTGGCGGAATCAGATTATTTCCATATGACCTGACATTTTTTGGAATCATCTGAAAATATTTTGCAATCGAAATATAAAAGATATGCCGTTTTAAAAAATGATTGAAACATATCAAATTGAAAAAATGTTCATCACCATTTTTTGAACTCTTATTTCACATTTTTCCTCACATTACACTCAGGAAAGATACAGAAACAGAACAAATACCCTCCTATCCATCTTCAATCTATAACGCGCAACTTGGGAATAAATGTAGAAAAATAATCCTCCACCCGGACTTTTTGTCGAAATCTGTGTGTATATGAATCAGAAGACTTTACAGGAGATCATATTTTAAAATCCAGACACCGCTCTCATTTTTTTTGTGACGGAATGCATTGCCAGGCGAAACCATTCGCCATGAACTGAGATTGAACGTGATCCCCAAAAAAAATATTTAGATTTCTTATTTCTTCTGCTGCATGTAGTAATATCCGGCACCAATTATGGCAACCACAGCAATTACTACAATCACCCAGACCCATGGGAATCCATCGGTCTGAGCACCATCAGCACCGGTGGTTTCAATAGGCACCGGAGTCTCTGACGGGGCTTGTGTTGCAACAGAGGTTGGAGTTTCAACAATTTCCTTGAAGATGGCAAATGTGCTGAAGTGGCTAATCTCACCGACAACCGTGTGGTTGACTGGATCAACGGTGGTTGGAATAGCTTCCCATTCACCTTTTTCGTCGTTGAACCACTTAATTGTGAACGATTCGCCTGCTTCAAGTTTGTTCCACTCTTCTTCTGTGAGCTGGAAGGTCAACTCTATAGACGGATCAAAGGTTGCTCCTGCTGGTCCCAGTTCCACTGCATGACCTGCGAATGAGAACGAACCTGCTGAAGGAACATTGTCTGTTGCCTGGATGGTAACATCTGCAAGAGGTTGTCCGTCGGCATCAAGTGCCTTCACACCAGCTCCGATATAAACTGAGGATAATCCATCAGCTGCAGAGACCAATACAGGGTTCTGGACAATACCATTGGAATCTGTCTGAAGATATCCGGTTGTGGTGAATTTCACCGCCGGCTTCGTTACTACAACTGGCTTTACGTAACCACCGCCACCGCCACCGCCGCCACCGCCGCCGGAGGCCTTTGTGATGAAGGTAGCATCACTAGTGACTGCCATGTTGCCGGATGCGTCATACGAGACGATGCGGTAATGGTAGACAGAACTGGGTGAAAGCCCACTGATCAGAAGACTATGTGAAAGCACATAGTTTGCATCAGATATGGTGTTCCCATAGGCAGCGGTTGCACCGAATTCCACCGTGCTGTTTGCTGCAATGCTTGTCGCCCAGGTAACTGATGCAGCGGTTGTTCCCGTCTGGACAACAACATTGGTGATATTCAGACTACCAGAACCAATGGTGAGGTCATGAACACCAAATGCCTGTGCTGTGCCGTTGTTACTGAGACCGGCAAGCACTGCCTTATAATTTCCTGCTTCCAGACCGCTGACATTAAACGTTAGTGAATTGGCACCACTAACAGCTGCATACTTCCCGGCTCCCGGGGTGATATAAATGTTATGCCAGAGTTTTTCTGTGGCTGCCCCGCCTGCTGAGAGGTCTACGGTAACCATGTCAGAGTTGAGATTCGCAAAATCAACGGTTGCTGTTGCATTATACACGGTGTCACGGTAAAGTGCGACACCAAAATACTTGCAGCTAGAATTGAAACTTGCATCAAAGGTTCCGTCTACCGCTACAGTGTTAGCGGAGAGCTTACCCACGTCTGCTGTCTCAAGGATCATAACCGGCATCATCGCAATAACACCGATACGGTCTCCATCAAAGGAGAGCGCTGCGAGTGCATAGTCACCGACAGGCGGTGTGGTGGTTGCGTCAAAGGGCACAGAACTTGTACTCAGGCGGTACCCGGATGAGAGATCAACCTGATTGGCACGGTTTTGCAGGGTCTCCGTGATAGTGCCGGATGTGGTGAGCGGAGTCCCTTTCTGGATATCCATAATGTAAGAACCATCAGGGTTGACGGTAATCTTGGTCCATCCACCTTCAATGAAGATGTAGGCACTGTTCTTTACCAACTGTGTATAGTTGATATTGCTGGATGATCCGGAATCAATGAGTTCGTTGAGGTATGATTCGTTTGCCTCCATCATCACAACGTTTGCACGGGTGATATCCGGGGCAGTTATCCGGAAGTCGATGATATCTGTGGGTTCATATACCCAGACAGTCTGGTAGGTGTCTGTGCCCGCATAGGTTACATTCGCACGGTTGTCAACGGTCACATAGGTGTCGCTCGTGACCTGACCGACGTTCTCCACCTGACGGGTAACTGTACCGATATCAGGCGCAGCAATACTGCGACCGTTAAAGAGCTCAACCATACTGGTTGCCGTCAGATCCATGGGCATCATCGCAGTGAACTCTGTGTTCAGCCCGGAGATGGTACCAATCTTCGTTGAGTTTACCCATGCAACATAGTTGTTGTAGAGGTGGAAATCATGCGTCGCATAGTTTCCTGCATTGTCATATGCACGGAAGGAGAGGTCACGGTTTCCGATGAAGAATTCCTCTACATCCATACTGGCCTGATTCGTATTAGACCACAGTACTTCAGCGGTTGCCGTGTCAACAATGCTGACATCCTTAAATCCACTGACGCCAGGGTATCCCACATTCCATGTGAAGGTCAGGTCCTCATTTGCCTCGATATAACCATCACCGTCAGAATCGGTGATTGTCACGGTAAGAGGCGGGACAGAGGTGTCAAGAGTGTAGTCCCACCTGAGAGATTGGTCGTCTCCTGAACCTGGAATATCATCCTTTCCGGTAACGTTTACCCAGTACCGTCCATCACCCAGAACCGGAATGGCGCCGAAGGCGTAGTCACCGACAATGGTCACAGTAAGATCTGTTGTGGTGGTACCATTATCCAGTGTCATGTTCACCGTGCTGGTGTTGATCTGTGACATAAAGACTGACACTTTGGCGGGAACAGTGTTGATGAAACCCTGTGGTAAAGGATCTGAGAACCCAACATCTCTGACATCAATTCCTTTCTGTTTTGTTCCTGTACGCCCGGACATATCCTCTGCAGTTACGATGATGGTAATACTTTCATCAGTTATAGCCCAGAATGCATCAGCATAGTAATAATACACACCATCGCCCTTGTCATCCCAGGCAAGCGCAATCGGGTCACTGGTATATGTTGTATTACTCAGTGTGGCAGTTGCTGATGCAATCCCACCAACATCTGTCATGTAACCAGTAATCTGGAAGTTTTTCCCAACAACAGAACGTGTTGTGATGTTGTTGATTACCGGATCTACTCCATCTATTGTGGTGAAGGTGCCGTTTGTGACAGTAACATAATCAAACAAATTCTCAGGAGGGAATATCGTTCCTCCAGCTGAAACAAGAACAATACCTAGATCTGTGCTACTCCCATCGTTTTTGTTCGATCTAAAAGTAACATTAAATAGTTCTGGGGCCCCATTGGGCAGACCAGATCCATCACTATAGGTAAATATCATCCCACTGGATAAGACATTTGGTGCCAGACCACCACTAGCAATAGTTTCAGCTGAAACCGCCGTAGCTATCGTTTCATCATAATATAACCTATAAGTTAATCCTCCGACGTTTGGATCTAAGGAATTGGTTAAAATTGAAGTCACTGTACCATCTTCGCCTACTGCCACATCAGTAACACTGGATACGGATAGATTACCCGAACCAGTTGCAGCATTCGCCCCTACTACGCATAATAATAGGACAATGAAAACTGCTAATAATCTTCTTTGTTGATTCTTCATTTCTCAAACCTTCTTTCAGATAAATTTTTCTCAAAATATACTATATGAATCACTTTCCAGTTTTAAATATATATATGCTTGCAATTGAAACCAGAATAATAACAATACTTAAAGGAGACCGTGTTGGTGTGGGTTTTTTTGCATCGGTTTCTGAGACTACAGGAGTTTCAACACTTATGACAGATGTCGATATTTCTGATGTTTCTGAAGGAACTAGAGTATCAGAAGGCATTTCTGTTGCTTTCACGGCGGCCTCCGATGGTGTTCCCGTTGTAATAACCGGCCCGGGAGGCATACCTCCAGTCTGAGAACCTGATGTTTCAGACCAAGTAGTATCTCCCCCTCCAGAGGCAGGTGTGGGAATTATCCCTACAAAATCCTCGTTTATATAGGAAATTGGATCTCCCTCTACATTACCAAGATCCCGAACAAAGATTTGAATATTTCCATTACCAGTTTTTGTTATCAAAGCAACAGGAATATCCCCAGTCAACCCTTCAGTAGAAATTCCAGCAATTAAAGTTTGTCCATCTTCATTCTGGATGTTTGATGCAATAAGAAACCCAGATTTGCCCTCAATCGACTGAATGCTAACATTCCCAGTGTATGAAAGAACAACACTGAAAGCACCAATACCTTTGCTATCATCGACTCCCTTCACCAACAGTGTGTTGTTGTCAAGGATAACTTCTGCCGCCCCCACTACTGTTACGAGAGAGGCAAGAACCATAAGAAGTAAAAAAAAATGGAAAAAAATGTTCTTCATCTTTTATCATCCCAACTGGTAGTATTCATTAATATTGCGCACAATTCTGTGTTTGATTACTAAAGAATCAAATACATCTATTTTTTGGAGATTTCTTTCATAAACATCGGGATAACTATATGTATCAAATCCAGGGATATTCCCTACCACAAAGTGAAGGATATATAATGAATCAAATACGTCTACAACTCCATCTCCAGATGCATCCCCCCATACACAACCATCAAACTCCATTCCGATATAATTCGTACCCGAAGTTGCATTATACACAACAAGGGTAGAATTCGTGGTGGTATACGTTCCACCGAGCCCATATTCAAACGTACCAGGACTCAGATCGTAATCATCCAAACCAAGCACAACACCGTTCAGTGTCACAATTGGATCCGTGAATAGATACCGCATCGGGAACTCCAGTGCCACACCCAGTTCACCACCATCTCCCATTAAGGAGACATTGAATGTGGTTTCCTCTGGATTTTCTGCATTGAGCTCACCAGGGATCTTTGCCACACCTGCAATGCTGCCGGAACCACCCTCTGAAAGAATCAGCACCGGTTCGTCCATCGTCGTGGGCAGGGTGACATAGTACACCACTGTCTCACCATAGGTAACGGTGACATTCCCATGTACATCAGGGTAATCTGCCTCACTGACACTGAACGGATAGGTGTCTTCCAGGAGATCAGTGAAATCCCAGCTGGACTTACCATTAACTGTCACACCGTTGACTGTGATACTGTCAGCTGTCACCGGCACATAATCCTCATCCTGAACATGGATCGTGACATTGCCGGTCCCTGTTACATCAAAGGTGTGACTGGTGACTGCAACGTTGGATTCATCGTATAGCGGAATTACCCGCAGTGACATGTTAAGGATACCATAGTTCTCCGGCACAATTTCAAATGTGTAGGAATATGCATCATCCTGCACCCAGCTTTCGGGTTCGATAAAGATGGAATCCTGCCCAATGTTTGCGGTACTGTTGAGCACCTCATAGGAGACAGTGTCTCCTTCACTATCCGTGATGGTGGACGTATTGTCAAAGGTGAAACCCGCAATTGGCACCTCAATCATTGGCGAGAAGAGGTCTGCATCCGAGATGGCACCAATTGTAACGTCCACTGCAGTGTCCACAACCATTGTAGACGGATCCGGTTCGAATGAGATAGTGAATCCACCGACATCATACTCGGCACCGGCAAGTACGTCAATGTTGGTGTTAAACTGCGGAATGAAGACATCCTCTTCTACACCGTCCATCTGGATAGTGCGGGTGTTTCTGATTGTGTTGTCAATCTCATTGAGCGGTGCCCACTGGCTATTTTCAACAGAAAGGACAATCGGACCATCTCCCGTAAGCTGGACTTCTACGTCATGCCATTTTACTATACTGAAACCATCATCAAAGATATCCCGTTCTTCCTGGTCTTCCACCGCCATCATCGCAGCCATCTGGTCAGCATTAAGGGTATATTCCTCACGTGGATTGGTTGAATCCATGACAAAGGTGTGTACTTCGTTTCCATCGATGAGGACTTTCACGGTGCCGGTTGATATCTCAGTTCCCTGACAGACAATCAGGGCATCGATTGCGGCCTGACTGGCCCAGGTGTATCCCCAGCTTCCACTGTTTTCGTAGGTGTCAACGAGCCACCCAACACCATTCGCGATGTGGGGGTCGTCATTCTCCATGCCCGTTGCATTCAGGGCAAGAATCGCATATGCAGTGCTCTCAGTGGTACGTCCTTTCTGATACCATCCATACCGGGTGGCTGCAGACCAGGATCCATCGCCATTCTGTGCACCAGTAAGATATGCCTCAGCCTTCACTTTGGCGTCGTCGATATCTGCCTGGTCTATCGTATCAGATGGCAGACCAAAGACTTCAAGACCCCAGAGGCCAAGCGCGGTTGCCATCGCTGCATCATCTCCACCAGAGAATGCACCGCCAGGTTCCTGATTATCAATAATATACCGGGTTGCATTCTGCATGTTCTCTTCCATGTAACCGCGGTAGGGTTGTTTCACATCCGCACTCTGGTTGATCATGTCATGAATAAGCATGACAAACGCGGTGTTGGACTCAGGCGTCCATGAATGGCAGACCGGAGCACTCCAGGACCAGGTCCCTTCAGATGTATCATGGTTTTCGTTGAACCACTGGATGAGTTTGTCGAAGTTTACCGTACCAATCTCGACAGTATCATTATACGAGATCTTGTCGACAAGCAGATGGTTCAGGTCTTCATCTGTCTGGTTAATCTTTGCCAGCGTGTAGCTCGCATAGGAACTGGATGACGATTCAGACGGGTCACCACCCCAGAGACTCCAGCCTCCGTCACTATTCTGCCCGCGTGTGCCATCTCTCACAAGACTGTTAATTCCGCGAATCACGGATTCATTGGCTCGCTCACGGATGGAATCAAAGTTTGCCGGCCTGTCATCACGTCCGAGATAGTAGTTCTTCACGTTCATCGATGCAAGCATCTTGCAGGTGGTCTGTTCTACACATCCATAGGGATACCCGACCAGATACCCAAGACCGGAGAGCGTCCGTCCCTGTGCGCCCGACTGTGCGATGAGCACCGTTTCATTCTGATGCGTGTTATTGGTGTGCAGGGTGTTGAACCGCATCTTTTCCGTAGCTCCGTCTGCAATTCTCGCTGTGTTGACCGAGGTCACCTCAATGGATGGCACATAAATGGTGATATCTTTCCCATGCACCGAATCGGCTTTCCCGTTGGCAGATATGTTAAAAGTGAACTGATCTGCAGTGTACCGGCCCGGTTCATCTGACCGCATCCGGATGTAGAGACGATTCCAGTTGTTGTTGTAGAAATATGCCGTCTGGTTTTCACCACCATATATCGCAAAGGAGTCCGGGGCATCGATGTGCACATCAACAGGACCTACCTTGTTTGTAGTGACATAGACAGAATCATAGAACCAGCTGTCTGTCTGGACACGGTCCTGACCATAGACAATATCATTCGTGTAGGACAGCTCGTAATCGATGGCCGTAACAGATTTTTGATCCGTTGGTCTGCCCCGGACGGGATCGTCTGAGGTGACGTTGATCTTCACAAGATACGTTCCACCCGTCCCTGGTGTCCAGAGAATTTCGCGGGAAAAAGTATCACCTGGGCGGATTATCTCGCCAGAATACATCGTCGTGTTGACAACGTTGCCGCCCTTCGATATTGTCACATTGATATCAAGCGCGGCAGTCGCATAATCACGTTGATTTGCAACACTGGCACGGATAGTCGTTTCTTTATCAAAAGGCACCTGCCGGTTGGCAAGCGCTATGCGTGCGTCCACAACACTCGAGGCGAGCACAGTGATGCTTCCGTCTGTGGGGGTCTCAACCGGAATATCTGCACCGGTCGTCGAGTTCAAAAAACCATAGTTGTTCACCGTGATCGCAATCGGTGATGTGTCACCATTTTCCTTGATTGAGGTAAATGTCAGGTAGCAAAGGGCAGAAGTTTCGCTGATACCTTCCAGTGTATTACACACCCCTACGATCTGCACCTCACCACTCTGAATATTATTCTCAAGACTTGTTATCCGAGGGCCTGCACTTACCTCAGATAAGGATACAAGCACCGGATCCCACGTCACATCAATATCATAACTTCCCAGATGCTGCACATCTTCTACCATCACCGCAAGTTCCACACTCTCTCCCATTCCCAGTTCTGTTGAAACCGGGTCGATAAAGAGCGTTGCCGCAGATGCGGCACTGCAGAGCATTGCAAGGCAGAGAAGTACCAACACCCATATATTTATTTGTTTCATCTTTACTTCTCCTAAAATCATGGGATATTGAAGTAGTTATCCCTCAATCCCACATTAAACTGGGCGATAAACATCGCATCACCCACATCCACATGGCTGTTCTTTGTGACATCGGTCTGTAACATCTGTGTTGTACCACTGATTGGCTCACCACTGTCAAGGCCGACAACCCATTTGAGCACCTTTAAGGTATCCAGCTGGCTGACAACACCGTCATCATTTGCATCTCCATAGAGGAGGACATACCCGCTACCGTCGGTGACCACAAGGGGCAGGGCAAATTCATTGATGTCCCACAGGAGTGCCTGAGACAGGGTGAAGGGAGTCTCGTCACCACTTTCTCCGATCACATCGATGGCGAGTGTCGCAATTGTCACATTGCCACTTTCACTACTTGTCTGAGCACCATTGAAGATCACATACCCATCCAGAAGGTTCTCTGCCGTAAGAGAAATATCTCCTGGTATGACATCAGTGACTTCGATAACTGATGCATTATAGGCAAATGTCATCTGGTATGCGACAAGTTCCTCGACATTTTCGACAACGATAGGCAGTTCAAAGCAGGTACCATTGACAAGCACTTTGTCCTGCGGCAGCACAATCTTCGTCTCTATCTGGTCAAACGAGGTGATGGCCTTCGTTGCCAGGTTGTTCGTGTATGAGGTCTCATAGTCTGTGGCATGCCCCGGATTCACCTCTGCTGCGATGGAATACTCACCTGCAACAAGGGTCATGTTTTTCCATACAATGGTCGAATCACCGGGGTTCAGGCCGATGACAGAAATGCCCGCTTCTATCGGTAAACTGGATATTTCATATGTCAGAGTGGTTGCCACACTTGGCACCTGCCCACCATTTGTCACCTTCACGCCAATTGGTGTTTCCCCACTCAATGCTGTTGTTGTGGATGGGGCAATTACCTCTGTTACAAGGTCCGGTGCCGTGATCCGCAGGGTGTGGCTGTATACATTGTTGTCATAGCGAAGTTCTTCAATACCTTTGTCAGGATTGACCGTTACTTTCACAATAGTATCTTGGGGGAGACTGGTTGTCTCGGGATCAATGCCATAGTCCTGTGCCGACTGCTCGATATTGACATAGAGGACTTCTTCTGTTGTGCCCTTCAGGATATTGTAATTGAATAAGACATTCTCTGAATATCCACCTGACTCCGCTACCACAACACCGTCGGTGCCTGAGTAGATGAAATCAGCAGTGCCCACATTGGACACGGACACACCAAGGCCATTGACCTTTACCGTGTCATTGTGATGGATCTTCACAATATTTGGTGCATCCACACTCGGAACAAAGTCCGGCAGGTTGTCTGCAACCGGCATGTAACTACCTCCATCGATAGCTACAAACCGGTCATTGTGGACGCAGATCACATTATAGTACACCTCACTATCGCTGCCCATCTCCTTGCGGTATGCCTGAACAGCTGCTGTTGGCGTGGTAAAAGTCAGTTCCACCTGCCCGCTTGCGTCAGTGTAGTCAGTATAGATCTGGCTGTAGGGGTCCGGATACACTCCCAGATAAGGCCAGACATTTTCATCGCGGGGATTTATTTCAGACTGATCCGTTTCATAATCATCAGATACTGTCATCCACCCGACAGCCGCACCCATCTTAAAGAGCACCTTTGCGCCGGAGACAGGGTCGCCATTCTGGTCAGTGAGCGTGAACGTAGTCGGTACCGATGTACCCTCAAGCAGGTCATCCATGACCTCATAGGTCAGATTGTAATCGGTATCGACGAATGTGGTTCTGGCAAACTGCAGGGTGCCATCAACAGGATTCAGAATGCTGAATGCCGCATCATACGTTCCCATCTCAGGGACTTCAACTCTTTTGCTGACCGTTCCGTCAAACTCGACGGTTGCTGCACTTAATGTTCCGTTTGAATAATAATACGGACCAGACTGATCATAGGTGAACATACCCTTCTCATGGATGGACTCATCATTTGGTCCAACACTTGTGAGGGTGATCGTCCGGTTCGCATTGTCCGCTACAACCGCAACCGAACGAGTTGCCGAATCAGGCCTGAGATAGCCATGACTGGCCGGCGCCACCGGCTCCAGTGTGATCAGGTCCGCTGCAATGCATGTACCCAAATCAGGACTCAATGGATATGCACCACCATAGATGTTGCCATATAAATCCAGACCGCCGGTCACTGCAAGATATTCATATCCTGCATCTCCAACCTCACTAGGTGTGACCGTGAAACTGCACCGGCCATCCACATCAGTGATGTCAGTGGTTGCACCGTCCATCGTATAGAGATAGACCGTTTCACCTGCAGCAGGTGCTCCGATGAACTGATCTGTCACCTCATCAAGGGTGTATGTATACACGGTAAACCCAAGGGTTGCCTGCTTTGCCGGGTCCACAGAATATGTCTGCTGGTTCCATGTGGCCCGCCATTCTGATGTTGTCGGGTATATAGACGTGAAATTTGTGACCGGATTACGGAATATGCCATCGGTTGTGCTGTGCCGTATCCATGGAGTAATCTCACCATAAACCGTCACCGAAGCCTCGTTGTAGCTTTCCATGGAAGGAGCGGTCACGTAGACCAATGCCAGGTAACCATCCTCGGGCATATCCAGAGTGTAGAGACCAATACCATTCGTTATCGGGAATGTCTCAGACATCACATTGCGATCCATTCCCTGAATCTCAGAATTCAGTTCATCAAACGTCTTCAACTCTCCACCAAGGAGGGCATTCCGTGTATTCGCTGTCAGGGAATTAATCTCTGTTTCACCAAATGAAACAACTGTTGCTGTCGCAGTCGTACTCCCGGTGTCCATACTCCCTGTCATTCCCATATGTTGATAGGCTACAAGAATTGCACTGATGTCAATCGAAGAACCAGGACTGCAGATGGCCGTACCGGGTGAGAGCACCACATTGTACCACTCCTCGTCCACCCCGGAAGAAATCTGTAAATATCCAGCTCGTTCATCATCGAGATAAATGGAATAATAGCTATATTCGTCTCCAGAATAAATTGTGCTCAGATCAATATCTGTAGCCACCACCCCTGCAATGGGGGTGATAGTCTCGTTGTACACACCTTTTTCTGAGACATAATTCCCCAGTTTCAGCACTACATCATCAGTGTACGGTGAACCATCAGGATTGAGAAGCGGGTACTTGATCTGAATGGTGTCATTCGTTAGTGCCCAGTAATTCTTAGATTTATAGATAAATTTGCCAACTGTGGCGGGAGTGGGTGTTGCTGCCTTAGAGAAGGACTCTTCAATCATATGATCATTCCATGCAATCTGGAGTCTCATATATGTGTCATCAGGATATTTCGAGAGATCCATCGATGTCAGGGCATTCCCTGATGCATCGGAGATAACGGTGACATTCACATACTCATACGGAGAGTAATAATTCCGTACTGAGATCAATACATCCTCATCTGCCATCGGCACACCGCCGGTGACATTCCATGTAACCGCGGTAATGGTTACTGAGTCACTATAGACATCAGACCCTTCTGAGACAATGCCGCCAAAGAGTTCATAGAGAACACCATCACCAATTGGGGTGGTACCCATACCACCGGTTACATTGACCGCCTCAAAGGCGTTTACCCTTCCGGCTCCGTAGATGCTGTTCTTCTGCATCGTGTCCAGTATCGCACCATTTTCGGCGATGTGAACCGACGATGACATGAGAGCATCTTTGACCTCATCAGGTGTGAGATCATTGTTGCCTGCAAGCATCAGGGCCGCCGTACCTGCAACAGCAGGTGTCGACATCGAGGTACCGTCAAGGATGGCATATCCACCATTCATATAAGCGGAGATGATACCCACACCAGGTGCAACAAGATCAGGCTTGCAATACTGCTGTTCAGACGAACCCACCGGACCTATGCTGCTGAATGGTGCCCGGTAGTCCATCATATAGTCGGTAGCACCGACCGTGATGACATCCTCTGCCGTTCCCGGCACGCCGATGGTGCCATGGCCGTACTCACCGTCATTTCCGGCGGAGACAACAACCGTCGTCCCAAGATTCATCACTCCGTTCAGCATCCGGGATTCAATGTCCTGCCCATTAGACTGATAACATACCGCGATCTTCAAAGATGTAATGTAAACAGATTCTTCGCCTGCATTTGTCAGGGTCGCTGTCCACTTACCGTTCCATGCACCGGTATTGTCTGCATACGGTGCCTTAAAGTAGTAATACTCAGAAGACGTGTCAAATCCAAGCCAGTCAATCTCACTTCCGATGACGGTGTTGCCCGGGCCTGTGAGAGTGAATGTCAGGTTTTCACCATGTTCAATCTCATAGATGAGATTGCTGCCTGCATTCACCGCACCAACAATAAACTGCGGTTCATAGACAGTGTCATACGATAGTGCAGCTTCAACGGTAACAGATGTTGAAGAATCGTTATTTAGGGTAAAGAATTCTTTTTTGTCTGTGAAATCATCCTTCCATGGCCCCAGGAATCCACCCAGACTCATGGAGATAACATCTGCTCCGTTGTCAACCGACCATTCCACACCGTCCATGATGTCAGAGAAACTTCCGCTTCCACCTGCATCCAATACCTTTGCACCCATCAGATTCGCTTCGGGCGCAATACCAAGAACCACATCAATGATTTTATCATTCTCATACGTGGTCTCCACCACACCACCGGCAGCAGTGCCGGCACAATGGGTTCCATGACCATTGTCATCGTATGCCGTTTCATTGGCACCCTTGACAAAATCAGCCCAGGCAACAATCCTGTCACCGAATGCAGGGTGGCTCCCGTCAATCCCGGAATCAACAATGGAGATATTGACACCGGCACCGAGATTGCCTGTCTCCCATACCGTGGGAGCGTCGATAAAATCAGCGCTCCAGACCACACCACCTTCTTCTGCCGAATAGTGAATGGAGGCCGGGGATACTTCATCCATCGTCTGGATGACAGGGTCTGCCACAGTCACCATATAGTCACGCTCGATGTGGTCAACACCGGGCAGTGCTGCAAGACGGTCAAGATCTGCCGGATATGCTTCCACATGAATAGCATTTACAATCCAGTGTGACCGGGCAGTCTCTGCTGCAACAGGATCAACATGTGCCAGAGCACTCATGGTCATCTGTTGCTGCGACTGTGCAGTAGCTTTCATTGTCTGTACAGACGCATCCGCGGCAGGCTGGTCACTCATGACCAGAAATACCGGGATGCGATCCCCACCAGCATCCTGCGGGGGGTCTACAATCACATATTCGTCAGTTCCATCACCATCAAACTGCGCTGCTGACACAGACACAATAAGAATGAGTAATGCAAAAGACAAAATAATGCATTTTTTTGCTAGAGAATCCATAAATCTACCTCTTAGTAAATGCTACTGAAAAGGTTAGGAGAATATAATAAATTAATCCTTCCCGGATGATTATTTCGATTTATCCATCACCAGTGATCATATATAACAGCACAGTTTAAGTGGCTGTAACGAAATAAGTAATTTTTTGAAATTTAAAATAAATTTCAAAACTTCACTATAGTGCATATAATGCCCACATGATTATTATTTCAATATTTGAATGTATTAGTTATTTTTGGACGCCCACTAAAACAATCCATATCACCCATTTAAAAGAATTATTGCCTAAAATCAAAATTAATTTGGATATTTCATATTAATTTACCAAAAAATGCAACATAAGTAGACCTCACAAATATCATTTAAGGACAAATAATTTGAAAAACATCCATTTTCGCACATTATATCCACGATATGCGGATAAATATGACCCATAAAGAGTATCTGAATCCAGACCATCAACTCCTGAAGAGATGCATGACAGCAATTTCATATCATATTACATAAAATGTGTACCAGGTAATCGCATGACACAAAAAATTTACAGAACATTTCTGTGTATTCTGGTTCTTGCATTTCTTGCGGGAGGAGGACAGGCACTTTCGATAACCGCAGGGCCGGACCAGATTCAGGAAGGAGGACAAATAACAGTTACTATCCAGGGGCTTGAAGACAGCAGCTCTTTTTCCATGCATATTGGTGCAGAAATTGCACCTGATGACAATCAGGAGTTTGCATTCTCATCCAATAATCTGAATATGCCATTTACCCTTACAGACACTACCGTTACCCTTCGGGCAGAATCTGTTGTGTGGGCAAATTTCAGGTACCAGCAGGATGCTGAAAGCCCATCAAAAAGTATCGGATTCGGAAGTGAGGATCATCCTGTACGAGGTGGTATTATCAGTGATGAAGAAAGTTTTGGACAGATAAACGGTGGTTCTGAGATATCTATGCTTGAGATCTCAGGAAAAACTCTGGAGGATACCAATCAGGTATCCGTTTCGTTCGAACTGGATGGAATGAAATCAGGAGATGACGACTCATCGATATCGTACACTATTAATGATATGAAACAGGGAACAGTCAGCATTATTGTATCTGTTGACGGAACTGAAGCGTTAAATAAAAAAATTCAGGTTGGCGAAGCACTCCCGACAGCTGTTCCGACACAGTCACCATCAGGAAGCAGTGGCGACAGCGATGATTATTCACCAAACCCAACCGCAACGCCGGACACCGATCTCTCAGTGTCTTCAAGTGATGGATATGCAACGCTCAATGCACTGAGAGAAACAGTCTCCGGAGCAGAAGTTGAAGATGTTCTTATTATGAAAAACTCCCATCCAAAGAACATACCTGCCGAATGGGATCTTATTTACGGTGCATATATCATATCACCGGCAGCACTCAGATTCAGTGAACCTGCAGAATTCACAATTACCGGTGATGGCGACATGAAGACAAACGCTCGGTTTATTGCTGAATACAATGGTGAAACATGGACCATGCTCCCCACAGAACTGAGAGGGGATGCACTTGTCGCAAAAATATCAGAATCGGGTTCATATGCACTCATGACCTTTAGAACTACAGAATCTGTTCCCGAAACAACCGTTTCTCAACAAACACCAGATTATACGAATGCACCTACAGCAACACCTGCATCTCCGGAACCTTCACTCCCAACGCCCACAGCATCAGGACTTCCTGTGTGTGCAGGTATATTTACTGCTCTTGGAGCACTGTTTGTTGTACAGAGACTGAACAAATAATTTTTTGGCACATCTCCATTTTTTTGAACGCTGCTTTTTATTATATGCTACAGCACGACACGTTATTGTAGAAATCCCGTATATGTCGATAGATAATTACTCCATTTTAGACAATATATCCGAATCAGGCCACATATGATGCTCAAAATTTACATCACGGTTACCTGAGGCCCGGGAAAAACAGGTCAACACAGAAGCCCGGAGAGGGCCTTTCTCAGTCAGGACGGTTGCACTATCCTCTAAAAATATCAGTCAATATAGACCCCTCAATAGTTCGCAATGAATCGTTCTTTTAGTAAACAACCGTCAAAATTGCCATGTATTTCAGGGAAATTACCCGGGCAGGAAATATGCCCATTTCAACCTTGAATTCCCAAATGGAGGAAGTAAAAAAGGGTAGGTCAGAGAGGTTACAAAACATGGTGAAGCATTACCTCCATTTTAGGTATTCAATCGGTTGTTTTTCAATTTTTTTAGAGAGGTTTTGTATTTTCTTCATTTCTGGATATATAGCAAAAAATAATCCATGCCTATTATTAGTCAGACATTTCAGGCGTCTATGTCCAATTCATATCTCCATTTACACCTCTGCCAAATTCACGGAGACACATATCCCCACACTCCTACATAATATTCAGACATCCATTTGGTGTTCTCCCGGATGCATGAAACCTTCCCGAACTCTCTGTAAACTTATCTTCTTACGGTATTTTTTGAAGAAACACATCAACACATTATTTGTTTAAAACTCCTTTTTTTCCATTTTTGTGGGTGTGAACCGGGTTAAAAGGAAAACATCAGATCTTAAAAAGGTCAGAAACTACTTCTCACCGGGAGGAATCCACTGATACCTGGCAAACAAGATGGAGGTCAATGTGTGACCGCTCCTGGTGTGACGTGGTTGGGATTAAATGTAATTGCCCGGTCGGATTAACCGTGATGGCCGGGACAATTTTCATTCTCCGGGAATTTATACTGTGCCAGCATTTCTACGACCCTTTCTGTTTTCAACAGTGGGAACAGAATTTATCTAAGGCCCCATATTCGGATACATTCCATCCGGATTGCCTTCTACGAGATGGCACCATAGTATCCAGGTCTTTTAAAAAAATTCATACGAATGTTTCGGTGGATTACAAACCGATTGAGGATCACACGGCGCGAACTTTATGTATAGCAACATACAGTTTATTGACGAATAGTGGTGGACAAATAAAATAAATCCAGAACGAAAAAAATGAAAAAAATACGGCTTTTTGTAACTATAACTGAACAGACATACCAAAAAGGAAAAACAACCATACGGTCGTCACAGCCCTGCACATGACCAAATTAGGCAAAAAAATGAGGATAAGAAAAACAATTCACCAGATTATTGATATGGACAACACCAATCAGGCAGAATATTTAGAAATAATCCGGCAGACTGAAAAATTTCCCCCATGTAATTGCCCACAGATAAGCACCCGGATTCTATCTATGTTGAATAGAGACACCGGATTGTTTTTGTGCCCCCTATCAAAACAAATCCAGCACCATTTATTGCACCCCACCCTGGCATTTCACACCACGAATGGCAGCAGAAATATCGGGTAAAAATATGTGAGAAATGAGAATCATATTTGATTATTTTTACACAATTTTATTGTTCTAACCCAGGCATTTCACACCACAAATAGCTGCAGAAAGATCTGGCAAAAATATGTGAGAAATGAGACTCATATTCAATTCTTTTTTACACAATTTTATTGTTCCAACCCTGGCATTTCACACCACAAATGGCAGCAGAAATATCTGGCAAAAATATGTGAGAAATGAGAATCATATTTGATTATTTTTCACATGATTTTATTGTTCCAACCCGGGCATTTCACACCACGAATGGCAGGCAGAAATACCAGGCAGAAAGATGTGAGAAATGAGACTTGTATTTGATTATTTTTCACATGATTTTATTGTTCCAACCCGGGCATTTCACACCACGAATGGCAGGCAGAAATACCAGGCAGAAAGATGTGAGAAATGAGACTCGTATTTGATTATTTTTTACACAATTTCATCGTGCCAACCCTTATGAACACAACCCATTTCCCCGGGTTCTATTACATAATTACACATGTAGGACACTCCACATAAAATACATTATAAACAGAACAGATAGGCCCCCTAAACGCTTCTCATGCGACCTGCAACACACAGAGAAGAATTACGTGAAGAAAAATATCCGTGTACCTGATCATATGAGATAATGATATAATTCAGGACAATTCCAAGACAATAGCTTCCCCAAGAGGCCGAACCAGCACCCCTTCACTATTCTGAGTGGATGCATACACATGAACGTAATCAATTTTTCATATGCATCACTCAATGTCCTGCCCCCTGGCTTCGCAATGTATTTCATTATCTCTCTATTGTTTCTAAAGAAAAGCAAGGGGGTGGATGCCCCCATAGGTAAGAGAAATATTCCAGATGAGAAATGCACAATCTTATCCTTATGTCTCCGTTTTATGTGTGTGCCTCCTGCAAAATGGTATCCACCCTCCCAAAACGGAGTAGGTGATTGTGGGCACCTGATTCTGAAAAACGATATAATGTGTATAAGAATTCAGCACCATCTGCCCATACAATTCAGCAAAGATCCCTTTTTTCATTCACAAATCGTCAACAGAACAAAGAAAGACAAAAATAAATCCTTAATCATGTCGTGAAAGAGGGAAATACTCCTTATATACAGCCCTTCTTTCATCAACATCAGTATGCAGATAGATTTCTGTGGTCTGGATAGAGGAATGACCAAGATTCTCCTGCACAACCCTCAGATTTTTAGATCTCCGATATAATTCAGAAGCATATGAGTGACGAATCTTATGAGGAGTTATTCCCTTAGGGGCCCAT
>JAUVCV010000030.1 GCA_030595665.1 Methanogenium sp.
GGAGATCAATTATCGTCACAAAATCAGATGGGATCTGGATCAATGGGTGCTTAATCTCTTAGTTTCTTGATGAATTTGAGATATGTCTGCGAAATACCGTTAATTCAAACTGCTTTTCTTAACAAGGGTGCGAAATCAGAAAGAATACTCGTATACAAAGCATTGATACCATAAACAACCCAAAATGCATATATGAAAGAGGGACCTGCCAGTTCAGTAAGCACGGATTCAGATGAATCTGCAGTACAGGCCCCCATTGGAATCCTTCTGATGGTCGCACTCGCTTCAGTGGCAGCATTCATTGTCGGCACTGTCTGGTTCGGAATGGCAGACACTCTTCTCACAGAACCGGCATTTTTTGTAGGAACAGCAGCGGCATACAGCATCGGTGGCAATGATTCTACACAGGGTATTGGCATCTTTTTCAGAGAGGGCAACACTCTCTCCTTCCAGGGCACACAACAGGGCATGCCCGCTTCTATCATTCTGACTCTGCCTGATGGCAATACCGGAGAGATACTATACGGCAACGGAACAGAACAGTTCAGCCCGGGAGATACACTCTATATCTCTACACAATCCCGACAAAATGTCACATACCTGTTGGCAAAAGAGGAGCCATCACCGGAGATGGCCCTCCAAAATGGTACATGGAGGCTGACCATCACTGATGCCACCCTGAATGTCCCTCTCATCTCAACCACGATTAAAATCACCGGGGAGGCAGGAAAGGATGAACCTGTCACAATAATCAGCGGATTCAGTGTGGAGAGCTGGATTCGGTGGAATAAAGTCCCTGCACCGGCATCTTCAGATGAAAAATGGGCCACCATTGTTGTGAAAGGTGACCACGACAATAACCGTAAATATCATCTTCAACACGATTCTGACAATTCAAACTTTGAATTTGCTGCAGCGACTAATAGCGGAGGCAGCGGACAACATATCTTTTCATCCACATCCCCCCAGGAAAATATATGGTACCACGTTGCCGGGATCTATGACCAGACAGAAGGCGAAATCGCAATATATGTCAATGGCAACCGGGAAAATGATAACAATAATCTGGGCACTGGCGGCCTTCGCTCTTCAGCAGGCCCGTACCAGGTTGGCGGGCCGACAGGGATAGAGTTTAATGGCGGAACCAATGTCCGCAAGTTTAATGGCACCATCAGCGGCCTGAACACATACGGACGGAGACTTACCGATGAAGAGATTGCCGCCCACGCCGCAGCAGGCCATCCTTAAAACCAAAAGAGAAAGAGACTACTACGGTGTGAAAGAGCAGATGGACAGACAGATCGGGATCATCGGGACGGGGAGCATGGGGGGTATGCTCATCCGGTCATTTATCCGGGGCAGGGCGGGCCAGCAGTTCCGCAGCAGCTATGTGCCTCAACACGGGCTGCATGGCACCGAATGGCGCCTAATAATTATCCGGGAAACCGATATTTCCAGGCTGTGAAAGAAACAAAACAAGTTAAAAGTCCTGTATTATCAAATACACCTGGTTTCCCTCTGCGACATTGACATGCAAAGCAATATGTATCATTATTAATCATGTATATTATGGTCAGAGATTTCCTGGCACCATACCCCACTAAGAATGCATCTATAGTATGGTGTCCATATCGCTGGTCAGCAAAAATGTTCTTCTAACACAAAATGGCAAAATACTTTCATTCTTTTTTACTGCCTGACAGGATAAAACATAAGAGAAGCATCCTGTAGTAGTATCAGTGGACAATATCGATACAAGTGAAAGACCAGGAAGAGCGATGCCTCCCATTGCAACGGCTCCCGGCAGAGACCGTCCACAAAAATCCGCCGAATCCCTCTCAGGGGCAGTCTCTTTCCATCGCATCCTACACAGTCTTCATGCGGATGATGAAGAAATCCTGTCACACTTCTGAACGGAGGAGATCAATCATGCACCATACAGCCTCAAGTGAATGACATCCACACCCCATCACGCCATCACGCACGAGGGTGATTCGTTGCAGGCGGAGCCTCTCGTCTGAGAACACCCTTAAACCGAAAGGAGGGAGATTATTAGGTGGTAACAATGAGCAGGGACAAACGCATCGGAATCATCGGGACGGGGAGCATGGGGTGCATGCTCATCCGGTCATTTCTCAGAGGGGGGGCAGCAGTTCCGCAACAACTCTGTGCCTCAAACCGGACACCGGAGGCACAAGACGCAATTGCCGCAGAGACAGGAATACAGACGGCAGACAACAACCGCACGCTTGTGAAAAACGCGGGCGTCATTATTCTCTGTGTCAGACAGCCGGACGTGGTGCCGTTCACGGAGGAGATAGCAGACCTCCTGACAGACGAAAAACTGCTCATCTCTGTTGCATCCGATGTATCTCTCAGTGAGCTCGAAGCCCTGACACCGGCACGTGTGGTGCGGGTGATCCCCTCCGCCACCTCAGAACAGCTGAAGGGGGTGTCACTCATCGTCTTTTCTGAGCGTACAACACAGGCCGACAGGGAACGGGTAATCTCCCTCTTCGGGGCCATCGGTACTCCGGTCGTCATCTCTGAACCGGATATTGAGTCATATACCACCCTCACCAGCTGTGCCCCGGCATTCTTTGCGGAAATGGTTCACGAATTTGCCGCATCTGCAACCCGTATGACAGGGATTCCTGCAGATGAGGCAGAAGCACTTGCCCGCGAGACATTCATCGGAACAGCCGCCCTGCTGGAAGTCCCCGGAACAGCGTGTGCAGATATCGTCAGCCGCGTTGCCACTCCCGGAGGGATCACCGAAGAAGGAGTGAACGTGCTGACCTGTCGCTTCCCTGCGGTCTGCGATGAAATTTTTGCAGCAACAGAGAGAAAACACGCATCTTTCCGGGATGCGTCTCCTGACAAAGAAAATAGTGGAAGATAAATAAGTAAGTCCCCGCAAAAAAGAGGCAAAGCCCTGTGGGATAATACGGCATGAATACCAACACTACTGGCCCAACAGATATGACATACGAAGATAGTTCAACCAGTGGAGACACTGCCGAAACAGACACCATATATACCGCCATCATCATCGGAGGTGGCCCTGCCGGACTCTTCTGTGCCTGCCGTGCCGCAGGGGAAAAACAGCGCATCCTGATCCTCGAGAAGATGCCCTCATGTGGGAGAAAACTCTGCATCACGGGAGCAGGCAAATGTAATCTTACCCATACCGGAACAATGGCTGATTTTTTGTCTCATTATGGGGATGGAGGAAAATTCCTCCGGTCTGCCCTGATGAACTTCAAAAACACTGACCTGCTGGTATTTTTCCAGGAGCATGGACTTGATTTTATCGCCGATGAGAACGGCAAATACTTTCCAAAAGACGATGGCACGGCGAAGGATGTCCTCTCACTCCTTCTTGCAGAATGCACCCGTGCAGGAATTGAGATCCGATGCAGGGAACCTGTCCGGGCAATCGAACATACAGACGATCATTTCTCTGTTAAAACAGGAAATGCCACCTATACCACAGAAAATGTTGTGCTTGCAACCGGGGGTGCCTCATACCCTGCAACCGGATCGACGGGTGACGGATATACTCTTGCAAAGAGACTGGGGCTGCCCGTCACAGAGACCGGGCCTGCCCTCGCTGCCATCCTCATCAGGGACTATCCATTCCACACACTCACCGGCATCTCATTTGACAACGTCCCGCTCTCCCTGTACCGGGACACCAAAAAAATCAGGCAGGTAACAGGAGACATCATCTTCACCATAAACGGTATTTCCGGCCCCGGTGCCCTGCACATCTCCCGGTATGTGCAAAAAGGGGACATCCTGCATGTGGGATTTGTGGCAGGTGCAGATGAGGGCCGTGCCAGAAAAGAACTGACTGCCACCATAGCAGACGGAAAAAACCGTCAGGTGAATACGGTCCTTTCCGGAACAGAAACCCCCGCACGGTTTATTCTTCGTCTGCTCGAACTCTCCGGCATCCCGCGTGATGCCACCTGTGCCCACCTCACCAAAAACGACAGAAACTCCCTCATCAGATACCTGACAGACTTTCCGTTCACGGTTGCAGGAACAGAAGGGTATGCAACGGCAATGGCGACACGGGGTGGCGTGGCACGGGATGCCATACGGCAGAAGACTATGGAGGCAAAAGCAGTGCCCGGCCTCTTCTGCATCGGGGAAGTCCTTGACATCGATGGCGACACCGGCGGATATAACCTTCAGGCAGCATTTTCAACCGGTGCACTTGCTGCAAAAGCGATTGTATCGGGAAAATCAGGCGGAAAGACATAACCAAATACAGCCCGGATGCCCTGCTGCCGTGATGAAAAACCCGTTATCTGCAATATAAATAGTGTCAAACCATTGGAAAGACACAAAAAATATGAATTCTTTATCTAAAATAATGGAAAATCAGGGAGTGTTTTCTGCCTGTTCTTTCTCATCAGGGATACCAACAGCAGACCACCTGCCCGTTGAACGCCGATACACAAGGGCCCCTTCCACCGGGCACACCTCAATACACCGGCCGCACATATAACACTCCGATTTCAGGTCACCAACCTTTGCCTCATTGGTGGGACAGGCCTTTTCACATAATCCACATTCAATACATTTGTCTGTGCGCCGGAATTTAAAGGCACTCACCGCCGCAGTAAGAGAGAGGAGCAATCCATACGGGCAGATAAACCGGCAGAATGGTCGATATATCACTGTTGAGAGAAGCAGCACTCCAAGAAAGACATAAAAGAGCACTGACGTCACATCAAGCGAGAAGAACTCCTGCAGTCCAAAATAATCGATAATGCCGACAGACCACCCAAAGGCTGCTGCAAGGACAATCACAAAAACCACTGCACGAATACCACGGGAAATCTCTTTCCGGTTCTGCCCGATTTTTGGCAGGGGCACGAGAGAGGCAAGCTCCTGGATTGCACCCGCCGGACAGATATGCCCACAGAATATCCGACCGAATACGAGTGAGAGAAGCAAAAGAAGAATCAATCCAAAAGCCGCCACCTGGAGAGATGCCCCCAGGGAGGTAACATCCTGGAGAATCAGTTTCTGAAAGTTGTGCGGCGCAACAGGAGCAAAGATCAAAAATCCAAATCCCGTTGAAATCAGTAAAAATATAAACGCTTTTTTACGGTTTATTTTCCCGGTATACCATAGAATTGCAAGGGCGAATATTGCAACAATTGCATACACAAACCCTACCGCACGGGGAATAAGATTTGCAGCACCTGCTCCCCCTCCAATGCCTCCACCGGAACCACCACCGGCCCCTCCCCCATCTCCACTCATATATAATTCCCTCCGTATCTACCACATTGTAGTATAGTCTAAATTTTCGGCAGAGATGAAATACCTTTACCCAAAAAATCAGGGGATTTCCCGGCAAAGAAGAGAATGACTGATTGCCCGTATTTCAGACATAAAAGATCCCGATACGACATCTGACCATCCAAAATTCAGAAATTCCGCAATCCGGTTCCCATCCACATACTCATGAAACCTTTATTGCCGTTCAGGAGGAGGATAGAAACAGAGATGCATACAGACACGGAGAACAGGGAAAAACCGCAGATAGGTGCAGATACACTCCCACTACCGGCAAATTCCATATACCCGCCCGGCCCCCTTGCAACATCTGTTCAGGTGGGACTCATTGTCACCGAACACCACTTCACTGCAGGCCCTGTACTGAAAGCAATAAAAAAACTGTTTCTCCGCATCGAAAATGTCCTCTCCGGCACTCCCCATTCTTACCGGTTCATTCTCCCCCACCAGGCGGGGCCGGAGCACATTATTCTTGAGGCACTGTTTGCAGACAGCATATGGGAAGGTATGTCACCCCCGGAAATTACCCTCATTTACTGCGGGGAGAAGGAACCGGATCAAACTACCGGTCCGTTTGAGGGGGAGATAGACCACACAATTGAAATAATCCATGAAGAAGACGCAACTCCGGGGTCCAACCCGGTCCATGACACAATCATCGACTGGTGCACACTTGTCCTCGTTATCGGCGAATGGGAACCCGGCGCCAACCTATACAGACCGGGGAGCGTCTTTGATCTTGCCCGGAATCACGGACGAACGATTATTGCCGTTGACCCGGTGAATGGCAGGCAATATGAAATGCCCCATGACGACATGATCTTCGATTCCTATACACAGCTCAATCAGTATAACACAGAAAATGTGAACCTCTCCGGATATACCGCCACATACCGGCGATACATTACAGCTCTGCGTGAAGAGACAGAGAAAGCATCGCTGGATGACACGATTCTGGAACCGATTTACGGATCTTTACTCCCGTACTTTACCCGAACACGCCTTTTGACAAAAAAATATCAGCGCCTGCACACCTGGACCGGCATACTTGTCACCCTCCTTGCCGCCCTTGCTGTTGCCACAATCACATTCCAGACCATTTTTCTTCCGGAAATGCCATGGCTGGTATGGGTTGAGGTGTTAGAGATCTCCCTAATTATTCTCCTCATGTATGCATCACGTCACGGTGATTTTCACCGCAGATGGATTGATTACAACTTCCTCGCCGAACGCCTGCGTGCAGCATTCTTTCTCTGCATCATCTGTATCCAGTGCGAAAAACCGGATACACCCCCCCATATGAGTATGGCCCATCGCCCGAATGACTGGATGGTTATGGCATTTGAAGAGATAATGGCCACACGGCCCATCTCTTTCTGCCGCCTTGACATGCCGTATGTACCCATCAAGAAGTTCTTCCGGTCTGCATGGGTAACGAACCGTCTCACATTCTATGAAAATGCAGGAAAATCTGCACGGCGTACTTACACACTTCTGACTTATGCAGGTGTAGCAATCTTTTTTGTCACACTTATACTCGCGGTTCTTCATGCAACCGGTATCGGTCACTGGGAGACAGATTACCCGTTCCGTGTTCCAATGCTTCTGGCCTTTTTTACCATCACTCTCCCTGCCATTGGTTCAGCAATTGCTGCACTCCGCCTCCAGCGGGAATACCAGCGCAATGCCGAACGGTATGCACACACTGTCCGCCACATCACTGCCATCAGAAACCAGATTCAGCATGCAAAGAACATGAAAGACCTCTGCCAGTTCCTTGAGGAGATGAATGAAGTCACGCTTCGGGAACAACAGGACTGGCGTATCATCTTCCGTTTCCGCCGGGTAGAGGCGATGTAGAAACGATGTATATAACGTGGGCAAAAAACCTCCAACAGAAGAGACGTTTTTCAGATAAAACGCAGTATCTTCCCTGCAGTATATGATACAGGAAGTTTCCTCCCTGTCAAATCAAAATATACCGGGCCCACAATTCGGGTCCGCCATGCTCAAAAAAAATATTTAGTATCTTCTTTTCGGGGAATTTTGATTCTTGGGACAGTCATATCCCAGAGCTTTCCCATTGATAAGTTTGGTGCCGCCGATGGATTTACCGATCATTCCCTCAACAACCTGCTTTGCCTTCTCCTGGGGAACTTCCAACAGGGAGTAGGAATCAAAGATGTTAATTGCGCCAATCTCATTGCCGGTAATGCCTGTTTCTCCCGTGATGGCACCGACAATGTCTTTTGGCCGGATACGATCTTCCCTGCCAAGGTTCATACAGAGCTGAACTACGCCTGAATGACCGAAACTATCTGCCCGAATGGAAGAGCTGTCATCCGTATCATTACCGGTATCCAGTTTCATCTTCAGCAGTGCTGCAGCAATATCAAGAGAGGTGTAACCGTCAACCATGATCTGCTCGACGATCTCGATATACTTATCATTCTCACTGTCATCCGAGGTCTCCTTAATCTTCTCAATCAGGTTGCGCATGCGGGTACGTTCAACGTCCCGGGCAGTTGGAAGGGGAATTGCAGTGATTTTGATATGTGCATACTTCTGGATAGACCGGAGTTTGTAGATCTCTTTAGGTCCGACAAAGGTGATAGCGCGTCCCTCTCGTCCTGCACGTGCCGTCCGTCCAATGCGGTGCACATAATACTCCACATCCTGCGGAACATCAAAGTTGATGACAAGGTCCACATCATCCACATCAATTCCACGTGCTGCAACATCGGTTGCAATAAGGACATCAATTGCTCCCTTACGGAACTTTGCCATCACGCGATCACGCTGCGACTGTTTCATATCGCCATGGAGCGCCTCTGAGAAATACCCGCGCGTCTGCAACTGGGACATCAGTTCGTCTACTGCACGCTTGGTATTGCAGAAGACAAGGGCAAGTTCAGGATCGTACATCTCAAGGATACGGCAGAGAACCTCGTTCTTCTCACGGTTGCGCACCTCGAGATAGAGCTGTTCAATCTGTGGAACGGTCAGTTCACGGTGCTGCACACGCAGAAACTCCGGGTTCTTCTGGAACCGGCGCGAGATCTCCTTGATTGGAGCGGGAATTGTTGCAGAGAAGAGCACGGTCTGTCGCTCTTTTGGGGTTTCTGCAAGGATTTTCTCAATGTCATCCCTGAATCCCATATCGAGCATCTGGTCAGCCTCATCCAGAACTACCATCTTCACATCTCTAAGGGAGAGTGTCCCACGGTCGAGATGGTCCAGCACACGTCCGGGAGTACCGACCACAATCTGCACACCTACTTTCAGTGCCCGGAACTGACGTTCGATGGGCTGGCCACCATAGACAGGGAGGATGTGCATATTCTTCATGTATTTTGCAAGCCGGTTAAACTCTTCAGCGGTTTGGATTGCAAGTTCACGTGTCGGTGAGAGGACGATTACCTGTGTCAGTCTGGAGGCCAGATCAACAATCTGCAGTGCGGGAATACCGAATGCTGCAGTCTTTCCGGTACCGGTCTGTGCCTGTCCGGTCACATCCTTTCCTTCAAGAATGGGGGGGATTGCCTGCGCCTGTATAGGCGTGGGCTCTTCGAATCCCATATCTTTTATTGCCTTGATTATTTCCGGTGATATGGGAAATGTCGAGAATTGAAAAAAGGTTTCCATTCTATAATAATGCGCGACAATACATGATTATATGTCGCATTGAGGAGGGTGATTTACCCTTCAATACCACCATGTTGAGAGAAAGAACGCCATTACATCAAATTTTATCTGGATTATCGCCCGAAATTCGTTTTAAAATCAAAATGATTAACATATTTCGCGTAGAATGATATAAAAATTTATTCAACAGTCAAATAAGTATTTCTCATTTTAACATGGAAAAATACAGATACCATGTGGATATGCCATTCAATCCACCCGGATTCACCCAAAAGATTTTTTTCCGAAAATACGGCATTCTCTGTAGAAATAACATGCATATAACCCCTCCCACAGGAGAGGACTACAGGCAATCCAAGACAGCACAGCCACCATATTGGGTGCTCCCCCAAAACCCGGATGGCACTCTCGGTGTCGATATGGGTATTGTCAATCTCGCCGTTACCAGTGACGGAGATATTTTCTCCGGCGACAAATGCATGAAAACCCGTCAGAAATATGCGACCCTTAAACGACGGTTGCAACCCGTTAAAACATGGAATGCAAAGAAACACCTGAAACGTATTTCCAGCAAGGAAAGACGGTTTAAGAAGGATACTGACCATTGTATCGCTAAACAGATTGTGAGTATTGCTAAAGACACACGCCGGGCGATTGCTCTTGAAGATTTAAAGGGCATTCGGAAATCAGGTCGCACGGTTTCAAAGGAACTACGTACATCTATTGGTAAATGGGCATTCTATGAATTGGGGACTTTCATTCAATATAAAGCACAGATGGAAGGCGTCCCCATCTATTTTGTTGATCCAAAATACACTTCCCAACAATGTTCTGAATGTGGATTCATTAGCAAAAGTAACCGGAAAACTCAGTCCGAATTTGTATGTCTGGAATGTGGACATTCCGAAAATGCCGACGTTAATGCGGCAAAAAATATCTCTTTTAGGGCCGATGTCAACCGGCCTATTGCACTCCGCTCCTCTGGTCTTAAAGAGGAGAGTTGGAAGGGCAAGCCCACGACTTTAGTCATGGGTAGTTGACTCCCGCAGTTGCAATGTACGATTCGCGTTATTTTGGGCAAAAACCCATAATCTGCAGCCAAATATCGATTAAATGACACATCCGGAGGACCCGAGCCACGGAAAAACATACCCACACAGAAGCCCGGAGCAAGCCGTTCTCAACCGGAGACAACCAATACATCCTCCCAAAATATTCGGCAATAGTGACCCCTCATTAGTCCACAATTAACCATCATTTTAGCAAATAAACGGCATTAAAGCCATATTTTTCCGACAGTAAAAAAGAGCAAAAAACACATCCGTTTTGCCCCCGGATTCCCCAACACACGGAGTCAAATAGGCTGGACATAGGATGACAATGGATCTCAGGAATCCGGAGCGTCAAATATATAAATATCATGACAGGGCACTAAGGGTATCCATTCACTGAATGGAAAGGGGGGAAAAATATGAAAGTACCAGACACACCTGAAAATATGGAAATCTGTAAACGGTTCTGCGGGCCCTGCCCCACATTCCAGGAGAACAAACTAATGGACATTGAACCACATGCACTCTTCTGCGCACGCGGCCCGACAAAAAAGACAGACTGCGCAAACAAGGGTTGTAACTGCCCGGAATGTGAGGTATTTAAAAAATATGGCCTTACGGGCGGATGGTTTTGCCTGCATCCACCAAAAGAAGAGTGAATACCTGACGGTGTATACTGCACCAGATGGATGGCCCACACCAGGGAAACGGCGGCACACAGTTCCGGAGTATCGTGCCCCTGCATACCCTAAGAAGAGGATCACGGGATGAAAATAGGGCCCCACTGTGAACGAGATACCTGCACCTGTTCAGGAGGAGATTACATCCGGATGAGAGAAGACATTTGGTATACCGCCCAGCGCAAACATATGGTTGATGAACAGATTGCAGCCAGAGGGATCCTGAACCCCATGGTTCTCGATGCCATGCGTCGTGTTCCCCGTCACCTTTTTGTCCCGGAAAACCTGCGAAATGACGCCTATGACGACTGCCCGCTTCCCATAGGATATGGAGCAACCATTTCACAGCCCTATATCGTAGGAATAATGACAGCTCTGATTGAACCAAAACCCGGAGACCGGGTTCTCGAAGTAGGGGCGGGGTCAGGATACCAGGCAGCATTACTTGCTCTGATCGGTTGCAGGGTCACCGCAGTTGAACGGATTCCCGAACTGGCTGACCTTGCAGAAAAAAATCTGAAAGAGGCAGGTGTTGAAGGCATCACCATCATCACCGGGGATGGCACGGCATTGCCGGAGAGTGAAGGACCATTTGATGGGATAATCACCACCGCCGCAGCGCCGGGCATCCCACCCTCACTGACGACTCTTCTGGCTGAAGGAGGGAGAATGGTACTCCCTGTCGGAGACAGGGATCTGCAGGTGCTGACCTGTGTCCATAAAACAGGGAACAAACTGACTGTTTCATATCATGGGAGAGTCCGGTTTGTCCCACTCATCGGTGCAGAAGGGTGGACTGAACAATAATCATAAGGAAAGGAAAAAGGCTGCAGCCGAAGAAACCCAAAAAAAGTGTTCTCCCATCCGGTCGTTCACACTCATTTCCACGCAGGATGACACTGAATCTGAATTCACATCTGCAGCCCTGCAACATCTAATTAACGGCATCGGAAAAGAAAAAAAGCCACCAATCGAAAAAAGACACAGAAGCGGGAAGGTGTCCCTGCTGCAAAATACCCTGACAGAAAATCAGACATATGCACACCAATTGCAAAAAGAAAAGCAAATATCACGAATAATTTTGAAATCACCACCATAGATGACCTTTTTATCCGAAGAGGGCACATATATATAAAAGGAGTGAGTCATCTGGCAAACCAAAACAGGAAAAAAAATACACAGACCCCACCACCGGCAATAGTACGGGTGAAACTGCCCAATAGAAGGAACAGGGAGATTTTTGCGGAAGCAGATCTCATGCTTGGTGCAAACCATATCAGGGTACGTTGCTTCGACGGAATAACACGGACCGGACGCATTAAAGGGAAGATCAAAAAACGGGTATGGATTCGCGAGGGAGACGTGTTAATCGTAGTACCGTGGTCATTCCAGGACGAGAAGGCTGATATCATATACCGCTATACCCGGCCACAGCGTGAGTGGCTGCAGCGCAATAAATATCTCTGATTATCTTAATTCAGGATTAATATCCTGAATTATAACCACATATTTTTTCCCGCAAAAACGCATCACACCCAACTTAAGCAGTGGAACTGGCTGCAGTGCAATATGTATCTTTCAAAAAATCTATAAAAAAAGAATTCCGGGATTAGATACCCAGGATTTCAACAGTATATTCTTTTATAACTAAGCGATCCACATCCAGCCGGTATATGTCCGGGTCACCCGGATTTCCGGTGGGAGTATCCATCGAGAATCCTTCCTGTTTAACATAGGGGCCGGTCAGGTAATTACTCCAGGCACGGGAATAGTCATCATCCGGATTAGGGAAATAATCAATTTCCACAGTGCCAGAATCAGGGAAGTCGTGAACCACAGGTGGTTTGAGCATCGCCATCTGGATAGTCCCGATGCCCCCCAATGTCATACTCTGTGATGAGGTAATGTTTGTCATAAAGATGACCAGTGTCCCCTCACTCTCATCATAAAACCAGCGTGGATCAGAAACCATGGCCGAACCTTCCTGATCCTGCTGGCGCTTGACTACAGCACCATTGGATATCGAAACCACCGCTGTCCCTTCATCGGAAACAAATTCCAGCGACCCTGGATAGTACATATCCGAAAAGGTAATTATATTATTTACATCATAGGTGAGGGTAAAATATTCACCACCCGCATTCTCTGATGCAGTCGAATTGGTCACAAATACACTGCCACCCGAGACCCCGATGGTCGTGTCCCGGTACGGCACATTGTTCCTCGTCAGAATCTTGATATCATTCTGGAGGACAATCATATTTTGTTCCATTATCTTTTCATCTGAATTGATTTTCGCATCTGCAAGCACCGGATACCCATAGAGTGTCACAATTGAGATTCCCAGAATCACAATGGTAAATATCAGGATAAACCCGATGGCTTCAGATACCCCCGACTCATCTTCCCGTATACGTGTCTTCATCGAAACTCACACCCCTGAGGAGTTATAGGATATCATATTAAATCCACTGCCAGTGGTTCGGCCGGTGACCCCCCTGGTGGCACCGATGCCGGATATGGCCACTTTTGCCATGACCGACCCATCTGTAACCGTAATAAACTGGCTCTCCTCTAAACCTTCCAGACTAACAATAACCTCGTAATCTTCCCCAGCCACCTCATCCGGGAGATCAAAACTGGTCCGGATAGTCCCGTCCCCCGGTGCAATGGCATACAGGTCCACCATACGAACACTCACTCCGTTTCCGATATCCACATATGAGTGATATTTCAGCGTATTAGCCGGACCTTCAATCAGGCCTGCATTTACAACAAACATCATGATGACAAACATGACAACCAGAACAGATGTTATTGTGAGATATTCTGTCATTATTGAGACGCCGTCATCATCCAGATTTCTGCAAATTTTCGTCATGTATCCTTACCCCTCCGGATCCCACTGTGGCAGCAGCAGGGATTCACTGTATTCAGTGACACCATTGTTGTAATGGATGTCAATCTGGTGATACTTATAGAAGACATCCCCATATGTGCCACTATCATACCAATATTTCCCATTATAAAGAGGATCAACAGAATAGTTTGCGATCGCATTATTGCGTGACATCGAGAGCAGAGCCATATCCTCACGGAAACGATTCTGAAGAGTTTCCTGATCACTATCTGGAGTTTCCAGAGATATTTCCGGCAATGTACTCCCCATCGAGACCAGTTTTCCCCGCAGGTCCTGTATCTCATTTTTCGGAAATTCCATCACCGACTCGGCGGTCGTCTGGCCGACGAGCGGTGCCTGGCTGACAACGATGGCGAGCATGAACATGCCAATTGCCACGAGAAAACCCATCATCACAATCCACTGCCCTTCGTCGTTCAGCGTCTCCATATCAGCACCTCCAGCAGGACCAGCTGGTTGCCAGTGTCATAACCAGATGCAAACGGCCTGCCCGTAATCCAGACATACCGTGTCACACTAATCGCTGGTTCGCGGGTCAGCTGGCTTGTTTCATACATCGTAGAATTGCTGAACTGATATGAATGGGGAGTATCTCCATCTCTGTTGAAGACCGTTGCATTGAATTCCAGACTGTCCACAATCTCAGTAGTCCCGGTATGCTTTTTCAAATAATCATTAAATTCTATCTTGAATTGGTCCCCATGATTACCCTGAATCATCTTCGCAAGCGGACTTTCGTACAGCGGAGATGAATCTGCCGGAGTATCCATCATCTGCAAGGCATCATACCCCAGCTGCTGGATCTGCATATCCGAGATATGCGCATCCCCCGGCGTATAGACAAGGCCAGAATTAAATATAGTAAACGCTGTCACGAGCATGATCACTCCTGCGGTAATGCCCTCAATCGTGTAGAGCTGCCCCTCATCATTCATCACCATATCACCACCTCCATCACACCGTCAGCAAGATTCGGTTGTTTCACATTGGCAGTATAATCATATTGATGCATGCCACTCAGATACTGGTGGGTCACATTGCTGTTTTCAAATTCATAGGAGAACGAGAAGTTCACGTTCAGGGAACTGGTGATCTCATTTGAGAATGGCAACGGCGGGTAGAGCACCATTTCGATCGTCGAATTCGGGACAACGGATTTTGGAGGGATACTGCCGTCTGCGGAATATGGCTGCCCGTCAACAGTCAGGGAATATGTATCATTCTCAAACGGATACAGACCTGGGATATCAATCATGCTGCCGTCATCCAGCGATTTATAGATTTTCATACCAGTGAATTTCATCGATTGAATGTCCATTTCACTCAGATTTGAATACATATTGGAGAGATTTATCTTGAGAGGCTCTGACTGGGGATCAATGCGGTACGCAGGGTTCACAGACCGGTCCATGAGGACATCATACGGAATCTTTACCGAAAAATCCGAAGAGATATTCGTCACAGTTCTATTAAGATCTCCAATATAATCACTAGTAAACTTAACCTCCGCTACAGAGGGCTCCTTCACCTTGACAAGGCGCCGCATATACCCGTACTGGAAGGTCGGGACCACATCACCGCCTTCTGCGTAATATGACTCACTTTCAGCATCCAGTCTCAGGGAGATATTGTAGAGATAGGTGAGCTCACCAAAGATGACCTTATCACGGTAATCATCAGCATCAAAGGTAAAACCAGAATCCAGATTATTATTAAAGAATTTGTCAACCTTTTCCCGTGAAAGAATATTTGGCGTATCCTTGGATACCGCAAGGCCAAGACGCTGGATGTCTGCCTTATGCTCCATGTCATAGGGCCCCATCAGATCCCATGACGGATTGTCCGGTGCCCCCGGGTCCTCCACCAGAATCACCGACGTCCGGTAGGCAACGGCATCGTAGTCAATATTATCACTCTGAATGCCTGCAAGAACCCCGGGCACAAGCGATATGACCATGATAAGTGACAGAATAAATATCGTAAATCCGGCGAGAAAATCAATAGAGAGGATGGCATCCTCATCTTTTATCCGTCTTATTGCATCCACTCCCCTGTAATTGCATCAAACCGGAATGTCTCAAATAAATCCGGCCCATATATAGTGGCCACGTAGGTACCGTTACTGAGGAAGATATCCGCTTCAGTCTCATCTGCACTGAAATACCCTGAGAGCTTCTCTTCGTGAAGACGGAATATTTCGTCAGGAGAGAGAATGGCTGCCAGGTCAACGGGTACATAATTAATACCCTGTTCCCAGTCATACTCACTCCAGCCCCGTTCAGTATAAATAAGAACTACTGTTCTTGTCTCATTCTCCGGTCGTGCAAAGAGAGCCCAGGATGAGGCACGCCCATCCCCGGCCATCTGTATGCCCCGCACTGCAAGAAACGACTGGTTATTAAATGAGATCATCTCTTCATTCTGACTAACCCCAAGGTCAGCCAAAGCTTCATCAAGAGTCACCCCCGTGCTTCGCTCATCGGGTATTTCAGAACCAAATGTCCGGGAATGCCCTCCTGAAAATATCGAATCCCCCCCCACACAGCCACAACAAAATGCCACAGCCACGAGTAGCAGAAAAAGACCCACCCCACCGTATTTACTCATACAGAAAGCCTTCCGTAGTGAATGTCTTGTGATATCGACTAATAAACATTGATATGACTTCCGGCCATTCAATACCTTTTCGAATCAGTCCTGAATTCAAATAAACATAACAATTTACGTAAACTTGTCAAAAAAAGGAATTATTCAAGTGAATGAAGCACAAGGCCGCTGAGCACTTTTGGCTCAAACCATGTGGATTTCGGCGGCATCACGCCACCTTCGTCTGCTATCCCCAGCACGTCATCTACGTGGACAGGCTGCATGGAGAAGGCAACGGTAAATTCACCAGAATCTACACGTTCCTGCAGGTCACACAGGGGTCGGGCACCGCCCAGATACTGCAGGCGCGGGTCGCCACGGGGGTCAGTGATACCCAGCATTCCTTCAAGAACAGTCTTCTGGAGTAAAGATACATCAAGTGAAGCAATCCGGTCTGCTGCAGCGTCCACAGGGCATGAGAGTTCATACCAGGCACCACCCATGTACATGTGCACCACGTGAACAGGCATCGCAGACTCAGTGAGGGGGGGGATGCAGAATACCGTGTCATCAATCTCACCATATGGCTTTACGGAAAAAGTCTCAGAGAGTCCTGCAACAAATGTTTCAGGAGTATAGTCTCCGATATCCCGCAGCAGTCTGCTGTAACCATGGATCTTCACCCGGTTCTCGGCCAGAATAATAGCCATAAACCGCCCTGATTCGGGTGTGAGCCGTCCTTCTGTTGTGCGCTTATCTGCTACATTGACCGATGATTTGGCACGGTGGTGGCCATCTGCGATGTAGAAGGCATCAACATCTGCAAACATGTCCTGCAGAGTGCTGATTGCTTCTGCATCAGCAATGCGAAATACTTCATGGACATCACCGGCACTGGTCTTTGCGACACCGTCAGGACCACTTTCCGGGATGAGGGAGGTAACATAGGAGAATATTTCCCCGGGGTCACGGTACAGAAGAACAACAAGACCGGTGTGCATATCTGTCGTGTCAATGTGACGGGTCCGGTCCGCTTCCTTGTCGTAGCGGGTGTGCTCGTGACGTTTTATTTTATCGTCCCGGTAATCATCCACACTGACGTTTGCAACAAACCCGGTGTAGAGATTGCCACCCTGTTTGACGCGATAAAGATAGATACCCGGCTCCGCATCCTGCATGAGAAGACCTTCATCAATCAATTTACGGAGATTTGCTGCTGCGGTTTCATAGACCACCGGTGCTGCGGGGTCTGTATCTATGGGAAGCGTGGCTTCAGACCGGATAACCTGAAGAAAGCTCTGCGGATTCTCTGCAAGGGCCGCGCGTGATTCATCGGTGGATACCACATCATACGGGACTGAGGCTATCTGCTGTGCCTCTGCTGTCGGAGGGCGAAACGCCCTGAAACTAAATATCTGGACCATAACGAAAATACCTGCCTGTAAGGTTCGGGTGCGTTATTTATTGATCTTCAGATATAATATGAGTATCCGCAATGGAGTATAGACTGAATGCAGAATACTGACATCCATATTCGCCGGGCCCGGCAGGCTGACCTGCCAGGTATCTGCGCAATCGAACACGAACTTTTCCCGGACCCATGGGATGAATCTGCATTCCGGGACGCACTATTCCTGTTTCCCGGTCTTTTCTTTGTCGCAGAAAACGGCAGGGGAATTATCGGCTTCGTCTCCGCCGGGATGGAGGACACAGGTGATGCCGTCTATGGACACATCATGAATATCGCGGTCGGGTCGTCTTCCCAGAGACAGGGGGCCGGTGGCAAACTGCTGCAGCGCATCGAATTTGAATGCATGGTCCTCGGGGCGGGGGCAGTCCAGCTTGAAGTGCGTGTCTCAAACCTTGGTGCACAGCGGTTTTATCAGAAATATGGGTATGCACAGGTCTTCATGGTAGACAGCTACTACAGCAATGGGGAAGATGCTGTCCTGATGATGCGCTGGTTTACCTGAAAAAAGGGAGAGGAAATTTATCCGCGCCCAAGCTGTTTGTGTGCCCGGGCCAGATGACCTGCGGCAAGCGCCCCTAACAGGGAGAGTTCTCCTGCAAGCACGCCTGCGGCAATAATTTCTGCAAAGGCTTTTGCATGGGCCCCGGCCGGGTCTCCGCCACCCGCCACGTGAAGCATCTGCAGACATGCCTGCTGGGTCTCAATCGTGGTGCCGCCGCCCACGGTGCCCACCTGAAGAGACGGAAGTGTCACCGAGACGTAGACCCCGCCTTCCACCGGGTCAACGGTGGTGATCGCATTGCTGCCCTCGACCACATGTGCCGGATCCTGTCCGCAGGCAAGAAAGACGGCGGCGATGACATTGGCTGCGTGGGCATTGAACCCGAGAGAACCGGCACGGGCAGACCCTACCAGATTCTTGCGGGTATTGACCTCCGTGAGGGATTTCGTATCGGTCTTGAAGATCTCTTTTACCATCGCATCAGAGAGAAATACTCCTGCTGCCACCGTCTTTCCTCTGCCCAATACCACATTTGCCGCAGATGGTTTCTTGTCGGTGCAGAGGTTGCCGGAGAGGGCGACCAGACGGACACCCGTCTCTGCCGCAATGATTTCTGCGGCCTTCTCGCTGCCGATGGTGACCATATTCATCCCCATCGCATCGCCGGTGAAAAATTCAAATCTCACATACAGACTGGTGCCGGCGATATGGGTTGTGATATGTTCCAGACGGCCATGTGAGGTGGTGGTGGCCGCCGCCTCTGCAAGAAGGTCGAAATGCCCCTCCACCCAGCGGGCCGCCTCAACCGCGTGCGGCACACTGTCACAGGCAAATACCGGAGCCCGGGTCATCCCGTCACGCTGGATGCGCACTTCCGCGCCGCCTGCCTTTGTGATAGCACGGCACCCGCGGTTCACTGAGGCAATGAGGGCACCTTCGGTTGTCGCAAGGGGCAGGTAATATGCTGCATCAGCATACTCACCTTTTACCCGCAGCGGGCCGGCCACACCGACCGGTATCTGAACGGTGCCAATCATATTTTCGCAGTTGCGCCTGGTGACGCGCTCTGTCGTGATTGCATACTCACCAAGTATACCAAGAGATACGTTGGTTTCTTCTTCAATGAATGAACGCCGAACAGATATTGCATCGTCCGGAGCCATCTCCCCCTCCAGTGCGTGGAGTTTCAGTGAACCATCCCGTATCCGCCGGATATAATCATCCATGTACATAACACATAGAAGAGAGAGACAATAAATGGAGGTGGTCAGGTGAAACAGGAACAATGGTGCGTCCGCGTACCGGTGAGAGAAGGTGAACCCATGCGGCGGCAGCTGCTCAGTGACAACGTTCTTGATACGTCACTTAAACCCATCCGTGACGGGGCATATCTGCTCTTTCCGGTGACAGACCCCAGCCGTGCGACCGAACGCTGGGAATGCGAAGCAAATGTAAAAGCCGTTCCCCTCCCCCGGCATGATCTGGTGGGCGGTATTGCTATCATGCAGGACGACGACGTACGGGAAGCAGAAATTCTCCTCGCATCACGTCCTTCCATTCATACGGTGCTGCATGCCGAAACACCTGTTTCAGGTGAATACCGTACGCGGGCGTTCCGGGTGCTTGCGGGAGTTCCGGTGACCGCCACAGAGTGCACAGAATATGGCATGCGGCTGAAAATAGACCTTGAAGCTGCATACTTCTCCGCACGCCTCGCAAATGAACGGCAGCGAATTGTCTCCCTGATGGAAGAGGGGGAACGGGTCTGCGATATGTTCGCGGGTGTCGCACCGTTTGCCATCGCTCTTGCAGAAAAGGCAGACATCGTCTTTGCAGGCGACATCAATCCCGGTGCAGTCCTGTTGATGGAAGAAAATATCCGTATAAACCACCGCCATAATGTCATTCCCATGCTTGCGGATGCCCTGCATCTGGGAGACGTTCTCACTGCGGGTTCGTTTGACCGGATCATCATGAATCTTCCCATGAGTCCGGTGCCCTTCTTTGAAACGGCAGTGCGTCTTGTGCGTCCGGGCGGCACGATACATCTCTATGCGATGCAGGAAGATGAGGGAGAATATCGTGAGATGATTGAAGCATATCCCTGCACTATAGCAACAGAACATCAGGTCCGCTCCTACTCCGCCGCACAGCATCACGCAGTCTATGATATTACCCGCACCGGGGAGTGAATACCGGAAGTCCGCCACATTTCCCTTTTTTGTCTTACAGGAACCATACGTCAATATCCCTTTACTCCTGCGCTCTCCGGGCACCACAGACATCCCCGATACCGGATATACAGCAGATTAACCACCGGAAGAAGAGGAATACACAGGTCAGTCGCAGATATCGACTGACAAAAATCCGGAATAGTTTCCGGCAGATACGCGTGTTGCAAAAAATGGGGATATGAATTATTTTTCGCAGAGTTTATGCAGGCACAAACTTTGTGCCGTAGACAATAACGCCGCTGTCACCTTCAGAGAAAATCTTCCTGAACACACGCTTCACCGGCATGCCAATAGAGATCTCATCAGGTTCACAGATCACCTGCGCTGTCATGCAGGTGCCCTCTTCGAGTTCTATGATAGCAATCGCATAGGGCGTCTGCAGATCATAGTCATCGCTTGCCGTCCGGATGATCGAGAAGGTACGCACCGTACCATTCCCGGAAAATTCGTAGTCGACAATCTTTCCGTCTCTGCGGCAGTCGGGGCACAGGACTCGCGGCGGGAAAAAATACCGCCCGCATGTCTCACAATAGTTGCCCTTCAGATTATACCGGTTCTGCTGTTTTCTCCAGTAGCGGGGGACTGACATTATTCAGACCCCCAGAATGTTACAGACAACGGTTGCACCCGTTCCGCCGACATTGTGGGTCATGCCAATCTCTGCATCGACCTGGCGGCCGACTGCCTCTCCGCGAAGCTGACTGACAATCTCACATACCTGCTTGATACCCGTTGCACCGACCGGATGGCCGCATGACTTCAGGCCACCGGATGTGTTGACCGGGATTGAACCGCCAATTGCGGTCTGGCCGTCTTCGGTCAGTTTTCCTGCCTCTCCCTTTACACAGAACCCAAGGTCTTCGATGGCGCAGAGTTCTGCGATGGTGAAACAGTCATGCACTTCGACCAGGTCGATGTCCTTTGGAGTAAGGGATGCCTGTTTGAATGCACGTCTGCCTGCAGCAACCGATGCGTCCAGTGTGGAAAAGTCCCGGCGGTCGTGCAGGGATATGGTGTCGGATGCCTGTGATGATGCCAGCACCTTCACCGGCGTATCGGTGAATTTGCGTGCCATCTCCATCGGGCAGAGAATGACTGCGGCAGCACCGTCGGTTACCGGAGAACAGTCCAGAAGCCGGAGAGGATCTGCGACAAGCGTTGACCTCATCACGTCCTCAACCGTGATCTCCTTTCGGTACTGGGCAATCGGATTGTGAACACCGTTACGATGGTTTTTGACCGAGACCATCGCAAGCTGTTCTCTGGTGAGACCGTAGCGGTTCATATAATCGGTTGCAATCATCGCATACAGACCGGGGAAGGTGGCACCGGCAAGGCCCTCCCATTCACGGTCTGCTGCGCCTGCGAGTGCATCGGTGGTCTCGCTGCCGCCGACATCGGTCATCTTCTCGACACCGCCTGCAATGACGATGTCCTGCATACCTGATGCGACCGTGGTATATGCCTGCCTGAAGGCAAGACCGCCGGAGGCACATGCTGCCTCCACACGGGTGGCGGGGATGTGGTTTTTGGTAAGCCCGGCGTGGTCTGCAATGAGTGCACCGATGTGTTCCTGCAGGACAAACCGTCCTCCGCTCATATTTCCGACAAACATTTCGTCGATCTGGTCGCCGCTCATTCCTGCGTCTTCAACGGCCTTTGCGCCTGCCTCAACGAAAAGATTCCGGAACGATGTGTCCCATCTCTCGCCGAATTTGGTAAGGCCGACTCCAACAACTGCTACTTCTCTCATTACTGCATCACTATTTTCCCTTTGTGTTTGGCGTACAGTGCATAGTCCAGATACTTCCCGTTTGCAAGAAGTTCTTCCACGGTTGGTGCGGCAGACCGGTTGAATACATCGGATTCGATGGTATCGGTTACGGTGATGTCAAAGGCGTCACTACCGGCACCTGACCCGTATGAGGTGACAAAGATGCGGTCACCGGGTTTTGCCACATCAAGGGTGGCAGATATTCCTACAGGTACTGCACCGGAATAGGTGTTTCCGAGGCGCGGAACCGCGAGTCCGGGGCCAATCTGTTCTGCGGTGAAGCCAAGCATCTTAGAGACTTTCCGCGGGAACTTTGCATTGGGCTGGTGGAAGATGGCATAGTCATAATCAGACGGAACGGTGCCCATCTGTTCGAGCATCAGGTGTGCGGCACCCTGGACATGCTTGAAGTACGCCGGGTCGCCGGAGAAACGGCCACCGTGGCTGGGGTATGTCTGGCCTTCACGCCGCCAGAAATCAGGCGTGTCGGTGGTAAAGGAACAGGTACGGTTGATTTCTGCGATCGGTTTTTCGTTACCGATGAAGAGAGCCGCACCGCCTGCAGAGGCGGTGTATTCCAGTGCGTCACCGGGTGCGCCCTGTGCGGTGTCTGCACCGATGGCACATCCGTATTCAATCATGCCTGACATAACCATGCCCATACAGGTCTGGATACCGGCGGTGCCTGCCTTACAGGCAAACTCAAAGTCTGCTGCGGTCATCACGGGTGTGGCACCGATTGCCTCACCGACGGTTGCAGAGCTTGGTTTCACCGCATACGGGTGAGACTCGGAACCTACGTATATGGCTCCAATTGCATCACGCGGAATGTCCCTGCGGGCAAGGGCATAGCGTGCTGCTTCAACAGACATGGTGATCGTGTCTTCGTCAAGGTCGGGGACCGACTTTTCTTTCACACCGAGGCCTGCGGCAATCTCAGCGCCGTTTGCGCCCCATACCCGGGCAATCTCCTCGGTTTTAATGCGGTAGCGCGGAATGTACGCACCGTATGTAATTATTCCTACCATTATTCGTCCCTCAGAATATCGACAATTTCATTGACATCCATTTCCGTGCACAGCAGGGTGATCCGGTCGCTCTCTGCAAGGCGGGGAACGAGCGGATGCACTTCCTCAGGGGTAATGCCCTGGAGAATTACGCAGCGTGGTTTGAATGGTGTCACTCTGATTGCGATCATCGGCGATTTGCCGGTTGATACATTGGTAAAGATTAACGCCCGTTCTGTACTCCAGCCATAAATCCGGTTAAATTCATTGGCGGAAAGCTGAATTATGGCGTTTTCCGAGTTGACAACAGTATAGCCGTAGATCTGCTGATCCATGGAACCCACCAGATGGGTGCAGGCAATCGAGTCACAGAACCGGGTGAGCGGAACCGGCATGTTGTAATCATGCATGTCATAGATGACGTCAGGATCAAAGTCATTGTAGAGTATTTTGGCGAATTTACGGATGTGTCTGCCGCCATTCGCTTCATCAATACTCAGGATGCTGTCAACAATCTTTCCAACAACCGCAGTACCCGGGTTCTTGCGTCTGCCACCTTCGTAATCGGAGATGACCGACGGAGAGACGCCCATCTGATCTGCAAGTACTCCGGGGGCAATGCGAAATGCAAGGCGCCACTTCTTGAGGGCCTCACCCGGGGATGCAGATAGCGTGATCTCTCCTGCCATTTTTTCAGCAAGACGGGTCCGCAGTGCGGATTTCATAAATATATTCTTTGCACGCCGATATTATATAATTAACGAAGGGCATTTCGGCATTCAACGACAACCATACAAGATCTACCCCTGCATGCCCCATACCCGATATTCTCCGGGGAACAGACCACCGAATGCATTCATGAATGCTGAAAGAACATGGCGGAAATTCCGGTGTTAATCAGCATACATTCAGATCATGGCAGGTATGGCGGAAGGACAACCCATATATGGCATGCATTCCAAAAATGATATAAGATGATCGCACCCGATGACCTGATCTGCCTGAAAGCGATCGCCCTTTTAGGGGGGCTTTCCGGTGCTGTGTCGGTCTCTTCACAGAGTCTTGCACAGGAACTGTCCATCAGTCCGCAGACTGCTTCCAGGAGACTGATCTCTCTTGAAAATGGCCATATGATCTCACGAACCATGGGGGGAGACGGTCAGTATGTGACCATCACCGCAGCAGGGGAGGAAAACCTGAGGATTGAATATGCCACGTACCGCCGCATATTTGAGACGCATGACAGGCATTACCTGCTGGAAGGGGAACTCATCAGCGGTCTCGGGGAAGGCCGGTATTATATCAGTGTGGAAGGATATGCCAGCCAGTTTTCAGGGAAGCTGGGTATCATTCCGTATCCCGGAACATTCAATGTAAAACTCAGTCCGGCAAGCATCGAGACACGCCGCAAACTCGATGCCATGGAGTGGACAGAAATATATGGGTTTACCGACCATGACCGCACATTTGGCGGAGCACGGGCCCTGAAATGTACCATCAACGGGTATGCATGCGCAATTCTCATCCCCGGGAGAACCCATTATCCGGAGGATATTATTGAACTGATATCAGCAGAACGGCTGCGGGATGTGCTGGAAACGGATGACGGTGCAGCGGTAATCATAGAGGTGACACGATAATGATAGAGAAAGGACTGGAAGCATTCAAGAGGGGAGAGTTTGTTCTTCTCTTTGACTTTGATGATCGGGAAGGGGAAACGGATTTTGCAATCAGATCAGATGCGGTCAGGCCGGAACATATCGTCCGTATGAGAAAAGACGGAGGCGGACTGATCTGCACGGCTCTGCATCCACAGGCGGCAAAGAATTTTGGTCTGCCGTTTGCAAGCGAAATTCTCCAGCCGACGAATCTGGCGGAACAGGAAGGGGACATTCCGTATGACCGGAGCAACCACTCGTCTTTCTCTCTCTGGGTCAACCACCGCGACACCTTCACCGGCATCACGGATAATGACCGGGCACTCACGGTGACCCGCCTGGCAGAACAGGTCAAAAAGACGCTGAACGGCGGCGGAGATACCTTCGCAGCAGAATTCCGGACTCCGGGTCACATGGCCCTCCTCAGAGCAGCAGACAATCTCTTAGATCAGCGAAGAGGCCAGACCGAACTTTCGATTGCCCTTGCAGAGATGGCAGGAGTCACGCCTGCTGTTACGATATGTGAGATGCTGGATGAGAAGACCGGGAAGGCTCTCACAAAAGAGGATGCACGCAAATATGGGGATGAGCATGGCTTTGTCTTCCTCGAAGGCAGTGAAGTCAAGAAAGCCTGGTACGCCCGAAAGTCTGCGTGAAGATTTTTTAAATATTTCTTTTTTTCGTTTGTTTGTTTGTTCGTTCGTTCATCCCACGATCCCACCACCCACAGTGGAATAAACATTAAAAATTTGATCCAAATTTAGAAAGATGCTGGAGAACGCGGGCCTCATCGATATCGATGAGAATGGCCCGACGACTCTGGAGCCGGTGATGTATCACCGCTGCCGGTCGATGAATGCCTTTGATGCAATCTATTGTTCGAAGTGTTCGATGGCTCTGAATCAACAGGCGGTGCTGAAGGTGGAGCAGTCCACGGATGAAGCGAAGAGGAGTGATGAGTATCAGATGCTGGTGGAGCGGAGAGAGATTTGGTGAAATCCCCTCCATTTTCACTATACTTTATTCGTTATCTGATGAGGCATCAATTATTTTTATCATTTCATTGTTGACAATTGTGCAAGATACAAAGGTCTGAACTATAAGGGCACAAAGGGATCTATTTTCCTCATATTCTTTTATCTCAATATTCAATATTTCTCCAGAATCTTTCGGCTTATATGTCCAATTAATTGCATCAGAATCGAAAATAATAATCTGATCAATAAAAAGTGATTCGTCATGAATTTTAATAATCTTCAATGTAGTTGATTCATCAACAATTAATATTTTTTTGAGCAAATTTAAATATTTTTCTGGAAGCAGTTCAATTAGATTTTTATGAATATATATTGTATCTGGAGTGTATCCATTATCTGAAATGTAATCAACTGCTTGTTCTATTGATGAAAAGATCTGCTCATTGGTCTTTCGGATATTTTCTCTTCTTATATTTGTATCGTCCAATATGGTTTTTATTAAAAATTGAATTTCTTGCCATGCAGTAGATTTGCTTATCTTGAACACTCCAGTGATTAATTGAACAGAAATTTTTATGAACCAATTTTTCTGAATTAGCATCCTTCTTTCTATTTTTGTAAATTCAAGTTCGGAATGCTCAGATTCATTGTACGGATTGATTTGAACAAATTTATTGATAGAACTTGTTATTTCGTACCCAGATTTTATATCTTCTTTAAATTTTTCAACCTTTTGAGTGTCAATTGGTAGAAGGCTCTCCAAATCTTCTATTAAAATTTCGCCATCATTTTTCAGTTCTTCTAAATACTCTTTAGTTTCCATCATCACTTCTTTTGCAGGGCTTTTAAAGAGAAGGTCGTAAGAATCTGAATTTAAAATTAATTTATTCAAATGATTGTCAATATCTTTATATTCAGTTTTCAAGTCAATTAAGAACCGATACCAGAATTCAAGAACATCATTGTTTTCATTCTCAGAAAAATGAATACGGCCATTTTGAATTGGGAATTTGATTTTACGATTTAATTCTAAACACTTACAAATACAAAGGACATAGTATCGAGTGATAGAACCAGAAATATAGTTATAATTATCATATCCAAAAAATCTATTTTTCCATCCGACAGAATTTTTGCCACCATATAGATAGAGTTGTGTGAGCCGGAAAGGTTCAAATGTTATTGTTGTTTCATTACCAGTAATAACATTCACAGGAACATTTTCTGGCCTTGTATGATACCAAAGCTCGTAGATATAGTTTAAATTATTTTTCCCATATTTTTCCTGTACATATAGTATATGACTCCCTATTTGGAAAAAGAATTTCTGGATATATAAGTTGTAAATGTAAGAATACAATTTTTCATTTATTGTATCAAAAGCAGTATTGAATTTCGTAATTTTTTCTGATTCTAAACCATTAGATATGCAATTTTTATAATGTTCCAATTGTTTTTCAAATTCAGATATATTTGTGAAATTTTTTGGCAATGAATATTTTATCTGCCAGAACAATTGTTTACATGTGGAAGAATTATTGATGAGTTTGTCATCTAAATCTAGATCCTGATTATTTAATACTAATGAGTCTGATAGCCCCTTCCGGATAGTATCCAATGACTGAATGTCATATGCTGATAATATATGAAGTTCATGTTCGTAGAGATCAAAATCATTATTGTCAATGATTATTCTGTTAACATCGAATAGAAAATTATGATATAACGTCAAAAAATGACAATTTATTACGGATAAATTGTCATAAAATTTTTGGGGTATGTCTATTATATCGCTAATTATTTGATCCTTGGAAGATACCTTTTTCTCTACTGCTTTATCTACAAGTGTTAATCCGAGACGAAATATTTGAAAATTATCGATCTCATATAATATTGTTTTTCGTCTAAATGTTGAATATAATATTTTTCCAGAAATGGATTCAATAACTAGATTTTCTTCACATTTTATTGCTTCAGCGTAAATTCTTTGGTATTGATCCAGAAGACGATTTATGATTACATTAATTTTAGCATTTGAATTCTCTTTGTTAGCAGTTTCTTCAACAATTTCTTCAACAATCTCTTCAACAATTTCTTCTATGTAATTCAGATAGCCCACTGTTGTAGCCACCTCATTTACTCCAATGCTTTTTATTGAAATATCCCCAAGAGAAAATACTACTTTTACGCATTCTTCTTGTTTGTCTGAATTATACAGATTTATGATCCATTTCTTCAATAATGTTCCAAGTTTTAAAGGGTCGATAATGTTGAGCATTAAATTAAAAAATTGCCAGAATGAATATAGACAGATAAGGAACAATGCAAAACCGATTGCACAAATTAATTTTATGTAACTGTCCGATTCTGATATTTTAAGACCCGATATAATTATTGACAGAATGATTGTAATTAGAAAAATGATTAACGTAAATTGCGTCCATTTATTTTTTTTAAAAAACTCAAGAATAGTGGAATTATACTTATTTACTACAATTTGAATTGCTAAAATTGAAATTGAGAATACTATTGCCAATATCGCAGCTAAACTTGTTGCAATATTACCAAAAATATTTGTTGAGATGTCGATTGAATAAATAAGCGCAAAAGAAAATATTACAAGCAGCAAACCCTGTGATATATGCTCCTCTAATCTACGGTTATCGGGCATTAGTATTATGTTTTATTCCACGAAAATATATCATTTTGTATAATATATTTGATTTCTGTCAATTCAATGCAGATTGACAGTACAGTGATTCTTCTTACAGCTAAAATGGCATCACTATTCAATCACAACTCTCATCCTTCACGTATAACATCCCAATATTTCTGGTTGGAAAATACTTAAGCGAAAATTGGTTAGGATCCCACGCCGGATCCGGTGAGGTGTCCCCGCTACCGATCGATGAATTTCTTTGACGCGGTGTATTGTGCACGATGTTCGATGGCGCTTAATGAGCAGGCGGTGCTGAAGGTGGAGCAGTCTACCGAATGAGGCGAAGGAGAGTGAGGAGTATGGGGCGTTCCTGGAGATGCTGAGGAAGGATTGGGGAATGGTGTCATAGTTGCCACCTTTTGGTGCCATTTTTCAGACACTCTTTCCTCTGCTGTGATGGATATTCTGAAGATGACGTCATTTGTGAATGTCAGGCTCTTCCTGAACTCGTGCACAAAGTAATTCATTCCCTGCAGTCAAGGGGTCATTCTGGGAATGTAATGTGTAATCATATTCATCTTTTCCTGTCCAACAGCAACCGCATGATTTCTATGATATTAGCAACATTCACATATTGTTTGAACCATAGCTCTAGTATCCTGTCAAATTGGTGCTGGATGGACAGGCACGAACCTCCTCAGTTCAGCTTTCGACACATATATATTGTTGTTTGCCATATTGAAGGTATACAGAATTGAAATAGATTCAGTATTTGAAATTCTATCCCTGAGTTTCATAGGTGAAAATGGAAAATGAGGTTGTCATTCTCCCCCAAATGGATTATAGATGAAGTCTTTAATATTTGAAAAAAGGTATGGGGAAAAAATTCCAGAATCAGCAACGATTCAGGATATCATACAAATTGTAGAGAGTAAGGAAAATGTTAAAATCGAATTTACTAAGTCAAATAGTCTTCTTATGGCTAAGGGAGGGAATGTTTTCGATATCACTCACATTAATCCAAACTCAAAAATTGATGAGATAATTAGTTGAAGTGATTGCCATCAGGGTTACTGTTGATAATTATAATAGTCTTTTTCGAGACTCATTTTTAGTTGCATTTGCCGATTGTGTTGCATATTTTAAGGATTTTGATATTGGTGTTGCCAGCGAATTAGAAGGGGCGTTTATGCACCTAAACGTCTATTTATTCGATAGGGATCAAAAAACAAGGGACGCCAATCTTCGAAAAGCATACTATCATGTAGTCAGAGCAACACTGGATTGTAGAAAACTGATTTGGATTGATATCAATTTAAAATTGAAAAAATATTGTAATGATAAATATATCCGGGAGAGATGCACCAAAATTCCTGAATACGAATTTTTATCAAGATGCAACTTGTTTTTTAATAAATCTGATGAGGTTAGATTAAAAGAGTTAAAAAATCTCGGCAGAGATCCAGATTTAACAATTTCGGATTATTCAGAATTAGTAGAGATGGGTATTGATTTACTAAATACAATTGATACAGAAATTTTGTCAGAGTCTGAACAGAAGAAATTTCATATTTTTGTGAAAAAAATCATAAGGGAATTTTCAATTACAATTATTGCTGCGATTATTGTTTTTGTCGCCAGTATTGGATATCTTTTGATCTCTTAATTGGAGAATTAATTTGATGAAATTACTTGATAGTTACGAAGATTTATATTCAAATATTCTTCTTGGATCTTATTCAAAATGTATAGTAGGATTAGGTACCAAACCGGATTATATTCTCTTTTCATTTTCAGACCAATTCGTCAATCTCTCATACTATCTAACTTCGAGTAAAAAAGAAGATCAAGAATTCTGGCTTAAAGAGACATATATAAAAACAGCAACATGCACAATTTTATGCCACAAATACCGATTAACATCACAAATTGATGAGATCGAGAAATTCATCGATATGAAAATAGATCATAAAAGTAGCGTCAATTATGATTGGGAGGATTTTCAAGAAAAATATAAGACATATTGTAATTTGCTTGAAGAGATTCGAAATATCGAAAAATCTAGTAATAACTTTTCTAATCCTGAGTTTAACTGTTGTGATTATTTATATCATTGCGAAAAACACTCGGAAGCAGTTGACATCGGTGATACGTTAATAAATGCTATAGATTATGGGATTTTTGAAGAGCTTATCGCAGAGAAAAAAATAATCTTCAGTGATAATTTCATTTTTCAGATAATTGTAGGAGTTTGCGTAGGAACTTTTTTTACATTAATTAGTGCTTTTTTCCTACACCTCTGACCAAAGGGAATATAGGCAATTATTTATCATTTTGAGTAACTATTCAGCCAAAAAAAACAATTTGGCGGCAATTAAACATTAGATCAAAATATAATGGCTACATATTAACTTTCAATGAATGTGCCTCCCAATCGGGACTAGATATTGCATTTTGTTCTGACCGATCCTCAAGCTGCAACGAATCTCATCCTGGACCTATATCTCACTTTTAAAAACATGCTGAGACCATTCAGAAACAGGCTGAAAAGATCGCAGAGCTTGAAGAACGAATCGAGGAACCTAATGGCACAACTGAAACAAAATAGTCGCAACAGCAGCCGTCCACCACCATGCCATCCGGCACGCCCGGCTCACGGACCTCGTGCGGGCCGATGGGACCTCAAAGGGACTCTCGGAGATGGAGCTCCGCGCCCTCCGGTGGGAAAAGAACAGTTCCATGCCGGAGGTCTACGTCCACCTCTCCGGCGGCGACATCGAGCGGAAGATGCTGGAGAACGCAGGACTCATCGATATAGATGTGAAGGGCCCGACCACGCTGGAGCCGGTGATGTGTCCCCGCTGCCGGTCGATGAACTCCTTTGATGCATTATATTGTTCGAAGTGTTCGATGGAATTGAATGAGTAGGCGGTGCTGAAGGTGGAACAGTGCTCGGATGAGGCGAAGGAGAGTGAGGAGTATCAGATGTTGGTGGAGCATCTGAAGAAGGATTTGGGGATGTGTTGATTCACGGGGTAATCAACTCAAACCACTTGTCTCGTAAGCCCACATTATACTGCGCAATAAACATGGCATCACCAACATCAATTACTCCATCCCGATGGACATCACTCTGGTTAATAAGTATAGGATCACTTGGGTGGGGGATATTTCCCGTAATTATTTTTAGCAAGTGCAAAGTATCTGCTTGGTTTACAACACCATCCCCGTTTGCATCACCGTTGATAATTGTTCGGACGTAACCATCATTGAGTGTTTTAAATGGATATTGAACAGGAATGCCATCTCCATTCATTATTGTGTACGAACAACCCGAACCCATAACAATATCCCAATAACCCTCTTCGCGTGTGGTCATCGACATGTCGATGACCGCTTGGGGTTCAATGATGCTAATTTTCTCATTTGAATAAAATATAAAATCTTCAGACATCATCCCCATTGTGTGTCCTCCACCGCCCCGTGTCGAATAATCATATTTGTTGAAGGTTTGGTTTATTTCAAAATTCGGCCGTATTTCGGAAAAATTGTAGGAACTCTCTATATGAAGACGAGAAATATTTTCTAGATCTCCAACATAAATTTGGCCTACACCTGTATAGCCGGGTTCGACAACTAATTCGGGCGCTGTGATATTTCCGCGATATGGGAAGGGAGCTCCCATTCCATTTGAGACTAATTCACCATCTCTGTAATAATCAAACTTAATAGGAATCATTGCTCCAGTTTTTAGATAGTAGGCATCACCTATTGGACCTTCCCATGATAATGGCGTTTCTCCAGTTTTATTTGTGGGGCGAAAGACAACATCTAATATCGGAGTGGAATTTTGAAAAGACGCTCCTTCAGGAAAATTTAGATCGGCTCTGACAGTTCCGGCAGAATACCCACCATTATAAATTACTGATCCCTCATCATAATAATAAGAATCAATTTCTAATTCAATATTTGAGATGACTGACGTATTTGGTTTAATTGTTTCAACGACGGCAGTTGTATGGTCAAATTTTAGAACTAATTGAATCTTCCCTACATCGTTGAGATTTGAAACATAAATTGAGCCTATTGAATACTTCTCATCACTTAAATGAACCGTTGGGGCTTTTATTATGGTTGGAGAATCTGCAATAGCTGGAGAAATAATAATTAATACGCAAAGTGTGAATGACAACACCCATTTCAAATATCCATCCCTTCCAAAATTCATCCAAATCACCCAATAATATAATTGCCATCTCACTTTGTGGATTCAGCAGGAAAGCTAAATTTAATTTTATTCAGAGACAATAAATATATGATCATTTACACATCAAAATAATATTTGGTTCATCATCTTTTCATATGGGAGGTAACCACTCTTCTGCAACTCTGCAACTCAGCAACTCAGAAACATGAACACAGTTCAATAATCAGAAAATAGTTACGCGATAACTCCAATTTTCCTCATCCCCGAATACTTCCAACACGCACACCTTTTCTTTATCTATCAAACCATCCAATTCCATTCTGTGCACAGGAAATTCGTGCACAGGAGCAAATCTCCATGAAAGAAATAGAACAGGAAGTTCTCAACCACATCCCGGACCCGCTCGCAAAGCTCGTCCGGAAGAAATGGAATGCAGAAGGAAAGAACACCTGGCAGACTCAGCCCAATAGGGAGATGCAGGCATGCAACCGGTAGGAAAACAAAAAGGCAGCCCCACAACAATCCCCCGCACTACCAGTGGAATGTACGGAACTGCCGATGAACAATCAGCGTCAGGAAATATAAAATCCACGGACGCTGCAGACAAGACCTTCCACGCAGGCCCGATCCCAATCTACCTTGTCCCACAGACCATCTCCAAAGAGATCCACGCACACGGCGGGAACATCGCCGGGATCACCGTCCGGCGGACCCATCATCATACCTATATGATTTCCCTGACCCGGACCGGCCCCCAGGGGAAGAAGGCAGATGAGGCAGGTGAAGCACCATGTGCGCACTCCCTTCTCACCGCAAATATGTTTTCGTACAGCCAATAATCGCCGCAACCCGGCGATGCTCTTTGACCTTATCAAGTGTCACGCCCTGATCCATTTCTGCCAGCGGGATTATGATGAGAAAGGCAGTCTCATTGCAAATCGTGAGGACTTTTCCTATGCCCGTCGGCTCTTCCTCTCAATTTGCAGTGATGCCGGTGGGCAGGAGACGAAGCAGACCCGTAACGAAGCAGCGGCACTTGAGACAATTCTGAAGATGGGTCTTGAGATATTCACTGTCAGGCAGTTGCAACACGCACTTGGCCTCTCGTATCAGCAGACATACCGGTTACTCCACGGCTATACCAACAACAGATCGACATACACC
>JAUVCV010000002.1 GCA_030595665.1 Methanogenium sp.
TCCGTTTGAAGTCCAGAGATTATTCCCTGCAGCATCCGGAAAAATCCAGATGACCACAGAGCGTCATATTTCCATGATATCTTGTATGCCTGCAGAGCAAACGAAGGTCATTCAGACCCCGAATACGTGCGACATTCGACCCAACAACATGGGACCTCCGAAGATATAAACCCTCGCATTTCCATTTGAAATCAGGCACCAAACCACTATAATCTCCAACAAATTGTCAGAAAATAACAGAGATTCAATTACGAAGATATTGCCTGCGTTGCAAACAAAGGTTGTTTCACCCTGTTTGCCCCAGACATTCGACCTAACAACATGGCACCCCACACAATATAATACTTATGTATATTTTCCAGACATTACCACAATCACAATGCCAAATGTACGACATTATTGCCACATTCTCAGAAAAATATCCCTTATTTACATAATCGCGCAGATCAGTTACAGAAAAATAAAAAATGAATCAAATTATGGACAAAAAATGTGGTTAAATACAGTGGACTCAATTGCGTCGCCGGGAAAGCTCCTCAAGCACATCTCCGAGGTCTTCACCAGAAGCACGCAAAGCCAGCAGAATATGGAACAATAAATCAGCGGCCTCTTCGACAGTTCGGTCAGATGAACCGTTCTTCGCCGCGAGAATAAATTCAGTTGCCTCTTCTCCCACCTTTTCAAGGGCCTTGTCCATCCCCTTTCGATGAGTGAGAATGGAAACAACGTATGATCCTTCCGGGCGCTCCTCCATCCTCTGATTTATCGTATCCCACACATCAACAATTACGCCAGAATCCATGTTATTCACCCTCTGCTACAATATCTGCAACCTCAGTATTATACATACGCCGGCACAGCAGTCGCACTTTTTCCGCATTACAACCGCCCCTGCCTATAGCAATACCAAGATCACTCTTCTTTTTAATCACAATCCGTTTTTTTCCGGTATCCGGGTCTTCTCCCGTCTTCAGCACATCAATCGGCCGGACAATATTTCTGACAAATTCATCAAAAGAAACACCTTCCTCAACCATCTCGATACGCTTTCCAAGAACCCTCTGCATCCGACGTATATTGTCCCCGTTTTTACCGATTGCAAGACCCATATCACCTTTTTTCACTACATAAATGATCCGATCAAATCCATCATCTACTATGCAGTCAATTGCAATCGATTTGGTAAGAATACGAAGTTCTTCAATATATCTGCGCTCTTTAAAGCCTATGACACTATGCATCAATTAGTCATTTAGTATTTTTTCTATGATACCATATAATCCCTTGTTTAATCAAAAATTATGAAATTCCGGCCGGAATTCGCAGAAAGGTTATTATCCCGCATAAAAACAGTTATTCTATGTACGGGAGATACGAAATTCCCTTTGAATACTCAGATGATACCATCACACTCTCCATAACAGAAGATGGAGACTTTTTCCGTTATACCCGGGAAATGGCAGGGGGAGAAACAGTACAGAAAACACTCCTGACAACAGGCAGTGCCATCGTAGCTGTAAACCCCATTGAACCGGTAAATCTTCCAAAAAAGGTCACCCATTACCTGGAAATTGAATTTACCCCCATACTCATTGAACCAGAAGGGATTAAGATCATATATCTGATGTTTCCGATAGAAATCGGAGTCATTGTCTTTGGCAATAAAAAAATGGAATCAGTGGACATATTTTCTTTCTGCCCCCAGAAGTATTCACTCTATGGACCCTCAGGAGGAGGAGTTATCACCAAATATTTTGCAAGTGACATATACTCATCCCCGCCAAAATCTAACCGATACTGCACCGGCGTGATTCGCCTTGAAATCGTAAATAAAACCCCCGAATGGGCCAATATTAGCAGAACAGTTCTTGACGGATATAGCATGAAGATCTATTTTGGTCCATATGTATCGATGCTCGCACGCATGGAAATACTCACACCAACCACTGCTGAAACGGAGTTCATCCGCAACCCGGCCGCATCTGATTTTCAGAAATCAGTAGAAATATATCACACCCTCAATATTCCATCAATAAAACGCACATATCTCATGGAGTGGGGGTATTGACCAATGAGTGATATCTTCAACACCTCCATTATTTTTAAATCATCCATATTTGCAACCCCCGTCTATGGCCCAACCACGATAGGCAACATGCTCTGGTTCTTCATTATCCTCGTTCTCGCAGTCATCATCGCCAAAATCGTCTCACTCAACCTCAACCGGTTTCTCAAAGACCGTGTCCGGAAAAATGACCTGAACCTCATCACCAAAGCAGCATACTGGCTGATATTTTCCATCGGATTTTTAACAGCTCTTCCAAACCTCCACGTAGACCTCTCCGGAATCCTCGTTGCAGGAGGAATCGTTGGTATCATCATCGGGTTTGCAGCACAGAGCGTCGTTGCCAATCTGATCTCAGGCATCTTCCTCATCTTTGAGCAGCCCCTCAAGATCGGGGACAACGTACTCATAGAGGACACACTCATCATTGTAGAAGACATTCGAATCTTTTCCACCATCGGAAAGACCTTTGAAGGCATCTATGTCAGGATACCCAACGAGAAGATATTCACCACAACCATAACCAATTATGTAGCAAATACCGCCCGCCGATTTGAATACGCTGTGGAAATCCGCTATCAGGACGATGCAGCCCGCGCGATACAGATCATTGAAGCACTCATTGAAGACGAACCATTCTGTCTGAAAAAACCAGGCCCCTCAGTTTTTGTTGATGAACTGGCAGCAGACGGGGTTATAATCAAAACACGCATATGGGCACCTTCAGAGGTATGGTGGGACATCAGAACAACCATGCTCTGGAAAATAAAGTGTGCACTCGAAAAAGACGGAATGGAGATACCATTCCCTCAGCGCACCATATGGGTCAATCTGGATGACGGAGATTCCACTCCCAAAAAAACAATTCCAGAAAGAAACCATGTTGCCGAAGTCCGCATACACACATGCAAACCATCCCATCCGGCCCTGGAAAAAAGCCATCCAAATTCAATTACTGCATATAATGGACCAGACGAATCCGATAAAGAATAAAAAACTGAATGAGACTTTCATCAATTCAGTTTCGGACAGATAATATCTAATACACCATTTTTTATGCCATATCTGCTATTTTCCAGATGAATGGGAGCAGAAAGAGGCACATTAAAGTCACGACCCTCTATAGTCACCCGCACTTCCTGATCACGGAATTCTACACCGGGTGCAGAGGTTTCCTCACCAGATAATTCCAGAGTGATGTAAAAAAAACCGGAATCTTCGACAAGGTCATAATCGAACTCATCTTCATAATCGTCCATATGGAAGATGTGACCGTCATCACCCGAACCAGATATAATCGTACAGCCGATAAACCGGGGAGGTTCATCTCCGGGCAGGTTGCGAATCATCTCTTCCATTGCCTTTGCAAGATTTTTGAAGACGTCGTCGTTTGGTTCATTTGCCATTTATTTCACGCACCGAATATTTTTGTCCATGACGCGTTACAATCCCTCTCCCCTCAAGCCGTGCAAGTGCACTCTCAATGCAGGGAACGGAGATATCTGTAATCCTGTGAATTTCAGGAACAGACAGATCACTGTTACATAGTGCGGTTACAAGATTGATTTCTGTTTCCCCAGCTAATATTTCTTTGCTCGTAGACACAAGATCATCCATAGCTGCACCAAGATCACTCTCCAGATACTCCAGCGTCTCAAGATACCTGTTGCGGGTATCAAGAAGAGACCGAAGATTTAGCACTGATCGCAGGAACAGGTCTTCGGATGAGGATAACTGCTGCTGGATCACGCCGGGTGATTTTGCCACTTTTATATCGATACTGATGTCACGGACAAGGCAGTAGTATTTTCGCCTCCGTGTATCTGTGCGTGAAGAAAGAAACTCTGCGCGCTCCATATACTGGAGATGGTCAATAACTGCCTTTGGATTCAGCGTCAGCCGCTCAGCTATCTCAGTCACATAACATGGCTTTTCCCGAAGAAGCACAATGATACGCCGCCTGTTGCGATTACCAAGAATATCAAGAAGGCAGGAGTCCTCGTCATCAGCGATCATACTTACCAAAAGAAAATGATAAAATAATATATAGGTATTTGGATTATTCCATCACACGGTAATTGGGAGCCTCATCGGTAATGAGGATATTATGAGGATGGCTTTCGGCATATCCGGCCGAAGTGATCTGAACAAATCTTCCGTTCTTCTTAAGGTCAGCAATAGTCTTTGATCCAGTATATCCCATCGCAGATTTCAGGCCACCCATAAGCTGATAGAGCACTTCAGAGACATTGCCCACATAGGGAGTAGCTCCTTCCACACCCTCAGGAACATATTTGTTCTTTCCAATATCCTTCTTCTGGAAGTAGCGGTCACTTGATTCCCCACCGCTCATCACACCAAGAGATCCCATACCACGGTACTGTTTGTAACGTCGCCCTTTCATTGCAATAAAACGACCGGGGGCTTCATCCGTCCCTGCAAGAAGACTACCAACCATCACCGAATCAGCACCAGCAGCAATTGCCTTTGCAATGTCACCACTGTAGCGGATACCACCATCTGCAATAACAGGCACATCATACTCCTGCATCACTTGTGCAACATTCGCAATAGCAGTAATCTGGGGCACCCCAACGCCTGCGACAACACGGGTTGTACAGATAGATCCCGGGCCGATTCCGACCTTAACTGCATCAACATCTGAACCTAATTCTTCCGCAGCCTCTTTTGTCGCAATATTACCGGCGATGACATCTGCAGAGACACTCTCCACAATATCACGGACAGCTGATACAACATTCATATTGTGCGCATGGGCACAGTCAACTGCAAGTGCATCAGCACCTGCCTCAGCAAGCATGACTGCACGTTCAAAATCAAACGGACCAACGGCTGCACCAACACAGAGATTGCCATCCCGGTCACGCAGGGCATTCGGATTCTGGTGGCGCTCCAGAAGGTCCTGCATGGTGATGATGCCCATAAGACTGCCATCTTCGTTCGTGACAGGCAGGCGCTCCACCTTATTGGTGTACATCCTCTCAAGGGCCTCCTCCAGACCGATACCATCTACTGCAGTGATAGGCTCATGCGTCATGACATTCTTGATATTCTCATCACCACGCCTTCCAACGATGCCACGCAGATCCCTGCGGCTGACAATGCCGATTATCACATCATTGTCCATCACCGGCACACCACCAATGTCATGGTAGCGCATCATATGGTCAACCTCACTAACCGTAGAGTCAGACTGGACCGTCAGCACTTCACGCTCAATGATATCTTCTGCCTGTTTTACAAGCCTGATCTCTTCTACTTCACGCTCTACACTCAGATTACGATGGATTATTCCGACACTACCCTCACGGGCAAGTGCAATTGCCATCCGCGCTTCAGTAACCGTGTCCATCGCTGCCGATATAATGGGACTATTGAGTGCAATATTTCGGGTCAGCCGGGTATGGGTATCAGCATCTGAAGGTTCAACAAATGACTCAGCCGGAACCAGCAGAACATCATCAAAAGTCAGGGCCAGCGGAATATTCAGTTTTCCGGCATACATGCATATCACCTCAAAAGAGACATTGCCTTTTCAACAAGTTCTTCCCGGATAATACTGCTGCGATCCCCACCACAGACCATTCCCCGGACACCAATAATTTCAGGATTAATACGTCGCAGAGGTTCGAGATCTTCAAATTTCAGGGAACCAGCAAGAGCAGTCTTTTGATTCAGACTACGGTTCATATCTATAAATTCTCCCAGAATAGATTCGTCCATGAAATCAAAGAGGCACTTACCATCCTTAATACCTGTGTCAATCATGGCAATGTCTGCACCATTTTCTGCCACAAGGGGTGCCACTTCCAGCGGAGAAATCGTACCCATGCGTTCATAATCTGCATATGCTGCAATAACAACGGTCTTCTCAGGGTACTGCCAGTGCACTCCCTTTGCAACAGCCTCAATCAATTCTGCAGCACGATCTGCTCCGTCAAAATTAAGACCGACCTTGACATAATCTGCACCGGCGGACGCTGCACCATACGCAGCCTGGGAGGCTCCACCCGGAAGAAATGCATAATCACCGATTGCAGCGCTGACAGGCTTGTCCGACAGCTCCTTTATTGCATGAATGACCCATGGAAAATTGGCACCGAGCGAACCTTCGGACGGTTTTTTGACATCGATGATATCAGCAGAAAGGGCACTGCGTGCCTCCTCAACACTACTGGGGCTGACTAAGAGTTCCATACTTATTTTTGGATTCTCCCCATAATAGTGATTACGTATGATCATATCCGGACAGACATATTTATGCCCCGGTTTACCCGGTTTTTTCCTGAAAGGGGGATGGGGCACGCGGACTGCAATGCTACGTCATAAAGTGCAGAATACAGGCGGGGAGGATACACAATGCTGATTACCATAGAGGGAATAGACGGAACCGGCAAATCAACATTAATCAGAAATCTCAGCGAGATTCTGAGCGACATGAATCCTGTCATCACCAGGGAGCCAGGATCAACATGGATTGGAGAACAGGTACGAAGAGGTATCGCAGAAGAGATTGACCCTGTTGCAGAGGCACTCCTCTTCACGGCCGACCACGCCGCGCATATTCGTGACGTTATTCGACCGGCCCTTTCTGCAGGAAAAGTAGTCATTTCTGACCGATATAGTGATTCACGCTATGCATACCAGTCCGTCACCCTGGATTCCATACTATCGGATGCTCTTGGCTGGCTGGAGGCAGTCCACCACGGGTGGACCATTGTCCCTGACCGCACCTACCTTTTGACCATTCCGGTTGAAGAAGCGATGAAAAGACTCTCTGCAAACCGCGATACCGCCGAACACTTTGAAAAAGCAGACATCCTCTCCCGTGTCCAGAAGAACTACCTGATGGCAGCAGAACGTGACCCGGAACGGTTTGTCATTGTTGATGCAATGCTTGAAAAAGAGAAAATAGGAAATTTTGTTGCAGAAAGTATCAGGCAATTCGTGAAACGGTGACAATGACCCCATCATTCAGGGTCAGAACATCCACATCTTTTCCTGCAACACGGAACGAATGAACCAGTTCAAAGGAACCCTCCGGAACAGCCACCTCTTCTCCGTCAACAGTCACATGGGACACACCTCTGGCGAGGTCCTCCTCAGGGAGTGCACGCACCGCGTCCACAAACCCACGGGCTTTGTTTCTCAGCGCAGGTCCGATTACCCCAAATGAAAATTTCACATCGGATATAACCCGTTCAAGTTCCGGTTTATCTGTTGTCCAGGTCACTGTGGCATTCAGGGCACGGGATGCATCACCGGCATCATCAATCTCCCTATCTACATACACGAAGACAGAGCCGAGGGGAGCGTTGAGTGCCTTTTTATTATCATGCTTATACCTGCGCACCTCAGATACCACTTCAACAAGCAGGGCTCCGTTACGGTATGCATCCACATCGATAAACGAAAGGTCAGGCCATCCTGCGGCATGCACACTTCCGGCATCAAGATATGAATAACATTCTTCAGAGAAGAATGGCGTAATCGGTGCAAACATCCTGCAGATGGTGGCAAGTGCCGTCCTCAGAGTATAGAGAGCACTGTCACGTGCAGGCCCTTCTTCTTCGTATAGTCTGCCTTTCACCAGTTCAATATAATTGTCTGCAAAGACATCACGGGAAAGCTCGCGGATAGCGCGGATGGCACGGTCAAACTGATAAGAATCCATTGCCTCAGTCACCTCTGCAACAGTTGCAGAAAGACGGCACATCAGCCACCGGTCAGCAAGGACCGTCAGCGAATCTGCAGTAAGGGAACCTGCATCCCCCGCCTGCATCAAAACAAAGCGCGCAATATTCCAGAGCTTGGTCTGGAACCTGGACCCGGCAACCACATCATTCCAGGTAAAAACAATATCTGATCCTGTTGCCGCACCGATGGCACACCACTGGCGGAATGCATCTGCTCCGTAATCCTTGAGGATTTCCTCCGGAGGAATGATATTGCCACGGCTCTTGCTCATCTTAAAGCCGTCTTCTCCGAGCACCATCCCGTTCACAAGAATTTCCTCCCATGGTTTGGACCCGGTCAGGGCAAGGGACCGCAGAATGGTATAGAATGCCCACGTCCGGATGATGTCATGCCCCTGCGGGCGAATTTGTGCGGGGAAGCGCTCCGGAATATCTCCGCCGTCCCAGCCGGTTACATTCAAGACAGAGATTGAAGAATCCATCCAGGTGTCAAGTACGTCTGTTTCTCCGGTAAACGATGTCCCGCCACAGACCGGACATGCATGCTTTGGTGAATCTGCAGTCGGGTCAATCGGCAGGTCTGCCTCGTCCGGGAGAATCTTCTCACCACAGCCATCACAGAACCATACCGGAATCGGGGTGGCAAAGACACGCTGGCGTGATATGCACCAGTCCCATTCCATCTGTGATGCCCAGTTTTCCAGACGGGAATACATGTGATCCGGTGTCCACACGATCTCCTTTGCCGCCTTGATGATACCTTCACTGTGAATCTTCACAAACCACTGGCGTTCACTGAGAATCTCAATCGGAGTCTTGCAGCGCCAGCAGGTACCAACATGCTGATCCAGTTTATCCTGTCGACGAAGAATGCCCTGTGCCTTCATATCAGCAAGGATTCTCTCACGGCACTCCATTGTGGTCAGGCCCTCATAGGGGGCTGCAATGGCAGTCATTTTGCCGGAGGAGTCAATTGCCTTTCTCAGGTCAAGATTATGTGTTTTCCACCAGTACACATCCTGCTTGTCACCGAACGTACAGATCATCACCGCACCGCTGCCAAACTCAGGATCCACAGCCTTATCGATTATAACCGGCACATTGTGGCCAAAGAGCGGCACAGTCAGGGTCTTTCCTTTTGTCTCTGTATATCGTTCGTCATCCGGATGGACAGCAACGGCCACACAGGCAGCAAGAAGTTCGGGCCGGGAGGTGGCAATCTCAACACCATCGAACTCAAAAAAGTTCAGAAGGGTAGTGCGGTCCTCATAGGCCACTTCTGCAAATGCAATAGCTGTTTCACAACGGGTACAGAAATTGACAGGATGCTCACTCTGGTATATATCGCCTGCCTTAAACATCCGGAGAAATGAAATCTGGGTCTTCCGGTAGTATTCCGGCATCATGGTGATGTATTCATTGCTCCAGTCAGTTGAGAAACCACACCGCCGCATTGTCGCGCGCATCTTCTCAATATTCTGAAGCGTTAAATCACGGCACATCTGCCTGAACGTATCACGAGACACATCATTTTTGGTGATACCGTGAATCTCTTCAACCTTCACTTCGGTGGGAAGACCATGACAGTCCCACCCCTGGGGGAACATAACATTGAACCCGCGCATCCGCTTATACCGTGCGATAAAATCGATATAACACCAGTTAAACCCGTTTCCAATATGAAAGTTTCCAGTCGGATAGGGGGGTGGTGTGTCGATAATAAACTGTGGTTTCGTAGAGACGGGATCAAAATAATTGTCCTCATCCTTCCATTCCTGCAGCCAATGCTCTTCCACAGAATTGGGATCATACGTCTTCGGTATTTCAGTTGATGGAGACATTTTGAGAATATTGGTTGTTTTTTCTCTTAATAGTAATCGCACATATGCCATTCAGAGAGGATCTTCCTGCAAATTGTCAGGTTCAAATAAATGAGGGTTTTTTCAGAAAATCATCATCCTTCAGGCATAACCCCATTAACCATGAATCACAAAAATAAAAGCAATGGAATGGGATACAGAGATGTGGGCAGCATCAGCTCTTGCGCTGATATGCATCGTCATCGCGCCATATGTCTCCCCCCCCTGGCTCCTCTCGCTTTTTGTTGTGCTCATCTGTGCACTATTTTTCCTCATTAAAAAGTCCCGCTACACCTCAGTCTCCATCGCAGCAATTGCGGCGCTCTATGGCCTTGAACTAATACCACTGGTGGTATTTTCCACCACTTTTGCGATAGTTATCATGGGGGAGGCTGCCTACCGTATCGCAGGAAGGGGTACAAAAGGGTACATCCCGTTTACGATTGTCGCCTTCCTCGGTGCGTTCCTGGTGATGATGTATTCCGGCTACAACGTCCCGTTTGTGGCTGTAACAGGAGTAATCGTTGCTCTGATGCTCCACTCAATTCTGCGCGACCGTCAGGATAGTATCTTCATTGAGACACTGGGAGTTGCGATGACAATGCTTCTCTTCTATGAAATCGGGTATCAGGTTGAGACAACCATTCTTATCACTGCAGTCATCATCGGATTCGGATTTGCATTATCTTCATACAAACTGAAGGCAGCAGACCTCTCAGGTCTTTTTTCAGGAGCACTGATGGGTATTCTTCTCATCGTTTTCACCGATGTGCGCTGGTTTCTGATTATGCTCGCCTTCTTCATTCTCGGTGCAGGCACCACAAAATACCGGTTTGAAAAGAAGACAGCGCTTGGTGTAGCAGAATCGCACGGCGGGGTGCGCGGATACTTCAATGTCTTCGCAAACGGCCTGGTCTCACTCTGTGGCGCTATCCTGTACGGAGTCACACAGAACCCCATATTTATCGCGCTCTTTCTGGGAAGTGTCGCCTGTGCCACCTCAGATACCCTTGCAAGTGAAGTTGGAGTTGTGGGAAAGGTGCCACGCCTCATCACCACGTTCAAAGAGGTGCCCCGGGGAACCAACGGGGGGGTCACAATGATAGGAGAACTTGCAGCAATTGGCGGTGCTGTCATCATCGCAGTGTTCGCATATCTGCTGAACGTTGCAGACCTGGCACTCGTCGCTGTCACGGTGCTTGCAGGATTTTTCGGCACGAACATCGACAGTCTCATCGGTGCATTATATGAAAATAAAAATCTCATCGGAAACGCCGGAACAAATTTCCTCGCCACGTTACTTTCCGGGATCTTTGCGATGGCAGTGTATTATGTATTCATCTCCTTTTAAAAAATGATATTTTGAACAACCGGCAATTTCATTCATTCTTTACCGCCTTATTGTTTCCATTCTTCTTCCGTTTTTCAACCAAGAAATTCAGATTATTTTTCCGGGCGACGGGCACCAGATGTGCTGTTTGTGTTCTCTTGTAACTGCGGATTACTCTTTTTTCGGCATTTTAAAGCAACATCCTGCAATCCGTGGCAAAATGACGTTCAAATGGCACATCCTGCCAATATTTGCCCCGGAAAAACACGTCCACACAGAAGCCCGGAGTGGCCGGATCTCAGTCGGGACAAACAAATACATCCTCCCAAAATACCTGTCAATAGAGACCCCACATTAGTTCGCAATTAATCGTATTTTTAGCAAATAAAGGGCATTACAACCGTGTTTTTGCGTCAATTAATAGAAGGGAAAAATACGCTCATTTCACGCCCTGATTCTCCAACACAGGGAGGGAAAAAGGGAGGTGGTAGTAGCCTCCGTTTCCAATATCCATTCGGCCGGATTTATATACGTACACACATTTTCTTTCGCTTCATTTCCGTGCGTATGTCGGGATAAATCCCGCTGGATATCTTGATCAGATAACTGCGACATGCATGCCTGATTTACCCCTTCGTTTACTCTTACGCCAGGTTCGCAGAGCCCAAAAAACATTCATTTTTCTGCAGAGTTACAATAGTATTACATCCCCACTCACTTCGCCGTTCAAAAACAGTAATAATCTCATCCCCACTTCGCCTGGAATCCCCGAATTACACTCCAAAAACGACACACACCACACCCTGCAGATCGTCTTTCAAAAAATAAAAACAGAGAACATCGAAAAGACGCAGATTATTTTTACCCGTCAGGAGACTCAATTTACCATCTCCATAGATTTCATACATTTTGATGAAAAAAAGGGGAAGCACTAATATTTGTACCAGCGTCCCTTCTCATCATAGACACCGCCCTGCTTTTCCGTTTCCTGCATCTCCGCTTCCTGCTTTTTTTCAGAGATACCCTGGACAAGCCTCCGGTAAAATACTGCTTTAAACGGAAGAAGAATGACGGTAAAAACACCTGCCACCACCGCATACAGGGCGATGATAAGAGACACCCCTTCCTCTCCAATGAGAGCCTGCTGCTCATCCATGGTCATATTCAAAAGTGTGTTTATATCCAAAGACGGATCAAAAACCATTGAACCTGCAAGGAAAACGGAGCCAATGAAGGCACTGGCAATAAACAACACAATGAGAAGGACGAAACAGGCGCAGTAAAAGGCTATAACTTCAAAGGGGCGGGAACGAACAAATTGCAAACTTCGCCTTAAAGAATCAAATACTTTCTTTTCTTCCAGAACCGCTGCGGTATCATAGAAGGAAAAGAAGAACAATATCGGGATGAAAATCCAGAAAATCCCCATAATCATCAGCATATCATCCTGCCCTCCGCCAACTGCTGCAAGAAGAATGGTGAGAATAAATGCTGCAATGGCACCAAAGAACGTCACAAACGCTCCCGGAAGAAGAACGGCAAAATACCGGGAAATACCCCCGGTCCGGAATACTGAAAGTGACCCGTCATCCCTGTGTATCATTTCATAGGATGCCCCCACAAAAAACGGGAACAGAATGAGTCCAAAGAAACCAATGGTCTCCCCATAGAAATCAAGACCATTGAAAAGACAATATTCAAAAGCTGCAACAGCACATCCGACCCAGACGCCTGACAGAAGAATAAGCGGATATCGTAGGATACAGCGGAATGCTTCCCTGAGTGACTGAAATACCATGATGTAAATCTCTCACCGATTCCGTGGCATAGCTACGATCTCACGGACCTGCAGGTCAAAGTAGCGGGCCGTATTTGCGGGGAGTACAACACAGACCATATCAGCGCCCTGTGCCGTGCCACCTACTGCAATCACTTCTTCCCCAACCGGAACCCTGCCCTGGTCTGTGGCTATGAGCGTACATTCTACAGCTACCTTCAGTCCTATTGCAATCGTCCGCCGAAGGGTCTCTGCCACCGTATCTGTGCGTGACCCACCACCAATCTTCGGGTTGGCTGACAGTGCGCGTTCAAGGCCTGACAGAACATGCGTCCCCATGATAACATCTGCTCCCTGTTCTTTGAGGAACGGCAGATATTCCTCATCAAATTCCCACACACCCGGTTCACGGAACCCGACCAGATGAGTTACCACAACGAGGTGAATTCCCGTGTTTTCCATTGCCTCAGCAAATATCTTCGCCGTTTTCCCGGTGGTGCTTGCGACAACGATAGTGGATATCCCGAGTTCCTGTGCACGTTTCACAGCAATTTTTGCAGCGTCGTGTGAATTATCTTTTCCCGGCTGGTCAAAGTAAAATACCGATTTTTCAGAAAAACTCATGATAACATTTTTTGCATCTTATCATTTATACACTGGTACTACAATCAGATACCATATGCATAGGCATCACATAATTGCCTGAGATATGAATCAATATTGAAGAAGAGGAGAAAAATTAATGCTGAAAATTGCTATTGCAGGAAAACCAAACTGTGGAAAATCAACGTTTTTTACCGCATCCACACTCGCACCTGTCGAAATTGCAAATTACCCGTTCACAACGATTGATGCAAACACAGGCGTTGCCTACCTGCGTGTCCCATGTGCGTGCCAGGAACTTGGCGTACAGTGTGACTTCTGCTCAAACGGTGTCCGGTTCATTCCGGTTGGAATGATTGATGTTGCAGGACTGGTGCCTGATGCGCACGAAGGAAAGGGACTGGGAAACCAGTTTCTGGATCACCTGAAGGACGCGGATGCCATCATTCACATCATTGACGGCAGTGGCGGAACAGACAGTGAAGGAAACCCTGTTGATGCAGGTTCTCACGACCCCCACGAGGATATCGGATTCATTGAATATGAGATGTCGATGTGGGTCTACGGAATTCTTGAAAAGAACTGGGGAAAGTTACAGCGTTCAACCCAGCAGCGGAACTTTGACATCCTTGAAGCCGTAACTGAAGCACTGGCAGGGCTTAAAATATCTTATGAACAGATCCGCGATGCAGAACGCAATGCAGAAATTGATCTGAAGGTATGCACTAGTGAAGAACTGATAAAATTCTGTTCCATTCTCGTGCCCATGAGCAAACCGATGGTAGTGGTGGCAAACAAGGCGGATCTCATATCAGAAGAGATGCGAAGCCAGCTGAAGGAGGCCGGCATCTCATTTGCTTCTGCAGCAAGTGAACTGGCACTCCGAAAGGCAGCAGAAGGGAAGTTCATTACCTATCTACCAGGAGATCCTGCCTTTGAAATCCCCCCTGAGTCAAACCTCAATGACGCCCAGAAGAAAGGCCTGATGGCAATTCAGGGTGTAATGGACGTGCTCGGTGGAACAGGTGTTCAGCAGGCAATCAATGGCTCTGTCTTTGATCTCCTGGATATGATCGTTGTCTATCCGGTGGAAGATGAGAACAAATTCTGTGACGGAAAGGGCAGAGTGCTCCCGGATGCGTTCCTCATGAAGCGCGGTTCAACACCTCATGACCTTGCTTACCAGGTCCACTCCGATATCGGGGACAAATTCCTGTATGCGGTTGACGCAAAGACAAAGATGAGAATCAAAGAAACACACGAATTGCAGACAGGCGACGTCATCAAGATCGTCTCAACCAAATAAAAAAATCCTTTTTTACTTTGGGAATCACGGTGTGATTTCTCATCAAACAATGCCTGAAGCATATGGATCACGTTCGTTTTTCCGGCACTGTCGGATTTTTCAGTGATAGAAGAGTACGAAATAGATTGTCTCAGTTCAAATCACCAAAAACAGTAATTGCTGCTTAAGGATTATTAATGATAACTGGATTTTCCGACAGTGCCGTTTTTCCACAAGAGATATAAACCATTAGTAAAAAGATTCTGTTTACTATGGGCGGAGAGATTTTTCAGGCTCAGGTGATCAGAAACTTCTTTGAGACTGTCACCGGTCCTGACCGAAACATGACACGAATTTTCATGTGCGTTGTCAGTACGGCAAAACTCCGGATGGAACCGCCTGAGAGAATAACATTCCTTGTGGATCAAATAAAGAAATCCAAACAGAAGCGTGAACTCTCCATTGATATCATCGATTATATGTGTGAGGCAGCAATCGACATCGACATCACATCGGTGATGACGGCATTCGGGGCACAGGAAGTAGCAGGGATTGCCGATGAAATTGGCGACATCAGTTTTAGCTCCCTCTGACACCACAAATACCCTAAATACTAATATTTCTCCATTTTCCGGACCGAAACATCAGGTAGAGTGCAACGGTCTGAACGAGAATACCAATCGCCATTGCATACCATACCCCCACAATGCCTGTTCCCGTGAGGTCAGGGGATAATCAGCGCAAGCGGCAACCTGGACCAGAAGATAGGAAAGGAGGGTTGCATACCCCACCTGCCGGTTTGGTCCGGCCCCCTGTTTATCCTTACATTCAGGTAAAATCCGGTACCTGAATGAGGCTGACATGAACAACCTCTCCTGCCAGATGTTCAAGATTCAGCCTGAGATTTTCTGCCATCTCAGGGGCCGATGCACGGATTTCATCGATGCTGTCCTGAATATCATTGATCTGCGCAGAATTCGTAGCAATCTGTTTTTTCAGTATCAGAATATTCTCTTTCATTTTCCTTTCTGTTCCGACAAACACTACATTACTCAGAGCATCTGTCACGCGCGCACTCTCTCCATCCAGTTCTTCGGTCCGTGCAATGGCATTATTCAGCGGAATGATAAACGCGTCCTGCTCAGAGAACAGGACCTCTTCATCCTTATTTTTTATAAGGGAATCATTCTCACGGATCATCCGGGCAAGTCGGGGGAAGAGGGACGGGTAGACTGCAAGTCCCCGGACACGTCCGGCAGAAGACGGAGATTTCAATCCGTTTCGGACAGTCTTCAGAAATTCAGTCGTCTCTTTGTCCCCGGAAAGGTCACAGATATGAATCGCCTTTCTGAAGACATTTGCAGACAGAGAGAGAATTCGTTTATAGTCAGCATCGGCCTCACGGAGTTTACCCTCACAGACTCTCTTCTGTGCCATAAGTTTGTCATACTCCAGCGATTCCGGACCCTCACGATATGTCTGAATATCACGTTCCAGAGTGGAAAGTTTTGCTGTCATGGCAGTGTTTTTCTCCGCCAGAGATGCCGCCTTAACCTGAGCTTCTGCAAACTGAATCTTCTTGTCTGATATAAGAGCATGCGCTTCAGTTGCCTCATCTACCCACCCCGACTGTTCCCGTGTTTTTGTAAGAACACCCGAGAGGGCGTTGATTTCACGTCCGATAACATCGGTCTGGACGCGTATCTCCTTCAGAAGTGCGGGGAACACATTTCCGATATAACGACCCGGCCCTTTGGTATTCTTTGCAATCTGTGAAATCAGTTCAACACAGTCATCATAATATTCTCCAGGCACATCAGAAACAGAAAGGGAGAGCGTCTTCTCCATCGCCGCAGCATAACGGGGCACACCCTGTTCAACCACACGGAGCAGTTTGGGATGGAGGGGAACATTCTCATCAGGTTTTGCCTCTTTCAGTGCAGAGACGGTCTCCTGCATCTCCTGAAGTGCATCACAGACACGGGGACGCGATTCACGGACAGCACTGTCTGCCTCTTCATGAATGACTCGTTCTTTTTCCGATATCCATCCGGGAACATCCGGAAATACGAGTTCAGTCTCTTCCGGTTCCGGACTGCGCTTTAATAATTTATCAAGAAAACCCATCTTTATCCCTGTAATAATCCGTTCAGCATCTTTCTATTTTTACAGCATATAGTCATATACCGTTTAGTCGCTCCCTGATACATCATGCAGACGCCTGACACCATCGGTTTCATTGATGACATCCACTACCACCGGCGGAACAAGAGATTGCCAGTCTTCCCCTGCAAGCATACGCCGGCGAATCTCCGTCCCGCTGTAATTTTTCCGCTGATACATCTCCGGAGAGATAACTTCAGTCCCGGCTTCACAAAAGAGGCGGACAACCAGCGGATTTGAAGAATACACGGCATTGAAAGGAGGAGAGATAGACCGTGCATGGGAGACCCAGAGCGCGTTTCGCTGAATATCCTCAATAGGGATTACATAGAACGGCAGAGAAACAGACTCCTCCAGCGCATGGGTGATCATCAGCACCCGTTCACCGGCGGTAAACGGATTATTAGGAGAATGACTCAGCTGGGCACTGCCAATACCAATCACAATCTCATCCACCTCTTCGGCGATGTGCTTTATGACCGAATCATGACCATAGTGGTACGGCTGGAAACGGCCAATATAAAAACCCCTAATCTTCTCCATTCTGTGCTCCCCGTGCAATCTGTGCAGCAAATGCGCCTGCGGTAAACCCTGCATCAATATTGACGACAGCAATCACTGAACACGACTGCAGCATGCTGCCAAGTGCGGCTTCTCCCTGCCCCATATACCCGTACCCGGTGGATACCGGCACTCCTATCACCGGACGGCTGACAAGCCCTGCAACCACGGCAGGCAATGTCCCTTCGCGACCGGCGGCGACAATATAGGCATCAGCGCCCTGCATCGTCTTAAGTGCCGGAAAGAGGCGATGGATACCTGCAGCACCGACATCATATGCCGTTATGACCCGGCACCCCATCTCCTCTGCGATGATTCGCGCTTCTTCTCCCACCCGAATGTCAGAGGTGCCTGCACTGAGAATGCCGACGATACCCCCGTGAAGAGACGGTGCAGGAAGGCGGGACGCCACCAGTGCCCGTGCGGCAGGATGGTAGTCACAGGAAAATCCTTCTTCTTCTGCAACCGCCCTGATTTCATCACTGACATCTTCCGGCACGCGGGTTGCAATGCATCTCCCGGTCTTCCTGACCATTGTAAGAATAATCTCTATCAGGTGGTCCCGGTCTTTTCCTTCCCCAAGTACAACCTCCGGTATTCCGCACCTCACCGTACGACCGGTGTCAATCCGTGCAATTTCTCCAAGTGCTTCGATCTGAAAGCCCTGGATCTCCTCTTCAGCATCGCTGAGAGAAACATCCCCGGATTTATATGCGTTCAGAACATCCCTGAGTGTCGGATGCGGATTCATGGCTGATAATTATCATATTGGTATACGTGAAATAACTACGTATTGCATGGCATCAACATACCTTCTCTATGTAACCATCTTCGGAGTCATCGGGGTGGCATTCCTCTGGCTGCGTGATGCACGGATTTTTTACCGGACCGGCGACCAGACGTATCGAAAGGCTGCGTATATGGGAGTACTCTTCACCGCATTTGCTTCGATGGGGATCTATTTTGCATACCAGCAGGCAGAATTCCTCGGAATGGGTATTGTACTCATCGCATTATACCTGCAGGGAAGAGTGAAGCGTACGAAACTCTTTGGCTCAGATACCCCCGCAACAGACCGATTACTGGGAACAGTCCCGGCAAAGATATCCGGGGGAACAAACCCAAAAAAAGGAGATAAAAATAAATGATACAGCGACCGCGAGGCACGCGGGATTTTCTTCCCGACGAGATGGAATTCCGCCGAAATACCGAGATGAAGATGCGAAAGGCAGCACGCCAATGGGGCTACCGTGAAGTCTGCACACCCACATTTGAGACACAGGAGCTCTATACCATCCGTTCAGGAGAAGGCATCATCAATGAGATGTACACCTTCAAAGACAAAGGCGGGCGGGAACTGGCACTGCGCCCGGAAGGCACCGCAGCAGTCCTGCGGATGTATGTGAACGAAGCGAAGGTGCTTGCAAAACCTCTCCGCTGGTGTTACCTCTCCGACTGTTACCGCTATGAACGCCCACAGAAAGGAAGGTACCGCCAGTTTTGGCAGTTTGGTGCAGAACTCATCGGTGCCGACACACCGGAAGGGGATGCTGAGGCTATTCTCCTCGCGGATGACATTCTGCGTGCGACAGGCGTCACCTATGACCTCCACGTCGGCCATCTCTCCCCGATGCGGGCCATTCTCAAAGATATATCAGAAGACCGGAAGAGGACTATCATGGCTCTTCTTGATAAGAAGAACATTGAAGGACTGGAAGAGACCCTCGATTCATGGCATCTGGAAGACCTTGAGTCCTCTCTGAAAGGGCTGCTTGAGGCTGACACAACAGATGATGTCTTTGCGATCACCGGACCAATCCCCGAACAGGAACGGATTGAGTCAATGATCAGTGTGCTGGAGAACGAAGGTACCGTGTTCCGCCAGAACTACGGCATCGTCCGCGGACTGGATTACTATACCGGCATGGTCTTTGAAGGATTTGCAGAAAATCTCGGGGCAGAAAACCAGATCATCGGCGGGGGCGCATACCGCCTCGCCCACCTTTTCGGCGGCGACGACGTTGGCTCATGTGGATTCGGCATCGGATTTGACCGGGTGATGGTTTCCCTCGGTGATGTGGCCCTCCCTGATGACACCGTTGTCGCAGTGCTCTATACACCGGAAGCACGTGAATATGCCTTCTCTCTCTCACGAAAGTTCAGGGACACAGGATTCAGAACAGAGATTAACCTGCTCTCCCGCGGCATCGGTGCACAGATGAAACATGCAGCAAAGACTGCCCGCTATGCTGTTCTTGCCGGTGAACGGGAGATGCAGAGCGACACTGTAACCCTCAGAAACATGAAGACAGGAACCCAGAAAGAGTGCAGTGTTGCTGAGGCAATACATGGGGTGAGCCAGGAGTGGCAATAGCCGAGAAGCTGGCGTCACAGCAGAAGAGTATCAGTGTTGCAGAATTCTTTGAAAAAAACAAACATCTGCTGGGGTTTGATTCCCCAACCCGTGGCATTATCACCACCATCAAAGAGGCGATAGACAACTCCCTGGACGCCTGTGAAGAAGCCGAAGTGCTCCCTGACATCTGGGTATCCATCACAAAACTCACCAAAGAAACAATCCGGATAGCCGTTGAGGATAACGGGCCGGGTATTGTCCCGGACAATGTCCCGTATGTATTCGGAAAACTCCTCTATGGATCCAGGTTTCATCAGATACGTCAGAGCAGGGGACAACAGGGCATTGGAATATCAGCAGCAGTTCTCTTCGCTCAATTGACAACCGGTGTCCCCGCTCGCGTCATCTCACGAACCGGTGCAGACAAACCCGCCTACCTGTTTGACCTGATGATCAGGACCGAGAAGAACGAACCGGAGATCATCAGAAAGGAGGAATATGACTGGGACCGGACTCACGGCACACGAATTGAGCTTGAATTCACCGGCTCGCTTGCTGCCAAACGACGGCTCATTGATTACCTGAAATATACGGCAGTGGTAAATCCACATGCCCGGATACAGGCTGATATCGATGGTGAATGGCATTCATTCGAACGGGTCAGTGACGAGATCATCGTTTCACCACAGGCAATTGCCCCGCATCCGTACGGGATTGAATTCGGCACCCTGAAACGGATGGCTGCTATTTCAAAAGACAATGTGCATGACTTTCTCGTAACAGGATTTTCCCGAGTGGGTCAGAAAAGTGCCGACCAGATGCTTAAGATAGCAGGCATTAAGGGCACACGAAAGGCAAAAGGCCTCTCCTCAGAACACCTCAAGACCCTGCTTGCAGCGATGCAGACAGTGGATGTGCCTCCACCCCCTGCATCCCTCTGCCTCTCTCCGATAGGCGAGGAGATGATCGTGCAGGGAGTGGAAAAGGAATTTGAACTGGATTTTGTGAAGGCACGGACCAGAAAGGCACAGGTATTCTCCGGTCACCCGTTCATTGTTGAAGCAGCTATTGGCTACGGCGGAAAACTGGATCAGGAGGGGCAGGCACTTCTCCTGAGGTTTGCAAACCGGGTGCCGTTATTGTACCAACAGGGTGCCTGCGCCATTACGAATGCAGTTGCAGGAATTAACTGGCGGTCATACAACATCTCTCAGCAGTCCCTCCCGATTGGGCCCGTTCTCCTGCTGGTGCATGTGGCATCGACAAATGTGCCCTTCACATCTGAATCAAAAGATGCGGTCGCGGCCATCCCTGAGATTGAAAAGGAGATTACCCTCGCCCTCCAGGACCTGGGAAGGGAACTGAAGAACTTCATCAACAAACGGGACCGCAATAAACTCGCAGAAGACCGGGCACGTGCAGTCTGTTCCATTATCCCGGATATTGCAAAGAAGGTCGCAGAAATCGTTGAACTCCCTCCCCCTGACATCTCACCGATTGAAGGTCAGATCATGCGCAGGGTAGTGGCAAAGAAGAAGACAGAAGACGGAATCGTTGGGATCTCTGTCACAAACTATACCAGAAAACCGATAGAGGTGATGGTCTACAGTCTCTCCGAAGACAACCCGGAAGAAGCTGTTCCAAAACCGGATTTCATCGATACCATCGGTAGTGAATTCAATGCAGTCTGGCGGATAGTAATTGAACCAGAGTCCGCATGGAAGACCGCGTATCCCGGAAAAGGCAGAGGATCAATTGATATCCGCGGTGTCGATGAGAAGATGAAAGTGGTGGTGGACCTCGATGGCATATACTGAAAAGGACAGGTTAACACAGGAGCGGCTGGTATCCATCGCTGCAGAATGGTATGGACAGATGACCGCGGGACAGGTCCCCACAATCACTCTTCCCACCCGGACGAAGGCAAACATCGAGTACGATGGGAAGAGTAAGGTCTGGAAATACGGCAGCAAAGGAACAACACGAACGGCAAATACCACAAAGAGCGCATTGCATATCCTGAAGATGGCATATGTGGTCGGATTTTTAAAACAACAACTCACCGAGTCCCGCTCATCAACACTCAGGGAGATGTATTACATCTCGGAAGGCTGGAAACGGGCGAAGTTTGCGGCACAGGACGAGAGCAATATGTTTGTCGAAGACCTTGAAATTGTCACCAAACTCTCCCGGGAAGCATTCCATCTGCGCCCGGAGGAGAATGGTGCGTCCATCTACGGGCCACTCCGCCTCCGTGAACAGACCAAACGGGGGAACCGTGATATCCACTGCCAGGAAGATGTGGGAGAAGCAGGATATCCCATCCCTTCAAATGTGGAGAACATTAAGTTTCTCGACCATGATGCTTCCTTCATCATAGCGATGGAGACCGGTGGTATGTATGCCCGGTTAATGGAGAACGGATTTGATGAGGAGCATAACGCCATCCTTCTCAATCTCAAGGGACAACCGGCACGCTCCACCCGGCGCATGCTCAAACGGATGAACAATGAACTGGGCATTCCGGTTGTCATCTTCACTGATGGTGATCCCTGGTCATACCGCATCTTTGCGAGCATCGCCTATGGTTCTATCAAGGCAGCCCACATGTCAGACCTGCTTGTCACACCAGAGGCCCGGTTCATCGGTGTCCAGCCGAGTGACATCAGTGACTATAACCTGCCGTCAGATATACTCACAGAGGGCGACAACGCGGCTCTGAAAGCAATACTCACGGACCCACGGTTCGACACTGAATACTGGAGAAAACAAATCCGGCTTCAGCTTGAGATCGGTCTGAAGTCAGAACAGCAGGCTTTTGCAAGCAGGGGACTTGACTATGTCACCAAAGAGTATCTCCCAACCCGTCTGAGTGATATGGGAATTCTCTAGAATTATCTGAGAATACTGGCCGTTATTCTAAGAAATTGCGTGGGTATACCTCCCGATCATTCTCTCTTTTTTGACCCATCATTGAATTACACGGGAAGACGGGCAATAATTCTCTCACATATTTCCCGGTTTTCAGAACCTTATTTCACCGTTATTCCTTTCCTGTCACAGACTCATATGAACTACCACATACGGGGGGAAGGACTGCAGGGAAGAGGAAAAACGTCCCTTACTCCGCACCAGAAACAAGGAACAATTCAATTGCGTAATAATTGAGAGAAAAAAGGGTACCTTCCGGAAAAACGGATATTATTCATACGGAATGCCCTACAGAAGAGAAAAACAAAAAAAAATATTATTTTCCTTCAATCTCACATATCGCATCATTTGTTTTCTGCAGAAGATTCTCTTTCCCCTCAATCCGTGCCACATCACGTATCGTTTCAAGGGTGTGAACACTATCTTCCAGGAAACTCAGAATATCGGTGGGGTAAATCTCCACCCCATAATCATCCATCAGTATTCCACTGATCTGCCGGTGGTCAAGCCCAAGGCTGCGGAGTTCAAGGATCTTCAGGGCAAATTTCCTCTCCGGGCATCCGCAGTGGGGTGATTCTTTGCATTTGCATTCAAGAAAATCTTTGTAAAACAGGATTATTTGTGACCGCAGTATGCGGTCAAGGGAATCATAGTCCAGAGATGAGACCAGAATGTCCATGAATGCCCCGTTAAAGGCAGATTCAGGTACACGATATCCTGCAATCCTCTGGAGTTTTTTTGCGTTCCTAAATTTGGCCTTCGCGGCGATCAAATGCCTTCTCCAAACTGCTCTTCAAAGTTTTTGAGAGATTTGAGTCCATTCCCGATATCATCCACCTCAATCAGCCAGTCATCAAAGAGAGCCGGATCCTCTATCTCTCCGCGGAGATATTTCCCACAGCACGACCCGCCCTGAATGACAAGCGCACAAACAGTCGCAGCAGTTTTAAGAGCTTCTTCTGCCTGGTCATCCCCAAGTGTTCTTCCATATTTTATGAGGTCTTTTATCTCACCGGTGACAGTGCCATCAATGACAGCCTTACATCCGGCAAAGAGCACCAAAAAGCGCATCTGAACACCAGAGACAATATCAGCGACGTCACTTTCAGGCAGCGGCCCCATGACAATCTCCTCAACTTCCTCAATCTTCTTTTTGGCAGCCTCACCACTATAATTGCCAAGAAGGAAGAGTTTGATTATTTTCAGGACAGAGACATTGATATCTTCGGTAAAATTATTGAGTGACTGCAGTCCTTCCGGCATATCCTCTGAATCTTCGTCATACTCAAAACTCATCTCCTCAAGCGTCTTAATCCAGTTATCCCACCGTTCCTGTGTATAAAAATAATACAGGACTGACTGTGGTACCACTTTATCCTTCTTTTTCGCCATAGTAAGTACTCAATTGTATATCTGCGTTATTAGTGTTTTCGCGTTGCCCTTTTTTTACCCTGCCTGAGGTAACAATCTACTTTGCCCGTTGGTGCCAATGTATCTCCGGTTATTGCCGGCCTGTAGACTACCGGAAGAGATGAAAAAATAATGGAAGAAAATATCGAGACCTATGAGGCTGTGATGATACGATATGGTGAGCTTTTTTTGAAGAGCGAATCTGTCATGAAATACTATATCAATATCCTGACAAATAATCTGGCCGCAGCGGTTAAAGCAGAAGGGCTGGAATGTTCAATTAAAACGCACAGGGAGAGAATTATCATAACAGGAGATGATCCGGAGAAGATTGCACAGGCTGCATCACGGGTCTTTGGCATTGTCGGAGTCAGCAGGTGCGTTATGACACCGCCGGACCGGGACATAATCGAAGAAACCGCTGCCCGGCTTGCAGCGGAAAAACTTACTCCCGGCATGTCATTTGCGGTTCGTGCAAAACGGTCCGGCATGAAAGGGTTTACCAGCCGGGAACTGGGGGCCTCAACGGGCGCACGAATCATTGATCGGTGTCCCGGAATCCACGTTGATCTGACATCACCAGACTACGAGGTTTTTGCAGAGGCACGGGTGTTTGGAGGAATCGTCTATGACAGCCAGATACCCGGCCCGGGAGGCCTCCCTCTCGGCACGCAGGGCAGGTTCCTCTCCCTCCTCTCTGCAGGAATTGACTCCCCTGTTGCTACATGGATGATGATGCGCCGCGGATGTGTCCCCGTATTTCTCCACTGCGATGGTGGCCGGTATGCCGGTGCAGACGTCCGAAGTACCGTAGATAAGAATCTGGCCACCATCTCTACATGGTGTCCGGAAAAAACGGTTCAGATGACAGTCATTCCCCTTGAACCGTTCTATGACGCGCTGATTGGTTCTGAAATACTCAAGACCCGCTGCATCCTCTGTAAACGTTTCATTCTCCGTGTTGCCGCAGAGTTTGCCAGGCAGGAAAATATGGCTGCCATCGTGATGGGTGACAATATCGGCCAGGTGGCAACACAGACTCTCGTAAACATCGGGGTCATACAGGAAGTAATGACGCCGTCCATACCTGTTCTCCGTCCCCTTCTGACCTACGACAAGGAAGAGATAATCCTTCGTGCCCGGATGATCGGAACTTTCCGTGAAAATGCAGGTGACCTCGGGTGCACGGTCGTTCCCAAGCATCCCTCCATTGCAGCAGATTCTGAAGCGATACGCGCCGATGAATCACACATTGCATTCGAGGAATTGCTGACAGATGCCCTCTCCCATGCCACCATTGTTGAGGCACGGAACGGAGAAATCATTGAATATCCACCTCAGTAGACGTCAGACACAATAAAAAACAGCGACGGAAAAACAGCGAATGCTGAATGAGTTATTCCAATTGCTGAATAACCATTGCTGAATTCCGAAATACCACATTTCGGAAACAGCATTGCGGCCCAATTCCATTTCATTTTTTGGATTCATTTTTCCGGTTCCACTTATACCAGATCTATACCGTTTCCTCCCAAACTCCCGCATACAACCCATCGCATCCAAGGGGGTGGGCAGGCATCCCCCTTGCTCCGGTTGTCGATTATACTACGACAAAACATCGTGAAATAAAGAGAACATAAATTAGGAGAACTGTCAAAATCTGAAATAAAAAAAGAACATTTGTTTTCCGAAGGGTGCAACCCCCCGGAAAAAATTCAAATACACCAAATCAGGAAACGTTAAGCTTATTTTCCCGGGCAATATCCTGAAACGCTTCACAGACAATACCAATCTGTGCGTCGGTCAGACCATAGGTATTATATTTCCAGACACGGGTTGAACCGGGGATAACGCCGATTATTCCGTTCTTTTTGAGGGAATGTGAAAGGAAATATCCCCGTTTTTTATGGATTTCAGCCACTTTGTTAAAGGAATCAACCGTATTGATTCTCGTAAGCGTGTGCTCACGCGGCATATCGCTCTCCACCAGGGTGCCCTCGACAGCACAGAGTGCATCTGCCACGGTGTTGCTGTTTTTTACTTCGTGGTCCCAGTGAAGCACCCGCTCTTTTACGGCAGGGAAGGAGGCAACGAGGCCGACAGCCGTCACACCCATCAGCGTGCACCCCATCATCTCCACTTCCTTGATGCCAAATGTGCGGCCGGTGATATCACCTTTCACCTGCGTTGTCCGGAAGACAATGTCAGCGTACTCATCTGTTGTCGCAACAAGCCCCGATGGGGCAGGAGCGGCCATGCTCTTATGGCCTGAACCGATGACAAAGTCCACGCCCAGTGCTTTCCCGTCCACCGGCATGATACCAACACTGTATGCGCCGTTCAGGAGCACCGGGATGTCATACTGGTGTGCCACCTTTGCGATCCCTGCAACCTCGTGGATATTGCCATACTGGTAATCCACATGCTCCACAAAGAGAATGGACGGTGTCTTCCCGGTTTCACGGGTGACATCCTCAATCCGTGCCGCAGCATTTTCAGCGGTGATATGATTATGTTCATCCTTTGGAATCTCATGAATATCAGCACCCGCCTGCTCCAGGGAAGCAAATTCCGTATAGTGTGAAAGGGCTGTTACAAGGGCAGGGTCTCCTTTCTCAACAATGGAACTTACCACTGCCTGAAACCCGCGCCGGGCACCGGGGACCAGCCGAACCACATCCATATTCAGCCACTCCGCGCAGTCACGATGAAAATCTGCAATCGGCGGCTTATCGATATAATCCAGGCGGAATGGTTTCCGGCAGTTGTCACATACCGAATATCCGTCAGAATAGGCAATTGCTGCTTTCTGGGCATCAACAGTCAAACGACCGCCTGCCTGAATGGGATCGATATTAATGTAGAGCTCTTCCACATCACGGGTATCGATATCAGCGGTGCATTTCATCAGCTCAGTTCCTCCTCAAGAATGGTCACCTGTTTTTTCAGTTTTTCAATCGCTTTTCCGGCACGAACCTTCTGTTCATCATCGAGTTCGTGGACAGGTGCTGTCTCCCGCAGAATAAACCGAATATCTGTGAGAAGATACAGCGCCTGAAACAGGGCATCCACCGCACGTCTTGACATCTGCTAACCTGCTTATTCCTCTTTTTTTAATGCATAATAAACCAGACACAAAAAATAAACCATTTTCTCCCGGCACCAGAGACAATGTGGATGCTACATACACCGAAGGGAGCGAGAGAAAGAAAAAGAGAATACATACCCTTAAGGAATATTTACAGGTAATTATCCGGCAGGAGAAAATGTAAGATGCGCACAGTTCAGATTCCTTCAATGCTTAGAGATCTCGTCTCTTCGGCGATTCTGTCAGTTGACGGCATCACATTTACCCGTCTTGATGTCTGTCCATACTGTGGCGGGCCGGTGAAGGGGCATGACATCCGCCGAAAACGGTTTGCAACTGTCCGAAACAAAAACGGGAAACAGACGGTTTATGTGTTTGTTAAAAGATATCACTGCGAAAAATGTGAAAGACTATGTTATGCAGAGTCACCATTTTATCCGGATACACGATTAGGGATGCCCATAGTTGACCTCTGTAACGCCCTGATTCAAAAGCACCCCTATCACCATGCCGCCCGTATTCTTGCAGCTCTTGAGATTGTGGTCGACAGAGGAACACTCAGAAACTACGCACAGCGCTCGTTCCCCCTGCCTAATGTGATTGAGATGTATGGCGTGCCGATTCCCATTTCCATCCTTAACATAAATGAACTGTCATACAAAGGAAACGAAAGCAGTTCCATCCCAGGGGCAGAACTATTCGGCGCCAGTGGGCTCCCACCCACAGCGCGGGCATATCTTCATACAATGGGGGACGGCGGCAAACGGAATTAGCGGAAGAAATAGAAGAAGAAGAAGAAGAAGAAGAAGAACGGGTACCCCGCAATATAACACATCAGAGTAACTACAAGAGAGACTTCAAGAAGAAGGAGACTCAGATTTCCCCATTTCGTTTCGCCACCTCACGGACCGCAAACGCGGGAAATGCATCGGTCATTGTCCCACATATGTCTGAGAGGTCTCTGCCGCGGAATGTCTCTGCAAGGAGTGCTGACCCGATTCCTGCACAGATCAGATCAGGCATTGTCTCACTGCCTGAGGCCCGCAGGATCTCCTCTTCAATGACTGTCCGCTGCTCATACCAAAATGCAGCAGCCACCGCACACGCATTATCTTCTCCAATCTCTGAAAGGTCAGAACAGACCATCCGTGCAAGCCGCTGCAGGGACTCTGTGAGCATGACACCTGCACCATCCGGTGTGGGCACTGCATATTCTATCTTCCCGATATTCCCCAGCACGAGATGGACATCGGCACTGATGGCAAAGAGTTCGTTTGCAACCAGTGTTCTTGTGGCTCCCTCGTCCAGGTATACTTCCCGTATCAGTGAGGCAACAGGAGCACGCAGAAGACCTGTGTAAACCAACATCCCCCGCTGCAGGCGATCCAGATCACGCAGCGAGAGCAACCGGTCAAACGAAGAGAGGGGTATGATGTCTGTGGTAGTGCTTCCCATGTCAACAAAGACTGAATCAGGGAACTGATTGCAGAGATAATCCGCTGAAGCAAGCCAGTTGGCTGCCGCAAGACACATGCAGGGTTCAGCATGAAATTTCCCGTCTGTCCCATAGAACCGCGCATCCGGAATAGCCGCCCTGACAGCACTGACGATGTAGGCAATACCCGCTTCCTTGGAGGGGAAACCATCTGCAAGTTCCCCGCTCATCACCACCGCAGCCTTTCTCCCGGCATATGGCTTCAGATATTTTGTGATGGGTGATTCCTGCCAGAGAGGACAATAATGAATGATAACATCATCCCCGTCCACAATCTTCAGGTTTGCACCTCCGATGTCAATACCTATCACAGAACAGTCACCGTCCCATCTTTGTCATATCGTGCCCGCCCGGTGAGATGAACTGATTCGGGTATATCTCCTTTTGATGCAGCAACCAGAATCTCTGAGATCTCCTCCTCCATCACTGCAGCGATAGCAGTCATACTTGAGGTGGGCCGTGGATTGACATCCACAACATAGATATCGTCACCGACGACCACATCGACACCGACATACCCCTGACAGCCAAGGACCGTGGCAGCTTTGATGGCAGTTGCCACTATCTCATCTTTGCAGGGATGGTCCACGCCAACCTCGCCACCATCAAACACCACCAGGCCATCATCAAAACGGATGAACTGCCGATTCAGGGAAAGCACCAGGGGCGGGCGCCCGCTGTAGAAGGAACAGGCATTTCCAACATACCGGCTGATGACAAGGCTTACACTCATATGCTCACCTTCGATGAACTCCTGCCCAAACTCACCAGGGCCGGGTTCTTCATCTGCAATACGCATATTCAGTGCACCTGCCCCCTGCTTTTCCTTGATTACCCGAATACCTTCTGAAATCTCTTTTGGAACATAGATCCCCTGCGCGGCAAGAATTGCTCCTGCATGTGGTTTTTTTGAACAAAGCGCACAGTTGAGACTTCCACACCCGATAGAATGGCAGTTGTCTTCAAGGATCTTGGAATATTTTCCCAGCAGATGGTCCGGTGCAATAACAATCCCCACATCAGCGATGGGGGAGAGGCGCCTGAGTTCTGCTTCAAAATCCCCGGACTCCGGGGTTATCACATCATATCCTGACCGGAGGAAACTCTCTTTTAAGACCGAGAGCATTGCATTTCCTTCCGGCGCAAGTGCAGGGTTGTGGAATATCGTATATTCTGCAAGAAGTGCCAGCATTGTATACTATTATACACCTCCGGAAATTATGAGAGTGCCGATCGAACTTTTTTTGTAGCCACGACACACCATTTCCATTCATACAAATGAGACCAAAAATACTCCTCACAAACGATGACGGCGTCACATCAGAAGGGCTGTGGGCAGCCTATGATGCACTCACTCCTTTTGCAGATGTAACCGTTGTCGCCCCTTCTACACAGCAGAGTGCAGTGGGACGTTCCATATCAATATTTGAACCAATCAGGGTCACAAAAATTCCGATGCACTCCACCGAAGCCTACTCTGTCGGCGGGAAACCAACTGATTCTGTGATCATTGGAATCTACTCACTGAACCTGAAACCTGACCTTGTGGTAAGTGGCATCAATATCGGGGAGAACCTCTCCTATGAATCCATCACGACATCGGGCACTGTCGGAGCCGCACTAGAGGCATCCAACCAGGGTGTGCCGTCCATTGCCTTCTCCCTTGAAGTGGAGGATCAGGGCAAAAAATTTGATGACCCACGATATTCTGAACAGAATTTTGGCGAGGCAAAAAAGGTGATCACAGACATTTGCAAGCGATTGTTAAAAGACGGATTCCCCCAGAGCACAGATGTTGTCAACGTCAATATCCCGGCAGAGGTCAAAGGCGGATATGAGATCACCCATCTTGCAGAGAAACTCTTCTTCACCGGTGTTGAAGAACGCGCCGACCCCAGGGGGCGCCCATATTACTGGATCAACGGACCCCTCTGTTCGGATGCGGAGGAAGGCACTGATGTTCACGCAATCCATGAAGGACGCATTTCAATCACCCCCATAACGCTTGACTGCACCGCATATTCCGGAAAAACCGGCCTTGAAAAACTGTTTTATGATGAATTGTCCTGAGATTCCTCAGGAACACGTTCATCTGTTTCATCAGCATTGGAAAAGAGGGTGCCTGACCACACCAGCCAACCAGCCACCAGAAGAACCGGGACACCGACAGGGATGGCAAACCCTCCACTTGATGAAAATGAAGGTCCATACTGCGCAATAAGGGCAACAAGATAGAGAAGCCCGGCACCCATGATACAGATTCCACCCCTGCGGGGAGAATACAGGACCTGCATACGGGACGGGACGCCAACAGAAACAAGACCTGCAATCCCGGACACAACCCCTGCCACCCAGAAGACAGGCATCAGGGCGCTTCTGCCGGTGATAGTCCCCTCCAGCACATACTGGAGGTCACGGAAGATTGTAATCACATTTGTACCCATATAGGTCTCCTGGTATCGGAAGAGCGGAAACTGCACCCCGGCACCCACCATTGAGCCGATAACATAGACCGATACAGGCACGCAGAATATAAGGGCGGCAAGGCCCGCAAGAGCCAGTCCACGCCTTTCAGGTGCAACAAGATTCATGCCAACCACTTATATGTCATGACCAAGGATTATCAGGGCCTCTGACATCGCCGCCCGGGTCTTATCATATTTTTCCTGCTGCAGAGCTTCCTCGATGCGTGGCGCATATGCCGCAAGGTTCATTCGCCCGAGAGCACGGGCCGATGATGCACGGACAAACTCATTCTCATCATTCAGGAGAGCAGCCACTGCGCCAGCAGTTTCAGTCCGTAATGAAAGACCCAACCCTTTTGCTGCCATGTATCTCACATGGTCCCTGCTGTCCTGCAGAGAGTTCAGAAGAAGGTCACACGCCGCATCGCCGCCGATGATACCCAGAGCTTCTGCAGCACGGTACCGAACCATCCATTCTTCGTCGTTAAGCAGCAGTGCAAGGGAAGGGACAGCATCACGGCCTATACAGCAGAATAGTTCCATCCCCCGTTTTCGGATGCGTTTTTCGGGAGAACGCAGAAGAACAGATAATTCCGGTAGCACTGTTTCGGCGGAAACATCCTTTAGTGAGGATTCAGCCGACTGCCTGAGCACACCATCTTCTGAGAGCAGGTCTGCAATGATTTCTTCAACTGACTTTTCCGGCATCATATTCTGATAATGTTTGAACGATTGGGGCTAAAATACCTCGGTTTTCATATGCAAAAACATCATCACTATATATTTATTTCCCCAATATTATCCAAAGGAATAGCAGATACTATATTGGAGAATTATGCGAATGGAACATCATACAATAAAGCGGGTCGTCCTGATATTTGCATTAATTGCAGTTTTCCTGTTTTTAGGGCTTGCAAGTGAAGGGAAAATAGGAATTGCACTCTTTAATAATTCATCCCAGACCCCGGAACCACCCAAGGCAGGCGAGCCAATCACATACCTCATCTCAAACCTGACCCGGCCGGCAGAAGTGGAGATAACAGAAGACGATATCAGGCGTATCCCAAAAATTGAGGGAGTTGTTAACTCCAACGGGAACAGTAATTCCTCAGAGTATGAAGAAGCTGTTCTGAATTCATTCCTTCAGATTGCAGAGGATTTTTCCGGTGCAGGGACAGGAATGGAAACCTATAAAATTGAAACATTTGACCTGCTCACTGACCCTGACTTTGCAGATACCATATTCCTTGGAAGAGAGAATGGAGTGAAGGTATCGGTTGTGTACAACAGTTCACCCGATGTTCTGGAAGATACAAACTGGGGCCACCTGACTGACGCTTCTGCCATTGCCCACGACATATATAACAGCACTGCCGGGTCAGATACCGGATATGTAACGATATCCTATATGTTCGCAGATAAGGTATCCCCACGGTTTCAGGTCTCCCTTACTGCTGAGGATGCCGAAGCATTCAACAGGGACTGGACAAAAGACACCTATCTTCCTCTGTCGGCATGGTCCACAATGACCATTGATCCATCCGCAGACATTGTACCCTATGAAAATATTGACACTGCCCTCCCTGCACCCCGGGGAATCGATAGCCTTTTTTCAGATGCTGTGTCATCCAGGAGTGCAACCAATGAATACAATCTCTACCTGTCCAAAAACGATCTGAAAGAACTTCTCGGCAGATACAGCATTGAAATGCAGAATCAGATTCAGACAATATCCCAATATTCTACCAAATCCGATTTCCACGGTATGGCAGACGCCTCTAAAAAGCTGATGAGCCAGGCAGCAGAAATTGAAGATGAGATTACAAAACTTCCCATCTCCCCACAGTTCACTGATGTGGCAGATAACTTCCTGGAAGGAATCAGGGATTACCAGTATGCAGGTTCCTATTTATGGTACGGTGCAGCATTTACTGAAGTTGATCCTATCAAAACCGGCAACACCTATATTGAGCAGGGTTTTTCAAAAAATAACGACGCACTCGAAGCACTTGATCTGGAGGCCATAGAAAACGACATATTTGAAATGCCCAACGAGAAAATCTTCCCCGATGCCAAGTATATCTATGAAAACTTTGAATATCAGGACAGCAGTAAGAGAAACGACATCTCAGTAAAACTAAGTTCATTCAGTAGTACGAATACCTACACCCTGAAACAGAACGACAATACAGAGAGGAATGTTGCAGGATATGGATACAAATATATCTTCCCGGTCGTAGAATTCCATCACCTTGGATACCGGGGCATCGGGTCATCCCGTATAACCACCCCGGATGCAGATGATTTCACCATCATCTACAATGGAGAGGAATACAAAAGCATCACCCCTTCCCCCTACATTGGCCGAAAACTTGACCAGACAACCTATATCGAACCAGTAGGTTATCCATATTATAAGATGAACCTGAACAGAAAGGAAGCATATGAAGGCGTTCTTATCTTCAGGGTGCCACATGAATTTGATCCCGCGAAGGCATACATGACACTTGATCTTGGCAGTGAGGTAGCAGTCTGGCACATGGTACCACGCTAACCAACTCTTTTTTTGTTTTATACCTTTTATTCAGGAAAAGTCACCGTTTCCCGAAAGGAACCACATGCTCTTCAATGACAATTTCCCAATGTTTAATCCCAAAAATCCCAATAAAAAATATTCCCATTTCATTATTTTGTCAACCCCCTGAAGACACTATTTTTGCAAGTACGGCGATTATCACCATGAGAAACAAAAGGGGAGACACATATCCCCTTATTCAGACAGATATTCGGTATAAAAACCCCATCCGATATTTTATACAGAATAATCCTGCCAGCCATCTCACGCCCATAAGAAAGACCGGGGATAAACCACAAAACTCCGAGATACAAATACTAAATATACACAATCAGAACAGGTCAGAAAAGCTACAATCATTATAGTAAAAGAAACCATTTCAAAAAAACAAGTTACGCCCAGGACGGAATTCGAATCCGTGTCGCAGCCGTGACAGGGCTGCATGATAGGCCCCTACACTACCTGGGCATTTCGCACGCACATCCAACAAGTCCCGCCTCCCGGAATCGAACCGGGGACATCGCGGTAGCCGCGCAGTTACCGTCATCCGGCAAACTATACTACAGCCGCGCACTCTACCAGTCTGAGTTAAGGCGGGCATTGCGCCGTGGTGCTCTACAATATACGACACCTCCAACCTTATAGTTTGCGTTTTTAACCAGGATCGTCACTATTTCATCCGAGCCAATCATTATATTCGCGCCAGACATATAGAGGGATCATGTCTCACAGACCATACGAGATCAGGACAGTCGCAGGAGATGCGGCAGGTCGCTTTCTTCGGCAATTCAAAGCGTATTAAGAGTAGAGTAACTGTTTTTGACACCACCCTGAGGGATGGTGAACAGACACCGGGCGTGTCATTTACCTGTGATGAGAAGATCACCATTGCACATCAGCTTTCAGATATCGGCGTTCATGTCATTGAAGCAGGATTTCCCGCATCATCAACCGATGAGACAGCGTTTGTACGAGATATCGCCTCAGAAGGACTGGAGAGCTGTATATGTGGCCTTGCGCGGGCAACACGGGCGGACGTGGAGGCCTGCGCCGATTGTGGCGTTGATATGATCCATGTCTTTATCCCGACTTCAGAGGTGCAGCGGGTGCATACCATCAAAAAAACCCACAAAGAGGTCGTCGACATCACACAGTCAGTTGTCCGTTTTGCCCGCGACCACGCAGACCAGGTGATGTTTTCGGCGATGGATGCCACACGCACCGGAATGAATGAACTTACTGAAGTATACCAGACAGCAGTGAACGCCGGGGCAACAATCCTCAATGTGCCCGACACCGTGGGAGTGGCATCCCCGTCGTCCATGAAAGCACTCGTGTCCACCCTTGCAGATACTATCGCCTGCCCACTGGACGTGCACTGCCACAATGACTTCGGCATGGCAGTTGCAAACACCATATCTGCCGTCGAGGGAGGAGCTTCCCAGGTGCAGGTGACCATCAACGGGATTGGTGAACGGGCAGGGAACGCCGACATCGCACAGACCGTGATGGCGCTGGAGTCCATATACGGCATTAGGACAGGCATCTGCACCGAAAGACTAGTAGAGACATCACGGATGGTTTCACGCCTCTCAGGCATCTCTGTTGGCCCCACACAACCGGTCGTAGGAGATAATGCGTTTGCCCATGAAAGCGGCATACACTCACAGGGAGTACTCGCAGATACAAGCACCTTTGAACCCGGCATCATGACGCCGGAGATGGTCGGACACCGCAGGAGACTGAAACTGGGCAAACATGTCGGCCGCCATGCCGTATCACATATGCTTTCTGATGCACACATCATCGCAAAAGAGCGTGAACTGGATGAGATTGTGGCACAGGTTAAAGAGGTATCAAACCGCGGCAGAAAAGTGACAGAGAATGATCTTTATGAGATCGCAGATACGGTTATCAGCGGAGCAGGTGTCGAAAAGATCATCACCCTCCATGACATCGCAGTTATAAACGGAAATCACATCATGGCAACCGCCACGGTCAGGGCGAGTGTGAATGGAAAAGATACGGTGTGCTGCAGAATCGGGAACGGACCGGTCGATGCTGCCATGAAAGCGGTCGTCGGCATCGTCCCCGAAGAGCTGGAGTTAAAGGAGTTCTCCGTATCCGCCATCTCAGGCGGGAGTGACGCCATCGGCCACGTATCTATTGCTGTCGAGGATGCAAAAGGCAGATTATACGATGCCAGTGCTTCATCGGATGATATCGTCCTTGCATCAGCAGAGGCGATGATTAATGCACTGAATCTCGTGTACCGGCTGAAAAAATAAGGATAATCAGTTCATTGAGGGTGTTCCGACACTCTCAAGGGCACCTTTTATCTGGGCCTGAAGCTGCTCAAACTTTGAAGTGAGAGCTTTTTCCTGCTTTTCAAGTGATTTTATTCTGAGTTCAAATGTTTCAATCTTCTCAGTCAGGTCTGTTACAACCTTATCGCGATCCTGTTTCATCATCACGGTTCCGATGGTGACATAGACATCCGAGTCATCAGAGACACTACCAAGCTCTGCTTCTGCTTTGCGGGCCTCTTTTGCCATCATCTCAAATTGTGACTTCTGCTGAATAATGGTCCCAAGCTGCTGCTGGACCTGCTGAATCATTGCAATCTGATTCTGAACTTTTGGTGAAACTCCATTCATTTCAATACTTCCTGCATCTCTTCTGCAATCATAATTATCCGAAGATATGAATTCACTGCCGCCCTGAGTGAGGAGATGTCCTCCCCTTCCACAGACAGAAGAATCCTCCCGTCTGCTTCCTGGCAGAGCGAGGCACACGAACGCCCCATATCCCCCATCTCCGGAAGTGCAGCTCTAAACACCACATCAGGACTAGCTGTCCTGATGCGAAACACTGCCCTGTGTTCTCTGTGGTTTCTCTGCGATTCTGAGGACATATCCTTTTCTCTGTGTTCCGTGGAACAGGATTTCATTCACACCAGCATCTGTGAGGGAGATATCCAGGCATTCTGCCAATTCATGATACACCTTTTCACTGCCAGTACGAAGTCCCCTTTCAAGGGGCACATCACGTTGGGAAACGGAAAATCCTGAGAGGAAAATCCCTGATATCGGTTCATCGGAGACGTACGTCTCAATCATAGTTTTTCTCCCCCTTCGGGAAACTATCAAAACGGGATCCCCCCAGGACAATACTTCATCAACCCCTGACTTTCCACGGGGGGAATATTTTCCCCCCAGGGCAAATGCAAGATCCTTTCCCAGAGTCCTCAGTTCCGGAGCAGGTTTCCGCGACGTTGTAATAAGCGTCATCGGGATTTGATGGTTTTTATCCCTGCCCCGCGCTCTTTAAAGAGAATTCGGTGACCACAGTAGGGACAACGGACATTGACGTCCACTTCGACCCTTTGCTTACACCGAGCACACTTGTATCCAGACACGACGGAGTCACTACTCCTTGATCAGTGAACGTTCAATAGTACGAAGTGCAACCTTCAGATTTGGTGTCTGAGGCGCATATGCACCACCAGCAAACTTGAAACCACACTTGCGGCATTCCCAGATACCGGTACCCTTGCGGGCAACAGCCTGCGTGTCACAGCGTGGACACACATGTTTCGCGCGTGAAACAATCTCGATCTCGTTGACACGCTTCCGAAGGAATCGACCATAGCGCGGCCCAAATCTGCCAGCACTTCCTGTAATTCGTCCTTTTGCTCTCTGGTTACTCTTTTTAGCCATGTAAGATTGCCCCTGATATGTCTGTATATATTTACTCTCAACCTTTATTAATCCTGATCAAGAATCTTCAGTTCAGCATCTCCTTTTGTGAGACGATTGATAAGGGAGTAGAACTCCTCCTGAATGCCCGCAGGGATGCGCACAACACAGATCCACGATCCATCATTCTGCCACTGGTCCCGTTCAATGGTTGTTGCTGTGCGAATTTCACCATACGCCTTTGGCGCATAATCTGCAGGAATCTTCACTGCAAATTTCATCTCAGCAAACTTAATCGGGATTAATGGTCGCAATGCCTTTACGACATCCTTTACCTGCTCATCGACATGTTTGAACGGGTCCACACTAACCTTCGCCTGCTCCATTGCCATCTCAATACGCTGGCGGGGATGGGGAAGCTTCGTCTGAGGATTGATAGCATTCCGGGAGATGAATGTCACAATCTGATTCCGCTTGTCCTCAGTCATCCGTTTCCGCTGTTCTGAGGTCAGGTGAATCTCCCCTTTCCGGATAATTCGCTCGGCAATTGGTTCGAATTCAACCGTATCAAATACTTTTTTCAGCGTTTCTTCAGGTGATTTTTCAGCTTTTGACGAATTTTCAAAGATATACAGTGCTGCCACTGCATCCTCTATCGGAATATCGTCGCCCTGTCTGATAGCAGCTGCTATGTCAGGGTCAACGAGGATCTCGAATCGTTCCCCATAGCTCTCAAGCCGTGCGACAACTGCCTGGTCAAGCGGAATCATATCTCTGGCCCACCACCTACTTATCTTCGGTTGCTTTTTCCGGTTCAAACGTGGTGGTATATTCACTGACTTCTGACTTGGTCATCTTCCTGAACATGCCGGTCTCAAGAGGTATGATACCAATCTCAACATTGTCCACGTCAAATTTGCCTTCCGTTGCAGCATACAATGCCTCAAGGCCAAGATAAATCGATTTAGCGCAATCCATCTCATCGCTGTACTTCTCATCAAAGACCTTCATGACAGCAGGGCGGCCGGTACCGATTCCCGTTGCCTTATATTCCAACAGGGTACCGGAAGGGTCTGTCTCGAAGAGGCGGGGGGCCCCGTCACTCACACCTGCAATCAGAAGTGCAGTGCCATACGGACGGGCGCCGCCGAACTGCGTATACGTCTGCATATGATCACAGAGTTTCTTCGAGAGTGTCTCAAGATCTATTGACTCATTATACGAGACCCGATTTATCTGGCATTCTACCCTGGCCCGGTCAACAAGTGCCCGCGCATCTCCGACAAGACCTGAGGAAGCAACGGCAATATGGCCGTCAATTTTAAATATCTTCTCAATCGAGGTCTGTTCAAGAAGGCGGGAGCTGACTCGCTTATCCACAATGAGAACAACCCCGTCTTTGCATTTGATACCGACGGCTGTTGTCCCCCTCTTTACTGCTTCACGGGCATACTCTACCTGGTACAGTCTGCCATCAGGGCTGAACACAGTAATTGCCCTGTCATATCCCATTTGTGCCTGCATTGGCTGCATCAGAAATCCTCCAAATCATCTGTATTTAGGTACAGTGCTGTTGTTTGTTTAATACCCTGTTGAACTAAATCAACCTTTTGACCCGACATCCTGAGAATCCGGTAGGTATTATCGCCAATTTTATAATTACCCTCATCAGAGGGCAAAGAACGAATTACAATCTTTTTCTTCAGTCCATGGATGGTACCTGAGGTGACAAACGGGTGCAGAGCCACCGGAGCAACCCCAACATCCGTCACGGTCGCAAGAGCAGTCTCGACATCATCTTCAGTGCCCCGGATACAACGCACGATGACCACACCACCATCACAGGATATGACGCTGGTGCGCATTGATGCAGCATTACTGTCACCAAAAAGGGATGCCTCACACCCCAGAATTGCATAATGCATATCCCGTGCTGAGGCAGGGCACCACCGCGGCACCATCTCAGCAGCAATGTAACGCCAGTTTGGCCGTTGTGTCGGTGGCAAGGGCCTCATTCGATCACCTCCACAGACAGGTGAGGTGACATCAGTGCTGCCGGGGCAGCGAGAGCCTCACAAACCTGCAGTTCATCAAGCCCTGCCACCGCACCCAGAAGGACAAATGCCCGGACAGACCGCAGGCCAACGAGGGAACGTCCCCCAGACGAAATAGTCAGCATAAAACCATACTTCCGGGACAGACGGCTTATTTCACGATAGCGTTCCAGTGTCCGCTGTCTTCGTGAACCTGACTCTGAGATGATACGCGAGAGATCAATATCCACAGCAACACCCCGATCTGCTGCCATCCGGGCACTCACATGATCAAAAGCCCGCTTGTCAGTATGGTAAATCCCCCGAAGAATATGCAGAGGGATATTTCCCAAAATTGCCCGGTTAAAGACGGCATCACCCGCATGAACCATCACAACATCTGTCTTTGGTGCACTCCGGAGCGCATCCCTGCAGGACTTCACGGAGTTTGCAGTAATGTCTACCCCCGAGAGAAAACGGACATTCCCTACCGTACAACCCGCAGGAATACCCACAGCTATTGCCCCAGTAAAACCCCGCAGTTCAAGCTCATCTGCGAGTCTCCGAAGAGAGGCATCTCCCACCGGATACGGATAAATACATGCATCAGCAGTCTTCATAACAAAACGCCCCTGCGGCAGAAATGAATAATTTGTGTCAGCCGGAAACTGCCGCATTTATCCCGGCATCAGCTGGAAAAGAAAAAAGGGTTATTTCCCTTTGTTTCCGTTTGAACGGATACTTGGACGAGTGTGTTCGGTTCCTTTTCCACGTTTGCCCATACCACGTCCCTTCACACCGGCACTGGTCTTACCACGTTCGGCACGACCACGGTGGACCGGATCTGCCATCCATCCGAGGTGCGGGTCATTGACAATTGACGGGTGGTGCCCATCAACGAGAATAACTTCGTACCACTTCTGGCGACCATCCTCTCCAACCCAGTATGAGTTCAGTGCTTCCATGTTACGGTACTTGCGGCAGGCACGCTCTTCAGCGATACGCTGGATACTCTTACCCATGGTCACCTTGCGCATACCCATCCGGCTTGTCCGGCGTCCACGGATATACCGGGATTTCCTTCGGCCACCACGGCGAATGCCGACACGGGCAACAATGATACCCTGCTTTGCACGGTATCCAAGGGTGCGTGCACGGTCGATACGAGTTGGGCGTTCAATACGCACAACACTACCTTCCCGTCTCCAAATCTGCATCCGGTTCCACAGAAGCTGCTTAACTTCTGATTCGTCTGGTTTTTTCCATGCCTCACGGACATAGGCGTACATTGATTTTGACATTGGTTTTCACCATGAAGGTTCAGCCATCCATTATGTATGGCCACATCCCTTTTTCCAGCGGGTATACACCCGGCGGTTCCCATATATTTGATCTTTGTCTATTAAAAGATCGAGGGTGAAGGATTCAGGACTTCCACTTCTCGGTGACACAGATACCCTCTATAGATGTTTCAGGATACTGCCCATCCTCGTCTTTTTCAGCGGATTTGACCATATCCCATATCGTGAGAAGTGCCACACTGACACCAGTCAGGGCCTCCATCTCCACACCGGTTCGGCTGTATGTCCGCACCGCCACCTCTGCCGTGATAAAACCATCACCATCACGGAAATCCACATCAACACCGCCGACTGGCAGGGGATGGCACATCGGAATCAGTGAGGACGTCTGTTTTACGGCCAGGACGGCCGCAATTCGTGCTGTTGCAAGTACATTTCCCTTGATGACCTCTCCCGCCCGGATGGCCTCAAGTGTTTCCGGCCGGAGATGAATCCGGCCTTCTGCCCGTGCGAGGCGATGTACATCATCCTTCTCCGTTACATCCACCATATAGGCACGATCATTATTGATATGAGAAAATTCTGGCATATTATCACTCCATCTCCGGTCCCTGCTGTCACCAGACCAGGATATTCCGTCAAAATTCTTTGTTATGATCTGACTTATCATTACGCACGCCTTTCACACCAGATAGTACCCGAGGTATCTGTGCGAGAAGATCGGTAGCAGCAAGGCCGTCGCCCAGATCTACCAGTAATTCTCCGGCACAGCCATTGACATAGGCACCAAGGGCTGCTGCCTCAAATGCCGGAAGACGGCAGAAGAGTGCCCCCACAATACCTGCAAGAACATCCCCAGTACCACCGACGGTCATATGCGGGGTGCCGGTGCGGCTGAAGCGAACACGACCAGTGTCAGAAATGACATCAACCGGCCCTTTCGCAAGAGTGACTCCGGCCGGCCCGTTGTCACGCACCATGCGGGCACGCCCGGCAGAGTCGTCCGGCAGACGGCAGCCCGTCATCCGGAAAAACTCCCCCGCATGGGGCGTGTATATCGAATTGTCTGCAACTGGCAAAGGCTGCCGGAGAGTATCCGCATCAAAGACCGCACGCCCCATATATCCGGCAATCTCTGAAATTACATGATGGCTTTCCGTCCCCAGGCCACACCCACATACCGTAACATCTGCACGCTCCGCAAGCCCGGCAAGCCGGTCAGTGTCCTCTTCACAGATCACCTTCCCCCCAGTCTGTTCAACAATCAGGTCAGGACAGGGCAACATATTCGGGGTTGCCACCCGGACGATATCAGCCCCCGCACGGATGGCGGCCATACCAGCAAGATACGGCGCCCCCTGATACGGCCCGCCGCCAATGACCAGCACTTCACCGCCCGCCCCCTTATGACTGCCCTGCGCTTTTGGCGGCATGAGCAGCAGGTCGCCTGGCCCCGTGAAGCACTCGGCTTCATCCGGAATGCCAATGTCGATGATGACAGGCTCACCCCCTTTTGACCGGTGAAATGAACAGACAATAGTTGCAGGAAGATCGGGAGTAGGTGTATCTGCAGCCACCACCGAGACACCGGATTCCCGCACGACTTTGACACAGGTGGCGTATGGCTCCCGAAGCGCTCCCGTAATACCAGTGCCCAGCATCGCATCAATGACGACATCCGCTGCAGAGATGCAGTCCCGGCACGCCAAAACGGCATCCGGGGTATCGGCGATGATGACCGACACGCCGCAGTGAGAGAGGGCACGATAGTTTTGGGTCGCGTTCTCGGTTCGTATATCACGCGAAAGAACGATGACCATCACCTGGCAGTCACGGCAGAGATGACGGGCTGCGACAAAACCGTCACCGCCATTGTTGCCCTTCCCACAGATTACCACCACATGATCGGGAGACATACCCCTCACATAGTCGGCAAGGCCTTTTCCCGCACTCTCCATCAGCTGGACGGCAGACACTCCCAGCGCCTGTGCGTTGGTGTCAACCGCCCGCACCCTCTCCGGGCTGATACAGCCCTTCTCCAGAAATTCACGGAATTCCATTGCATACTGCCAGGGATTCATCTTCATCACACCCGTTATCCTTCTGTCAGACTCTTTTGCCGTCCTTCCTCATTAACATTCCATCATAATGACATCCTTCATCTGAGAGCAATGACAACCACTACACAGCAATGACGTTTGAAGATGATGTCCGGGCAGTTGCCCGGCAGATACAGGATGCAGACGCAGTCACCGTGATATCCCATATCGATGCAGACGGCATCACCAGCGAAGCGATCATGATGCAGGCATGTGAAGATTCACACATCCCTGCACAGAGCGTCTTCGTACGTCAGCTTGAGCCCATGACCATGAAATATGTGCCCGAAGATGACAGTCTGAAAGTCTTCATCGACCTCGGGGCAGGACAGCAAAATCTGATGGAGGAACGGGGCATGGGCACCAAAGATGTGGCCATTATCGACCACCACGTCGCACAGAACGTAGATACCCAATATCTGCAGGCAAACGGCCAGCCCTATGGCCACACACAGCTTTCGGCAGCAGGTGTCGGATACCTCGTCGCAAAGGAGATGAACCCGGGCCACCCCCACCTTGGAATACTTGCACAGAACGCTGTCGTCGGGAATGTCGGCGACATGATGGCCCGGGAACACTGCGGTCTGACAGGACCGGCACGTAAAATCGCAGCTGACGGAGAGCAGGCAGGAACAATAAAAATTGTACCGCAGGAACTGAACTGCTACGGCATCTCCACCCGTCCCCTCAGGATCTGTCTTTCATACAGTGATGACCCGTTCATCCCGGGCATCTCCAATAACGAACAGAAGGCAGAGGCATTCCTCAGGAAACGGGAGATAAAAGAGCGTACAGCAGGCGGCAGACAGCGAGTATGGGAAGACCTTGACCAGGAGGACAAGTCTGCCATCATCAATGGTCTTGCGCAGCAGATGCTTGCAACCGGGCAGGACATATCCCGCCTTCTCGCGGAACACTATATCTTCCCGGGCGAGGAGAAAGGAACTCCGCTTCGAAATGCGTCTGAGTATGCGACCATGCTCAATGCCTGCGGCCGCTGGGCCAAGCCACGAGTGGGGAGTGCGGTCTGTGCAGGTGACCGGGCACAGGCATACCGCGAAGGAGAGGAGATGCTGCGCCACCACAAGCGGATCATCCGGGAGATGATGGAGTACATTCTTGACACCGGCACCATCGAACTGAGCCACATGCAGCACATCCATGTCGGCGACCGGTTCCCGGACACCATCGTTGGTATCGGGGCGGGCATGGCACTCTCCAAACTGGATTACGAAAAACCGATCATGATCCTCTGCTACCTCAATGATGACCCTGACCTGGTCAAGGTCTCCATGCGGACCAATACCCGCATGGTGGAACGTGGCATTGACCTGCAGGCCGCACTCATCGCGGCATCTGAAGAAATCGGCGGTGGCGGCGGAGGACATAAGATAGCTGCGGGAGCATATATTCCACGGAATGCCGAAGAGGGGTTTGCAGAACGTGTCAACAGAATTATCGCAGAACAACGCAATTAACCGCGTCCGGACGATCGCGGATTATCAGTTCGGGAGAGGGACAGGAGTTGCCCTCTTCCCCGACGAATGTACATTCAAACTCTCCACCACCAAGCGAATACGCTATGTGATGCTGGACAAGGTGCGTATCGCAACTGTCCGGGCACATGACGGACGGTTCACTCTCTCCATTGAAGGAGCAGAACGCCTCTGGCATTATCTGCCCGCGCCCGTCTATCGTGTCTCTGTCACAGAAGAGGTGGCAGAGTTCATGATGAAAGGGAAGAATGCCATGGCAAAACATGTCACCGCAGTTGACCCGGGTATTATGGCAGGAGATGAAGTCCTCGTTGTCACAGGCGATGATCAGCTTATCGCTACCGGGAATGCGCTTCTCTCAGGTGATGAGATGATGGCATTTAATTACGGTGGAGCAGTACAGGTACGGTCAGGAAGGTTGATCTAAATGATGCCCGGAGTAAACCCAAAAAAGATGAAACAGATGATGAAACAGCTCGGCATGAAGATGGAGGATATCGAAGGTGTCGAACGTGTGGTCATCTACACCACCAAAGGAGAATATGTCTTTGAGCCGGCAGAGGTTGTAATCACCACAATGCAGGGCTCAAAGACCTATCAGCTGCAGGGCAGTGAACCGGTATTCACCCCAAAAGAGATGGATATTCCGGATGATGACGTGATGCTTGTCGCAGAACAGGCACAGGTCACCCCTGACGAAGCACGTGCTGCACTCAAAGGAGCAAAAGGCGAGATTGCAGAGGCAATTATCAGGCTCACCACCACATGATCAATACTGGCCAGCGAGTCCTTCTGATCTGGGAAGGAAAAGAGTATTATGTACGTGCAGGCGAAGGGACACTCTCGACTGACAAGGGCATTATTGATCTGAATGCCCTCCTGGATGCATCGCCCGGCGAAACCATCGAAACACACCTGGGAATCCCGTTTTATATCCGGATTCCCCGGCCGACTGATTTCTTTTCCCATGCCCGGCGTACCGGGGCACCGATGCTCCCGAAGGATATCGGAATGGTCTGTGCAATGACCGGCATGAACAGAAATGACGATGTCCTGGATGCGGGGACCGGCAGCGGGATTGCCTCGATTTTCTTTGGTGGGATTGCAAAGACAGTCACCACCTATGAAATCCGCGAGGAGTTTGCGAAAGTCTGCCAGAAGAATATCAATGAAGCAGGTCTTGAGAACGTGGAAGTCATTGCAGGTGATATGCTTGATGCAAAAGGAGAATATGATGTTGTCCACCTGGATCTGCAGATCACAGAGGCACACATCCTCCATGCACATTCCCTGCTCAGACCAGGCGGTTATCTTGCCACCTACACACCGTTTCTGGAACAGACGTTCATCGTCATGGACACAGCAGAACCACTCTTCACCGATGTCGTCTGTCACGAACTGATCGGGCGTGAACTGACACGGACAAAACGGGGAACCCGTCCATCCACGCGCGTAAGCCACAGCGGATATATCACCGTTGCCCGGAAGAAATAATACTTCCAAGCCATTTTTTCCCGCGCACATCCCGTCTGCAGGATACTTCTATTACCCCGAATCACGCATTACTGACTATGAAGGAAATCGCAGACGGAGATGCCGGGTGCATTTCCCTGCGTATATATTCCATTCTTTTTTTGCCGTTACAACGGGAGGCAGGCCTCTGATGAAACACATCATATCAATAAAGGATTTTGGCAGGGAGGAGATTGACAGCCTTCTTGCCCGGGCAGGTGCAATTGATGCAGCACCGCAGATACGAAAGACACTGGATGGAAAACAAGTCGCACTCCTCTTCTTTGAGCCCAGTACGCGGACACGGATGTCATTTGCATCTGCAGTGTCGCGCCTCGGGGGGACGACAATCACCGTTGACAGTATCGAAGGGAGTTCAATATCAAAAGGCGAGACGCTGGCAGATACCGTACGGGTGGTAAGCAGTTATGTGGATGCCATTGTCCTGCGCCATCCAAAGGAAGGAGCAGCCCGCCTGGCAAGCGAGTTTGCATCTGTGCCGGTGATAAACGCGGGGGACGGGGCAGGACAGCACCCATCCCAGACCCTTCTTGACCTCTACACCATCCGCCAGTCCATGCCTTTGAAGGGCATCCATATCGGCCTTCTGGGCGATCTCAGATATGGCAGAACCACCCATTCACTTGCCTATGCACTTTCCAATTATGATGTCACCATCCACACCATTGCACCCCCTACTCTGGAACTGCCAGGGAGTCTGGTATCTGAACTGCACAAACGCGGGTGCAACGTGCAGGAGCATGAAGATATCACCGATGTGATCCCTGACCTTGATGTAATCTACGCCACACGCATTCAGCGGGAACGCTTCCCGGACGCGGCATCATACTACAATGTAGCAGAGAGTTATCGCATCACCCCGGAGATTTTGGAGGGTCACAAAAAGGAGATGATTATTCTTCACCCCCTGCCACGTGCAGGGGAAATCGACCCCCGTGTGGATGCCCTGCCCTGCGCACGCTACTTTGAACAGGCACGAAATGGCATACCTGTGAGAATGGCAATGCTTGAAGAGGTGATCTGAGAATGGAAGATGAACCGCGAGGCCTTCTGATAAGCCCCATTAAAGACGGGACCGTAATTGACCATATCAGAGCGGGTGCTGCACTCACAGTACTGCGAATGCTGGGCATCACCAGTCAGACAGACGAGGAACTCTCCATTGCTACAAATGTTACTTCCATGACAGACGAGAAGGAAGGCAAAAAAGACATCGTCAAAGTGAGTAACCGCGAACTTTCAAAAGAAGAAGTAGACAGAATTGCCCTCATTTCGCCCCATGCCACCATCAACATTATCCGGAATTATATTGTAGTGGAGAAAAAAGGAGTAGAGACTCCTAAACTCCTCACCGGGATTATACGCTGCACCAATGCCGGGTGCATCACCAATGCTAATGAACCCATCAAAAGTGTATTTGAAGTCACAGATGAGGGCCTCCACTGCCTATATTGTGACACGGTCATAACCACAGATATCGAAAGCCACATCACCTGATCATCCGTCCATGGTCATCAATTTCGCCCCGGTGTATCCGGGTGCTTGATATCCACCTCCCGTCATCGGCGAGGACACAGGTGATCTGGTGAATATCCACCTTTTTTCTGCCACGTTCTTTTCTCATACGATTAATCTCAAGACTCACGGAAAATGTCTCCTCACTAACGACAAGAGCATCAAAATCCGTGTCAAGGGTAGCCCCATACCGATCCTCCAGGGGAATGATATTCCAGGTTGCCAAGTACCCGGAATCCCTGATAAATGCATCAAGGCTCTTTTTGCGCACCTCATATGACGCAATAGGATGATTCTTCCCGCCAGCGAACGCATCGGTAGAAAGACCGACAATAACGTGCCCGTTTTTCCCGGCAAGCTCAAAGGAACGGGAAATGAGCTTTTTATGGCCGTCGTGGAGCGGGCTGAATGTGCCCCCTACCATAATCTTCATTGGAGCGTGACGTTAAACGTATTACCTATTATGAATAGCGATACTTCTGCCGGAACACCTGCATTTATTGCCGGAAATGCAACTGTGACCGGAGATATCAGCATCGCAGACGATGTCAGCATCTGGTACGGCGCGGTCATCAGGGCTGATAAAGACCGAATTACAATCCACGCAGGTTCAAATATACAGGACAATGTTGTTGTTCACACCACCGCAGGGTGCCCGATTACCATTGGCAAAGACGTATCTGTCGGCCATGGCGCCATCATTCATGGTGCAACAATACGGGACAGAGTGCTGGTAGGCATGGGTGCCATCGTGATGAATAACGCAGTCGTTGGAGAAGACAGTATTATTGCAGCAGGATCTGTTGTGACGGAAGGAAAAAAGATACCACCACGGTCCCTTGTGATGGGTGTGCCCGGTAAAGTCATACGGGAAGCATCTGAAGAACAAATAAAACATATTCTGGAGAATGCCCGTTCCTATGTCAAACTCGGGAGGGAAACCAACAATGGCTGAAGTGGCAGTCATCGGCGGCGGGGTGGCAGGCATCCAGGCAGCCCTTGATATCGCAAACCATGGCGTCAGAGTACACCTGATTGAACGCGAACCGTCTATCGGGGGACACATGGCCCAGCTGGACAAGACATTTCCGACAAACGACTGCTCTATGTGTATTCTCTCTCCAAAGATGGTCGATGTCACACGCAATCCAAATATCATCCTCCACACACTGACCGAGGTCACGAGTATCACCGGAGAAGTCGGCAATTTCACGATAACAGCCACCCGCCACCCCAGATATGTCAATGAAATAACCTGCAACGGGTGCGGAGACTGCATCGAAATATGTCCGGTTGAAGTCTATAATGAATTTGATGCGGGTATTGGTGTCAGGAAAGCGATTTACAGACCCCAGCCACAGGCAGTCCCGAACATCACCATTCGCGACGCTGTACACTGTATTGACTGTGGTCTTTGTTATGACATCTGCGGGAAGGACGCCATCTTCCACAATGACGAGGAGGAGGAACAGGAAATCACCCTCAACGTCGCATCTGTTGTCATTGCCACCGGTTACCGGACCTTTGATGCAGAGAAAAAGACGTCCTTCGGATATCTCCGCCACCCGGATGTGATCACCAGTATGGAGTTTGAGCGGCTCATCAATGCAAGCGGCCCCACCGGAGGAAAAATCAAGCGTCTTTCAAACGGAAAAGAACCAAACCATATCATCTTTATCCAGTGCTTTGGGTCCCGTGACATCCCGGAAAAACGTCCATATTGTTCAGGCGTCTGCTGCATGTATGCAATAAAGAACGCAATTCTCATCAAGGAAAAAAATCCAGATACCGAAGTCACCATCTGCTATATGGATATCCGCGCCTACGGAAAAGGGTATGAAGAATATTATGCCCGGGCACAGGAACTGGGGATTCGCTTCCTGAGAGGACGGCCCGGAGAAATTATCCGGACAAGAGATGGCATGGAAATTCCGGTTGAAAACACCGAAACATCAGAGTTTGAGAAACTGGAGCCCGAAATGGTGGTGCTTTCTGTGGGCCTTGAACCCGCAGACGGAGCAGCAGAACTCGCAGAAAAATTTGGTATCGAACTGGATGAAAACGGTTTCTTCGAGCAGAAAGACGTAAAGTGCGAACCAGTTCAAACGGTTCGTCCGGGCATCTACATCGCCGGTGCAGCTGTTGCACCAAAGGATATTCCCGACAGTGTGACGCAGGGAGAAGCGGCGGCAATGAGGGCATTTCTGGACACAGTCGCTGTTGAGTAGGAGACCTATATGCGAACAATAACCTGGAACACCGAGGCACAGTGCCTCACATATATCGACCAGACACGTCTGCCTGCGGAACTGGTGACCGTGGAGACACAGTCAGTCACACGCCTTGCAGACGGCATACGGCGTCTCGAAGTCCGCGGGGCACCCGCACTGGGAATTGCCGGGGGCTACGGAGTGGCACTCTCCTGTTTCTCGCACCAGAATGAAAAGGCAGGCCAGGCATTCTGCCATGCAGTAGAAACGGATGCAGCATTTCTTAGAGCAACCCGGCCAACAGCAGTCAATCTGGGCTGGGGCATTAACCGGGTGCTGCAGACTGCCTTACCGGAAGAGACACCTGAGGCCGCATTTGATGCGGCGCTGCGGGAGGCACAGGCCATCGAAGAAGAGGATATCGCACTTTGCCACCGCATTGGTGCAAACGGAGCAACCCTGCTTCCTGATACCTGCACGGTCCTTACCCACTGCAATGCAGGAGCCCTTGCCTGTGTCGAATGGGGCACTGCGCTGGGCGTCATCCGCTCTGCCGTTGAAGCGGGTAAGAACATCTCTGTACTCTCTTGTGAGACACGTCCCCTGAATCAGGGATCACGCCTCACCGCATATGAACTGCAGGCAGACGGCATACCCGTCAAAACAATTCCCGATTCTGCAGCAGCACATCTGATGCGCAGAGGCATGATCGATGCAGTAATTGTCGGTGCCGACAGGATCACCCCGGATGCGGTATTCAATAAGATCGGGACCTACATGCATGCTGTCTGTGCAGACCACCATAAAATCCCCTTCTATGTGGCAGCACCATATTCCACTCTGGATTTATCACAGACAGAAGCAGACATAACCATTGAAGAGCGTGCCCGTAATGAACTGGCCATCTGCGGCGACCGACAGTTGATGCCGGACGGGGTTGATGTGGTCAATCCTGCCTTTGATGCCACACCACTCTCCCTCGTGACTGCAATCATCACAGACAAGGGTATCTTTCGGCAGCCATATTCAGAACTTGCAAAGCAGGACGAAAGGGTTGAACCATGAGTGTAGAATATATTGACCCGACGGCTGTTGTCGGGACGCCATGGTGGGACCAGTTGATCTATCTCATCGGGGAAGTGACCCTTGTCTTCCTCCTGTTCATGATCATCGTCCCGCTCATCATGAGCGTCATTATCTTCCTCTCCATTCACAATCGCCACTTCTATGCCCCACGCCTGCTCAAGTCGGGGCTCGTAATGACAGAAGGGACGGTCAAGGCGTTCTGCCGGCTTTTCGGGCTGGAAGATCAGGAACTGATGGCCTTTTTTATCCACCTGCACAATACCCTCTCCACAACAGAATTTGAAGAAACCCCGGTTAAAGAACGTGCAATATTTATTCCACAGTGCATGCGGGCAGCAAACTGCCCCGCACATCTCACCCCCGAAGGGCTTGTCTGCCGGCGGTGCGGCAGATGTGAAATCGGGGATAATATTGACCACCTCGAAAACATCGGATATAAGGTCTGGATTGCACCCGGTTCTACGCTCATCAAGCGGATGTTCAAGAAGTATCACCCCAAAGCCATCATCGGTATCGGGTGCCTGATGGAGGTAAAAGAAGGTCTCGATATGTGTGACAAGGCAGGTGTCATCGGGATGGGTGTTGTTACCATGCGAGATGGCTGCGTGGAAACAGCCGTGAGCTGGCCGGACGTCTATGACGTGGCACTGCTTGGAATAGAAGAGACGGATACGGCCGCTTAAAGGCCATTTCCAACCACTTTTACGTTTCTTCCGGTAAGTTTTCCGGATTTTATCTTTCCACACACATAGATTGTCTCATCAGAGGAGACAGCCCCCACCTGCACACCGGGGCGCAGAGTGATGTTCCCTCCTGCATGCAGACTCCGGATACGGGCTTCATCACAGACGATTACATTCTCGAGGACATTGAGGAAACCCTTGATGCGCACCTGGTTTCCAATAATTGCATTATCACAGGTGACATCACCCCCTACCGTAGAACGCGGACCAAGTTCAAGAGCGCCCTCCACATCAAGACGCCCCCAGAAGTGGGTATCAGGAGCCACAATAAAATTGCCGGGTATTTGCACATTACCGTCAAAGAAGGATCCCTTTGGTGCAATGAAACTATCTCCCTGCCGGTAAACTTTCATTGAACTAATTTCCCATTTCAAAGACTATTAACTATACTCTCTGCTTCTGCCACAGAGTCATCCGACCAGGGCCCAGAAGATAAATAATGCGAGTGCAGCAAACATCCCCGTTTTAAGTGTCTTTGTCGCGCCGGATTCCCTGACACAGGCAGACTTGGCGCACCCGAGTGAAGATACCACTGCAGCAAGGATTATCACATCCGCCAGAGCAATCGTGACAAGATACCAGACTCCCCACCAGGGCACAATGGGCAGAATACTAAGAAACACCGCCCCTGCCGCAAGGACGGATGCGACCCGGCAGGAGGTGAGGACACCGATAACCATGGGGAGGGTACGGGCACCCCCCTCCCGGTCCCCCTCAATATCTTCCGCATCCTTCAGGATCTCGCGCGCCATCATCGGGAAAAAGACGATGCCTGCAAGTGGGAGGTTTAGAAGAATACCATCCAGACCTCCCGCGGCACCGCCAAAGAGAAAGATGCTTCCGGCAAGATAAGAAACCACGAGGTTTCCCGCAAGAGGCACACCTTTCAGCCGGGCTGCATAGGCCACCAGAAGAATGGAATTGACACAGGCAAAACCAAAACATAATGGGTGGACAAAAGCTGCACAGATGATGCCGGAGAGGAAAAGAACAGCACTATAGAGAGCAGCGCCCCCGATACTAACGGCACCGGAAGGAATCGGGCGTTCCGGACGGTTGATGGCATCAATCCCACGGTCACAATAGTCATTGACCGCATTTCCCGCGCCGGTAATGCAGAATACTGCCAAAACAAGCAGGAGCATGACAGGAGTCAGCCCCACTCCTGCGACAAGCACTCCAAGCAGGACGGCAATGCCTGCGACAAGCGCATTGACAGGGCGTATGATCTGCAGATATCCGCGAAGACTCATGTATGAAAATCATATACGATTCATTTCGGATTAAATTTGTTAAAACAAAAAAATAAAGAACGGGCTTGAGGGGATTTGAACCCCTGATCATTAACTTAGGAGGCTAACGCCCTATCCAGACTAGGCCACAAGCCCATACGTGCCTATAACCTTCATCATCAGAAGGTATAAGATTTCCGAACCACCACGCTTCTGGAACGATGAGCGACAGAGAGGTTATGGAAGGGATTACCCGGTTTTTCATACCGGAACAGGACGAGAACAGTTCATTCCCACCCGGAAGTGCGGCGGTTTTCTTTAATGACCGGATGCGGCTGAACCGTGACAGCACGAACTACCTCCTCCGTCAGCTGGATGTATCATCATACTTTGATGCAATGGCAGCATCGGGTGTCCGTGGACTGAGGGTAGCACATGAATGTGGCATCCCGGTCACGATTAATGATTACAGCCCGGAGGCAGCGGCACTTATCCGAAAGAATGCGGCCATGTATCCGGAAAATGAGATCACCGTCACTGAAGAGGATTGCAGAGCAGTGATGCTGAGACAGCGGTTTGATGTTGTTGACCTGGATCCGTTTGGCACGCCCGCACCATTTGTGGATATCGCTGCAACGAGCGCACGCCATTACCTGTTTGTCACCGCAACTGATACCGCACCCCTCTGCGGGGCACACCTGAAGGCAGGCATACGCCGATACGGCGCCCGTCCTATGAATACTGAATACCATAGCGAAGTTGGCCTGCGCATACTTCTGGGATTTGTCGTGCGTGAGACGGTAAAATACGACCGCGGCATTGAACCACTCTTCTGCTTTGCACGGGAGCACTTCGTCCGCCTCCATCTACGCATGACACGTGGTGCAGGCAGGGGAGACAAGGCACTCAAAAACATCGGGTATATTCACCAATGCCCCGCATGTCCATGGCGTATGACAGAGACTGCCTTACTTCCATCCGTGCAGGAATGCCCGGAATGTGGTGCAAAAATGAGCAGGATTGGACCCCTCTGGGTCGGCCCCATCAATAATCATGAGGTCCTTTCTCAGCTGGCAGTGGACCTGGATGCAGATGACATGGGAGAGAGTATACTCGCACGGCTGGTCACAATCCTGGATCAGGAACTTCCCACACCAGCATTCTATAATTATCACCGACTTGCCAAACACTGGCACATCTCACCGTCTCCTGCAGACGATGTCATTGCAACCATTCGTGATGCAGGATACCAGGCATCACGGACCCATTACGATGGACGGGGAATAAAAACAGATGCACCCCTGCATGTTCTCAGGGATGCAATAACTGCACAGGGGACCAAAAGCCCGGTTGATGAAGAAAATAAAGAGAACAATAATTGATACAACAATTATGCGCGGGTAACAAGGGTCAGAATATCGCCGTCAATAAGATTGTGCGACAGGCCAACCCGCTGGGCATCATGCTTCACTGATGGCCCCCACACTTTTGCATACTTGAATTTCTCTACAAAGTCACGGTGCAGTTTCATACAGACCGCCTCTACAGTTGCCGGTTCGCGGATGATAAGCGGCTCTACCATATCTGCCTTGCCGCCCACCGGTTTCATGTAGATACGGATGAAATCCAGTTGATCAAAAACCTCATCTTTGAGAGTTTCAATGTTGAATCCGCTGACGGCAGAAAGAAGAATTGGCGCCCGGCCGAAGCGCTCCGTTACATCCGCATCGATCTGAGCCAGGGTCTCTTTGTCGACCAGATCGACCTTGTTGACGGCAAAGAACGCCGGCACATAGACACGATTTCCAAACATCGCGTCAATAAAGTCGTCCTGCGTCACATTCCCACGGACAAGGATATCAGCATTTACAATCTTGTTATCTGCAAGAACAGGACGGATATCATCGATATCGAGGCCCGAATTCCCGACTGTGTTGAACCGGAGACCCCCGTATCCCCGCCTCGATATGGTGATGTCCGGTTTGTCCTTGTTCAGACGGATGCCCGCGTCATAGAGTTCTCTGATGAGGACATTAATGTGTTTTTCATTATACACATCACCCAGAAGTAAGATGAGATCAGCACCACGTACGACACCAATCACTTCCTTACCACGCCCCTTGCCCATTGCAGCTCCTGCAATCAGACCAGGGATATCCAGAATCTGGATGTTTGCCCCTTTGTGCTCCATAGAACCGGGCACAACCGTAAGAGTGGTGAATGCATAGGCCGCAATCGTACTCTCCGTGTTGGTCAGTTTATTCAGGAGTGTGGACTTACCAACAGATGGGAACCCAACGAGGACAACGGTTCCATCACCGGATTTCTTCACTGAAAATCCTTCACCACTGCCGGCGGAGGCCATGGCACGGGAAACGGCATCATCTTTGAGACGGGCGATCTTTCCTTTGAGCTTTCCAATATGTCCAGAGGTCGCCTTGTTATATTTAGTATTGCGAATTTCGTCTTCAATTAGTTTGATTTCTTCTTCAATTGTGGCCATTGGTGTTGCTATACATATCAATGGGAGACTACTTATGGGTAGTGTATCTACCGGTTTTTCTGCAGAATACCTGCCGTCAGAAAAATCCACACGATGGATTTTACTTCATCAAATAAGCCAAAAACAGGGATTTGCAGCACTGGTTATAGCACGTGCGGCATACAAATTCCCCGCAGGGCCGGTGGCATCAGTAGAAATACCAGCATTCATACTCACCTTCACTGTATAAATCCCAAATATCATCAGAACAGTGCCACCTGCAAGGGCAACGGGAACAGGGAGTGCCCCCTGTGCGCAGGCATACACAGGACGGGTTCACACCAGAACAAGGAGAAATACAATCCCGCCGATTGCAAACGCTGCCCCGCCTGCAACCCAGAGAAGAACAAAGATCCGGCCGTAATCTTCAGCACTCACAGGAGGAGCCCTCCGGAACGGGACTGCTTCGCCCGTTTTCTCCGGAAGATGTCTTCCCGTTCCATCTCTTCCAGATAGTCCTCAATGTAGGCGGCGGTGTCATACAGTGAGGGAATCAGGATGTTTGCCAAGGCATTGACCCGCCTCCGTGTCACAACGATCTGGTCTGCCAGACGCACGAGAGATCCTTCCAGTTCCGCAAGGTGGAGGGTGGCCTTCACCGCCTGTTCGCACTGGTGGTATGCCACATCCAGATGAGCGGACGGCAGGGCAAGCGGATACCCCGGCTCCCGGCAGTCACGGAAGGGTTCGGGCAGCGTAATCGCGGGCACTGGGGTGCCCATCACAGTGACGGTGCCCATATCAATCTCTTCAGCAGGGCTCGTCAGAGAGAGAGCTTCTTCCAGCCCGCGCTGGCCCATGAGCATTACGGCACGCTGCAGAGGTAGGTATGCCACAGCAAAGGCCGCCTCCGTCTCTCTGCGCAGACCGTCGCGGCTCTCCCGGAGGCGGAAGAACTCCATCACCATCGTATCCAGTTTCTCCTGCAGGAGTTCATGCCCCTTCTCTGCGACCACGATCCGTTTTTTGATCTTCAAAAGCTCAATCCGGGTGGGCCGGACACCCCGCATTTTCTGCCTGCTCACTCGCTCTCACCTCCACGATAGGTCTCTATCAGGTCGGTCGGGATACGGTTGAGTTCTTCCTCCGGGAAGAGGGAGAGGAGGTCCCATGCGGCATCAAGGCTCTCGGTAATGGTGCGCCCCCCGGCACGTCCCTGCCCAATGTATTCACGCTCGAACCGTGTGGCAAACGTAAGGTAGCGCCGGTCAGATTCACTGAGCCCCTCATCACCGATGACGGTGACAAGGCTTTCCAGACGTCTCCCCTTTGCATAAGCGGCATACAACTGGTCCGAGACCGCCCCGTGATCTTTGCGGGTCTTGTTCTCTCCGATACCCCCGGCCATCAGGCGGGAGAGGGAGGGGAGCACGTCAATGGGTGGATAGATACCCCTGCGGTGGAGATCACGGGAGAGGACGATCTGCCCCTCGGTGATGTAGCCGGTCAGATCCGGCACCGGGTGGGTGATGTCGTCATCCGGCATGGAGATGATAGGCAGCTGGGTGATTGATCCGTCTCTGCCATAAATACGCCCGGCCCGTTCAAAGATGGAGGCGAGGTCAGTATACATATATCCGGGATACCCCCGGCGGGCCGGCACCTCATCACGGGCGGCGGAGACCTCACGCAGTGCCTCACAGTAGGAGGTAATGTCCTGAAGGATGACAAGGACATGCATCCCGCGGTCAAAGGCGAGATATTCCGCGGTGGTCAGGGCAAGGCGGGGGGTGATAATACGCTCAATGGCGGGGTCATCGGCACGGTTGATGAAGAGCACCGCATGTTCCAGCGCACCGGTATCCCCGAACTCATCCAGAAAGAACTGTGCATCTTCATTGGTTATTCCCATCGCGCCAAAGACGATGGCAAACTCCTCATGGTCTCTCAGGACACGGGCCTGCCGGGCGATCTGGGCGGCAAGCATGGAATGTGGCAGTCCCGCACCGGAAAATATCGGCAGTTTCTGACCCCGCACAAGGGTGTTCATGCCGTCGATTGCCGATATGCCGGTCTCGATACAGTCTTCGGGGTAGGCACGGGCGGTCGGGTTGACCGCTGATCCGGCGATGTCCATCACCGTTCCGGGAATCACCGGCCCGCCGCCGTCAGTCGGTGCGCCGGACCCGTCGAATACCCTGCCGATGATATCGGGACTGACGACCATGCGCATTGGATATCCGGTAAACCTGACCGACGTGATCTCGGTGTCAAGTGCCTGTGTCCCGCCGAACACCTGAACAATGGCGAGGTCAGAACGGCTCTCCAGCACCTCTCCCATACGTTTTTCGCCGTCGGGCAGGCGTATCTCCACCACCTCGCCGTATGTTGCATCACCGACACCGGAGACCGCCATCAGGGGGCCTGCCACCCGGACGACCGAGGTGTACTCCCGTGCGGGCGAGGTCATGTGCTCTCTCCGCCAGGGTTTTGGAATGCGTCTTTCATCCGGCGTTCGGTCTCCTCAAAATACTCCCGGAAGTCGGCATCCGGAATCGCACCGAGACGCAGCAGGCGTTTTGCTACCGACAGAGCTGCAATCACAGAGACTTGCATGCCACCTGCCACTGCCGCCTTCCCGTAACAGGCGTAATCGGTGATGAGCTGCATCATCATATACTGCTTATCGGGGGCGCAGAAGGTGTCCACCGGGTCAAAGGCATACTGGACCAGAAATGACTCCCGGATATACTCTGCGATATGCAGGGAGAGTTTGTCGTCCTCCGGCAGCACGTCGGGCCCCACCAGCTGGACAATTTCCTCAAGCTCGCTCTCTTTCTGGAGAATGGCCATCATGCTTCTGCGCATCTCCCCCCATTGGTCCCCCACATGCTCGTTCCACCATCTTTCCACAGCGTCCGGATAGAGGGAGTAGGACGTGAGCCAGTTGACCGCGGGAAAGTGGCGTTCATGGGCAAGGTCTGCATCCAGTGCCCAGAATACACGGACGACCCGGAGCGTGTTCTGGGTGACCGGTTCGGAGAAATCCCCGCCCGGCGGTGAGACGGCACCGATGACCGAGACTGATCCCGCCTTCCCGGACGGACCCAGCACCCGGACATGGCCTGCCCGTTCATAGAAGCAGGCCAGCCGGGAGGCGAGATAAGCCGGATATCCGTGCTCGCCCGGCATCTCCTCCAGACGCCCGGAGATCTCCCGCATCGCCTCTGCCCAGCGGGAGGTGGAGTCAGCCATCAGGGCCACATCATAGCCCATGTCACGGTAGTATTCAGCAATGGTGATGCCAGTATACACCGAGGCCTCCCGTGCGGCCACCGGCATATTCGAGGTGTTGCCAATAAGGACGGTTCTTTCCATCAGGGGCTCGCCGCTCTTCGGGTCGGTAAGGGCAGGGAACTGGCGCAACACATCTGCGAGTTCATTGCCCCGCTCCCCGCAGCCCACATAAACGATGATGTCCGCATCCGACCACTTCGCCAGTTGGTGCTGGACCACGGTCTTTCCGGCCCCGAACGGTCCGGGCACCGCCGCCGTCCCGCCTTTGACGATAGGGAAAAAGGAGTCGATGACCCGCTGACCGGTTATAAGCGGGGCACCGGGTTTCAGCTTCTCTGCAACCGGTCGGGTAACCCGCACCGGCCAGCGGCGGAGCATGGTAACAGGTAATTCTTTTCCGTCAGTGCTGAGAATAGTCGCAATCTCTTCTGTTACCGTATACTCACCGGCACCTGCCACAGAGGCAATGGTCCCCTCCATGCCATGCGGGATGAGGACAGAATGCGTAAACCTGCCCTCCTGCACGGTCCCGATAACGGTGCCGGGTGTTGCCGCGGCACCCGGTGCTGCTTCCGGGGTAAATATATACGTGCGCTTCCTGTCAAGAGCAGGGAATGAGGCGCCACGGACGATGAATACACCCATCTCCTCACGGATCACCTGAAGCGGGCGCTGTATACCATCATAGACCATACCCAGAAGACCCGGGCCCAGTTCAACAGAGAGCGGCGCACCGGTTCGCTCCACCGGTTCGCCCGGGGCAAGTCCGGTGGTATCCTCATACACCTGAATCGTCGCCACATCCTCGGAGAGGCCGATGACCTCACCGATCAGGGCACCCCCCCCCACATGGACCACTTCATACATGAGCGCACCCCGCATACGGTCCGCCTCCACCACCGGGCCGGCGATACGGATGATGCGGCCGGTCATGGGCCCGCCCCCGGCATATTCCTGCCCGCGACCTTTCTGACCGCGGCAGATACAGCATCCTCGCCGTGGACCGGGCCTGCCAGTCCGGGAATGCTGATGACAACCGGATACGCCCCCTTCGAGGAAGGGATCGGGATCTCTTTCAGATATTGGTCCAGCACACAGACGACACCGGTGTCCGGGCGCTTTAGCATCTCTTCGAGGGCACGGCGTGCCTCCTCTGCATCACGGCAGGGAATGGTATCGGCGATACCTCCTGCCCTGCAGGCGGCCACCATCATCCAGTCACCGATGGCAATGATCTTCATTCGTTTATCTCCTCCAGCACGAGTAGTCGTGCAATCTCTTCCGGCGGCAGAGAGGCAGCGACCCCTCCGACGATCACCTGCATATTCTGCACCTCATATCCGAGTGCGACCATATACCGGAGCAGGGGGCCACTCTCCAGATGATACTGGTTTGAGACCGCACGCACTGAGTCAAGCATGCACTGGTCGAGGGCGGCCTCTAAAACAGGGATATCCTCATCTTTGACTGCCTCAGGATAACGGGAGAGATATGGTTCATACCATGTCCCCGCCAGTGCCAGTATGAGGTCCGGCAGGGAACCGGCCCGTCTTGCATGCTCCAATCGGTCGCCGGTGAGTTCAAACCCCCCCTCCGGGATGAGGTGACGGCCAGTCTCCTCCCGTTCCACACCCAGTGAGAGGGCACGAAGTAATGCCCGGATGTTTGCCTGATCGATCATCCGGCCCGCGGTCTCGGTGACCGGCGGTGAGAGGGAGATGTCCACACTCCTGGCCGCAAGAGAGAGACGCTCCAGCAGGGCCGTCTGCACCCGTGCAGAGAAACGGGCCGGGTCACCTGCCGCCGTACGGTATGCGGCGGCAAGCACCAGCCCAAAGGGTGTCTGGGCAAACCGGTTGAGGGCATCCTCAGGTCCTGCGGCATGGGCGGCCTTGCGCACCAGCTCCGGTGTTAACGGTCCGGCAGAAGAGATCCGCTGCTCAAGGTCTGCGGGAGATATATTCCTCGCCCGGCCCATGATGATCCCGGCGGCCTCCCGTGCGACAAGCATCTCCCCGTATGTTGCAAAGAAGTGGCGCACACTATCCGGCACATTCTCACTGAGGCTCATCACCTTTCCGTAATAGTACCCGCGGATGGCCCGTTCTGCGATGTCGATGTCCATCTCTCCTGCTGCCGGGAAGGGGTGGCCGGCGGCCCGGAAGCGGTCAAAGAGGTCGTGCAGGGTATGTGCCTCACGCACGACTGCCGCCGTCACCGGGTCCACCATCGGATTGCCTATCGCCCGCACCCGTGCATCCGGCCGGGCGAAGACGGCAATATTCAGAATGATACGGAAGTATCCGGCCGATGCCGCGAGCATCAGACTGATGAGGATCACAATGGCAATGGCCGCAACGAGGAGTGCGGTTGCACTGTCCCCGGAGAGCAGACCGGAGAAGAGGGATGAGAGGGAGAGGTCAGTCATGGCCACCAAAGAGTATCTGCGCTGTTTTTCGGGTCAAACACTCCCGCATTCGTTCGCATCTGGCGGAGAACCGCTGGTCGCACCGGTGCATTCCACAGGTGATGACAATGCCGCCCCCGCTGCGGTCGGTCGTTGTTTCACGCAGCAGGGCAGCGCTGACATCCGGGAATGCCGCAAGTGCCGCTTCTGCGGCATCCTGATCCTCCTCCCGGAAGAGCACCTCGTGCGTTCCCGGCCCGATGACCTCCCGGCCTTCTGCGATCAGGTCACGCAGCACATCGGGATAGATTGGCAGGCAGGGCAGGAGAGAGAGGTGCTCTTTGGCCCCGGCAAAGCATCGGGCGATCCCCTCCTCCCGTGTTTTCCGCACATTGCCCCGTGCAGCAAGCCGTGCCCGTGCGACAATCCTCCTCTGCCGGGCCACTGCCTCCCGCCTGCCGTCCGTGGTGATGACAGTATAGGTTGCCTCTGCTGCCGCCTCCCCCTCGCGCTGGATACGGGCGGCCTCGTCTGCTGCCGCCTGCCGTATCCGGGCGGCTTCTGCGGCGGCATCCGCATCCATTCGTGCAATGATCTCCTCCACGCCCATTCACGCACCCCCGAAGAGCCCGATGCCGAACATGATCAACACGGCGATGAGGAGGCCGAATATCGCAAAGGTCTCTGCCATTACGGCAAAGACGAGGCTTGCTCCCATCGCCTCACGCCGCTGTGCAGTGGCGCCGATTCCGGAGGCGGCGGTCATGCCCTGACCGATGGCAGAGAGGCCCGCAAGGCCGACGGCAAACCCGGCACCGATGGCAGCCAGACCCGCTGCAGCCGTTGCCGTGACATCACGGGTGATCATGCCGGTGAAGGCCATAATCAGGATGGCAACCAGGAGGCCGTATATCGCCTGCGTCTCCGGGATGACGGTGAAGACCAACCCTTTCCCAAACATCTCCTCGTTTTCAGCGGTGGCGGCAATGCCTGCGGATGCCGCGATGCCCTGGCCGATGGCGGAAATACCCGCAAAGCCCACAGCAAACCCGCAGGCAATGGCGCCAAACCCGGCGGCAAGGGTGGCGGTGACATCATGGGTGATCATGCCGGTGAAGACCATGATCAGGATGGCAACCAAGAGGCCGTATATCGCCTGCGTCTCCGGTATCACCGAGAAGACGAGATTCTTGCCAAAGCTTTCTTCATGCTCGGCGGTCGTCGCGGTGCCCGCCGCAGCGGCAATGCCCTGACCGACGGCAGATATGCCGGCAAGCCCGACGGCAAACCCACATCCGATGGCGGCAAAGCCGATGGCAAGATTTCGGGTCGGTTCTCCGGCAATCATGCCAGTGAAGGCCATGATAAGGATGGCAACGAGGAGGCCGTATATCGCCTGCGTCTCCGGTATCACGGAGAAGACCAGACTCTTGCCGAAGCTCTCTTCATGCTCGGCAGAGGCGGCAGACCCCGCCGCAGCGGCGATGCCCTGACCGATGGCAGAGAGTCCGGCGATGCCCACTGCAAGACCGCATCCGATGGCGGCAAGGCCGGTCGCTTCGGTCGCCGCCGCATCTCCGGTCAAAAGTCCACTGAAGGCCATGATGAGAATGGCAACCAGGAGGCCGTATATCGCCTGCGTCTCCGGGATGACGGCAAAAATCAGGCTCCTGCCCATTGCAGAGTCGTGCTCGGCGGTGGCGGCAATGCCTGCGGATGCCGCAATGCCCTGCCCAATCGCCGAAAAGCCGGAGATGCCGGTCGCAAGGCCCGCACCAACTGCGGCAAGGCCGAGGGGAAGGGGCACAGCCCCGCCCCCGCCGCCGATGACACCGGTTGAAAGAAGAATGAGAACCGCGACAAGGAGACCGTACATGCCCTGGGTCTGAGGCACGGCCTGGAAGACCAGTGCCCGCCCAAACTTCTCCGGCCGGACCGCGATGACACCCGCACCGGTGGCACCGGCGATGCCGACACCGATGCCTGAGCCAATGGCGGAGAGACCGACGGCAAGACCGGCTCCGGTCACGGCAAGAATGGTGCCTGCATCAACGACCATCGCATTCCTCCTGCGGCATCGTATGTGTCCGCTGTGCTGCAAAGGGGGAAAACGCTCTCCCGCCTGCGTCAAAGAACCGCCCGAAAAACTCTACATACTGGAGGCGGAGTGCATGGATGAATCCCCCAAGGCACTGGAGGACCAGGTTTGCCGCATGCCCGGCAACAGCAAAGAGAATGCCAACGATAAAAAAGACCGGGCCGATTCCCATAATCATCCCCGAGAGGATGTTGATCATCATTGCAATGCCGCCCGTGGCAAGGGCAAGTGCAAGGATACGGGTATAGCTGAGCCAGTCCCCGAGGTAGCCGGTGAGAGAGAAAAAACCGAGCGGACCGTTATCTTTCAGGATACCAATGATAGCAACCACACCACCGACCCAGGCAAGTGTGGTGACAAAGGATGAGAATGTGGCCCACCCAAAGAACGAGAGAATGAGAACTGCTGCACAGGGCTGAAGCAGAAACCAGGTGCATTCAGAATTGAGCATTTGTCGGCGTTCACCACACCGGAGATGTTCTGATGCAGCAATCGCAAAACCGAGGTTGAGGTGGGCGATGCCGATGGCAAGTGCCAAAAGGAGGAGTGAGAGGGGATCATTCAGGGGTTCGATGACCGTAAACGGCAGGGTGATGCCGAAGAAGGCGGGCAGATTGCCAAAGAAACTCCCCATGAGAAGGCCAAATACCGTGCCCGCAACACCACAGGCACAGAGGACGATTGCAAGGTCACGAGTGGTTCCCTGCGAATGCCCCACCCCGCGGAGGAGGAACGCTGCAATGAGAAAGAGAAGGATGCCATACCCGGCATCGCCGAGCATAAGGCCGAAGGTGAGGACGAGTACCGGTGCAAGAAAGAGTGTGGGGTCAATTTTGCCATATGCGGGCATCCCGAACATGGCGGTGAGAAACCCGTACGGCGCCAGCCAGCGGGGATGATCAAAGGCCGACGGCACTGCACCTGTTGCAGGTTCTGTGGTGCAGAAGGAAAGACAGCCGGTCGAACGGTCGCAAAGTGCCCGTATCCGTGGCAAATCACGTGTTTTGACCCATCCCTGCATGACCATGAGAGAACCGGCCTTTCCAAACAGAGGGGCGGCATCCTCACGATCCCGCATGATGGCCAGCTCCTCTGCCATCGCCTCAAGTCGGGTGAAATGGGTTCGGCCCAGCTCTTTAAGGGAGGCATGAATCTCTGTTTGCTCCTGCCGGAGCCGGGTTCGTTCGGTATGTATGGCGGTGATGCCTGCCGATGCCGTGCCTTCAGTCGTCTCCAGGGTAAACTCCCGGAATGCGAGTGCACGAAGCACCCGGTCGACATCTGCTGACACATCAGGGTGCGTAATGGTAACAACAGTTGCCAGACGGTCTCCAACCCCACAGAGAAGAAATGACGCAGCGAGCTCAGGCATCTCTTCTTTCAGGTGACGCTCAATGTCTGCACAAACACCCGTCGGGATGATACCGGCCCGCACCTCAAGAAGGCCTGCCCCCCCCAACCGCCCGGGTTCAATGCCAAACGGAAGCAGCAGGGAAAGCATTTCCTCTTCCTCATCCAGCCGTCCAAGGCGTTCTGCTGTGGCAATATCACGGGTATGCAGGGCGAGTATTGTCTCTGTTATTTCTGAGAACCGGGCTGCTTCTTCAAGGGCAGACGCGGTATCGGTGACCGGAAATGCTATTTTTGTGTCGGGTGGCCGGGAAAAGAGCGCGACAACCGTATTTTTTTCCGGAATGAACGCTGCAAGAATTTCAACGGTCCGCTCAAGACGGGACCTGGCTGCTGCAATATCAGGGACGCCCGATGATCGGTGGCACGGGGTGACAAGCTCCCGAAGACGCTCTTCATCAGCAACCGATCGTAGTTCAACGGCCCCTGCCTCGTGCAGGGCGGCGACCATCTCAGTCCGTCCGGCGGTGTGCACCCCTACCGTGAGTCTGACCATCTCAGCGGGTCTGATCATGCCCGATCACCTCCCCGACAACGAAGGCAATGGCCTCATCGAGCCTGGCATCGGTCGCTTCCCGGATAAACACAATCTCCTCTTCTGCCGCCGCACGAATCCTCTCCGCTTCTGCTGCTGCCTCTTCTTCCACAGCGGCGATCCGGGTCACCACTTCAGCCCTGGCCCGCTCTTTGGCGTCTGCTTCTTTCACCTGCGCATCCGCATGGGCCTGACTGATGTGGGCATCCGCCTCTGTGCGTGCCCGTTCAATTGCCGCAAGCGCCGCTGCCTCTGCCTCCTGGATATGGATGATCTCCTGGAATGGCACACAACCCCTCCTGTGTGTTGATATCCCCGCCAGTCATTAAGCATTTCGCCCCTGCGGGAAGGGAGGTGTTTTACAGGAGGGAACAGACAGGAACCAATGGCCCATCAGCGGGCCGGCCGGATCATCTGATTCAGCCGGATCGGCCATAACTCAAATATCAAATACGTATATTTAAGTACGAATCCGACCCATCTTAGTAGGCATTACTACATTGCTGATATAGTGTAGTCCGGCCAATCATGTCGGCCTCTCACGCCGACGACTGGGGTTCGAATCCCCATATCAGCATATTGAAGCTTTTTTGATTACTCATTTGCATATTGAAGGATATTTTTGCGAATGAAATCTATGAATCGAAAATACGTTTTGATAATTAGCCATTGATCAAAATAGAGATGGATTGCCTTTTTTGGCTACTGGTTGTAGGTTCTGCAGAAACATATGAGCCCAGAACGGTGTGGCAATTGGCAAGGATTAACAGGAATGGTTTCATCCAGCCCATACCATGTGGGGATCAACTCCAGGACTTATTCTCTGTTAAAACTGACCCACGGATAAATGAGTGGCAGGCCCTCACCGGAATGCTTGTGGTAAAATATTCAAACGGTCTCATTACCGATCCAATAAACGAAAATGTTGAGGAATCCGGTTATCCGGCATGGCGGTCCCAAGAGGCGGACTACCAGCACGGGCCCAAAGTATATGCACTGGATGAACTCAGGGAAACAGACGGCCTGAACTTCACCGGCAATTTCATATGGGTTCCCAAAAATGCATCTTTTGAAGAGATACTCAGTCTCATCTAAGATGCGTCAAAACAAATTCCTCTTTTTCTCACCACATCACCATGGCATCCGTTTTTTTTCTGAATTCCATCATCATATGACAGATACAGATGGGTATAAAAGACGAAATAAATCAATTCATGGGAGGGGCGCAACCCCCCACAAATTCATACATTTTCCAAAGCTGCTCAGAGATACATATACATCACAACCGCAACATCATTCACATCTCCGACAACTCCCTGCAGGTCATCCATCGATTCAAGCCCGGGGACATTATTGACATAGATGGCAAAGGTGACATTGGTCCCGTTTTCTGTGGTCATATAACCCAAAAGTCCACGTGAATAAACAAACAAACGGTTCCACTGATCTTCTGCAACAGATGTTCCTGTCTTAGCATGAATCTCCCCATATCCCGGATCACCTGGTTCTGCCCCTGTTGCAAGGGTTCCGTCCACTCCCAGCACCGGCATGGAATCCTTCAGTACATCAAAATTATCAGTCTTGGCAACATATGCAGCGAGCGTAGTTCCCGCAAGCGGGCTTATACGATTTATGATACTCCCTCCCCCGTCCCCGAGGAAAAGGGTATCCGGATTAACACCTGCTGACTCAAGATATATTCCTTCGGCAAATAACCCTCCATCGACCGTATCATATCCTTCATGGGCGGCAATAATTTCATATCCTTCATGGGCGGCAATAATTCCCAGAAGGCAATCTGCATAAAGATTCTGGCTGACCTTGAGAGTCACTTTTGCATACTCTGAAAACGGTGAAGAGGTCAGTTCTGCAACCTCATTTTCTGCTTCATATACACTCGTTTCAGGAAGCTTATCATCAGGATTGTCCCCTGTTGTCGGTGCATCAACCGTAACGCCTGCATTCTCCAGTGCGTCAATAAATAGGCTGCGTGCAAACGAAGACGGAACCAGAACAGTTGAGATCAGATTCAGTGTCCCGACGTCTGCAGGGATGGAACCGGTCACATCAATCAGTTGCTGACCGGTGTAATCAGGCACCAATACCGACATCTCCGATCCAACAGATCCGGTGACCACATGATTTGTGAGGGAATATGCCGAGGACTTTGGCCTCCAGTCAATCTTTGCCGGTTCACCGGGTGCCCCCGGCACAATTGTCACATCGATCAGGTTGTCATTCACCACAATCGGGGTGATAATTGCCTTATCCATCAGACTTGTCTCACGGAAGAGGCGGGTATCGATTACCACATCCCCGACAGCAGAAACACCTGACGCTGCGACCTGCTCTGCGAGAGCCGTCAGCCCGGCAAGGGGATCTGCCTCTACAAGAATGCACTGGGAAAATGCCCCGGCATCCACATGATCCATATTTGTATATTCAAGGGTGTCTCCAGGGGCGGCCCTCCCCCCCATCGCAAGGTCACCTGATGCAACCAGAATTAGGTTATCTTCGACTTTGTACACTGGTGTCACAAACCGGTAGTCAGGCCCGAGGACATCAAGTGCCGTTGCAACAGTGAACACTTTTGTCGTTGAACCCGGAGTGAAGAGCTCGTCACCGTTCAACGAGAGGAGAACCTCACCGGAATCCGTGTCCCGTGCCATCATTCCCCAGGAGGAGAACTGATATGTATCCTGTGAGATGATACGACCAATCTCTTCTTTCATCCCTGCAGTCTCTGACATCCCAACGGTCTCATCACTATCTTCAGCTGAAGGAGTCGTGCATCCACATATGCATACACTTACAAGCAGCAGAACCGCAATCATGGATGCAAAAGTTATTCTTTTCCTCCGCAGATCTCTGACATTCCCTTCAATCGTCATCAGTTGAGTTCAGGTAATCTCATGGCAATAAGGATATCTAAAAAGTATTCTACAGTAATTTGGAGATAAAATCAGAGGTAAATAAGAATACGACAATATATCCATCACATTTCACACACTGGGCACACATGTTGGGAAAGAATCACGGGATATATTGTACATATAAATGCGCTTTCGGTATAACAGAATATAAAAAAATAAATGCGATGTAAGACAATCAATCACATTAAATTAACATAAATGCAAGTCAACCCTCTTTTTATTCCAGAAACCACAGATTAAAACATATGAGTAGAAACTATCTCTTGGCAGTGCTCCTCACCGTAGCACTTGCCTGTTGTATGGTCTGCGGATGCACATCCGATGCCACACCTGCCGACGGCCAGACCTCTGTTGGTGCAGACACCACTCCAGTTGCAGGAGAAACTGAATCCGCTGAATCCCTTATCGTCTACTGCGGCGCTGGTCTTCGTGAACCAATGGATGAAATTGCACAGGTCTACGAAGAAAAGACCAGCACTGAAATCAAATACACGTACAGTGGTTCTGCACAGCTGCTCTCACAGATTGAACTTCTTCAGAAAGGCGACTGCTACATGCCCGGTGCAAAGTCGTACATCGACTCTGCAGACGAGAAAGGATTCATCAACTCCAGCGAAAAGACCATCTACCACGTGCTTGCCCTCGCTGTGGCGCCCGGAAACCCGAAGAACATTACCACTCTTGCAGACCTGACCAATGAAGGTGTCCGCGTTGCAATCGGTGAACCAACCGGTCCTGCCGTCGGCAAATCAGCAAAGAAGATGCTGGAGAGCGCCGGCTACTGGGAAGACATTCAGGACAACATCGTAGTGCAGTCCGGTACCGTCAATGAACTCATGGTCTACATGAACATGGGCCAGGCAGACGCTGCGATCATTTGGGAAGACCTGTTGGACAACTCAGATCTGGTAAAGGTCAACATCCCGATTGACGAAGGATTCATCAAAGTTATTCCCATCGGCACACTTTCATTCTCAGAAAACCCTGACGATGCACAGGCATTTGCAGAATTCGTCTCATCCGATGATGGAAAGGCCATCTTTGTGAAACACGGGTTTGAGTCATACCCTTGTGCAAAGTATGAGAATGCATAATCTTTTTTTTCTTTTTTTTTACGATTTGGGACACCAAACAGGCGGTCATGCCCACAACCACCCTACGCGCGTTGGTTTCGATGAAGACAGACACCCAATAGCCCCCACATACCAAAAAACGTGCAACCCGCCCTCAAACCAAAAAAGAAAGGCACAACCCATTAAATATTCAGGTTAACTTAATCTGACCAACCTCACAAGAAAACTCACCACATTTAAAAAATCACGCCCAATTATTACTCACATGAGTAAAAATTGCTGGGCATTTGTTGCCATCATAGCAGCACTCTGCTTCTGCATGGTATGCGGATGCACCTCTGATGCAGCACCTGCAAACGATGCAGGACAGATAACCAATGAAGAAAAATCACTTATTGTCTATTCAGGCGCAGGACTGCGTGAACCAATGGATGAGATCGCACAGGTATATGAGGAGAAAACAGGCACCGTGATCCAGTACACCTACGCCGGATCAGCACAACTGCTCTCCCAGATGGAACTGCTCGGCAAAGGAGACTGCTACATGCCCGGTGCACGTGCATATCTTGATGCTGCTGTTGAGAAGGGATTTATTAGCGAAAGCGAAGACGTCATCTATCATATACTCGCCTTTGCGGTCAAACCCGGCAACCCGAAAAATATCACCTGCCTCAAAGACCTCACTGAAGATGGCGTGACAGTCGCCATCGGTGAACCAATGGGCAATGCAGCCGGAAAGGCCACCAAAAAGATCTATGAGAAGGCAGGACTCTGGGAAGACCTGCAGGATAACGTAATTGTCCGGACCGCCACGGTGAATGAACTGGTCGTCTACATGAACATGGATCAGGCCGACGCTGCCATTATCTGGGAGGATCTCCTCGGCGGCTCCAATGTCGAACATGTGGACATCCCCCTGGAAGAAGGATTCGTCAAGGTCGTCCCGGTGGCTACCCTGTCATTCTCCGACAAACCGGCAGAAGCAAAGGCATTTGCTGATTTCATCGCATCCGATGAGGGAAAAGCCATCTATGTAAAACACGGATTTGAGACATACCCATCGGCAAAATACGGGGATGCCTGAACCATCCCTTTTTTCGAAATTACAGGAATAATTCGCCAGGATATCTGCAGAGCCTGAGAATCAAACGAAATTTGCGGAGCATTTCCATTCACACAATGACCGCAAAAATCTCATTGCAGAACCCGCAGGTATCCATCATCTTTTAAGATCAAACCAATCAAAAAATGAGGAAAGAGGAATATCACATGACAGACATTATATTCAAACCAATTGGCATTATCCACTCCGAACACACAGAACATGAGAACACCCCAATTCAGGGCATATTCAACCCGTCACGGGGAAAAGTGGAAGTATTTGAGGAATTTGCAGAAGGACTCCAGGACATCGAATCATTCTCACACCTGATTTTACTCTATCACTTTGACCGTGCAACCGGGAAGAACCTGACCCAGAAGCCATTCCTGGACGGAGAGAAAGAACGTGGCATCTTTGCAATCCGCCACTTCAACCGCCCGAATCCCATTGGATTTTCAATCGTAAAACTCCTTGATGTGCACGACAATATCCTGGAGATTGAGCAGGTAGATGTCCTGAATGGAACACCACTTCTTGATATCAAACCCTATGTCTATCAGTTTGACCACCGCGAGGAGGTACAGAACGGGTGGGTGGACAACACCCACATGGACGACATCGGTGCATGGAACGCCACCCCAAAAGGACTCCGGGACAAGGAGAGAACCAATCGTGAGAAGTGACTTAAGGCGGAACTGGGTGAAAATACTCAGCATATCTGTGGGCCTTGTACTTGCTGGCTTCATTATCACCCTGCTGCTCCTTGTGGCAACCCACCCATCCCCTTCAGCAGTGATCGAGTCGCTGATGACAAAGGAGATCCAGTTCGCAATCTACCTCAGTCTTGCCACATCCGTCATATCCACCCTCCTCTGCATCCTCATTGCAGTCCCTGCTGCCTACTCACTGGCACGATATGACTTCTGGGGAAAGAGTTTCGTGAGTACTATCCTCGACTTGCCTCTCGCATTGCCCCCACTTGTTGCCGGTGTGGGACTATTACTCTTCTTCGGGACAACTCCCATCGGCGATTTCCTTGAATCCATCGGCATTGTCTTTGTCTTTACCCCGCTTGGAATCATCATTGCACAGTTCTTCGTGAACATGCCGTTCATGCTGCGGATTATGCGCTCCACCTTCACTGACATCTCGCCCCGCTATGAATATGTGGCATGCACCCTCGGGTGCACCAACCTGCAGGCCATCTGGCGGGTGACCCTTCCGATGGCAATCAACGGGTTTCTTGCAGGCGCTGTTATTACCTGGGCAAAAGGCATCGGTGAATTTGGTGCTGCCCTGATGATTGCCGGAGCAACACGCATGAAAACCGAGACACTGCCAATCTCACTTTTTCTGAACATGTCATGCGGTGAACTGGAAATGGCAATATCTGCTGCAATCATTCTTATGGTGATTTCATTGGTATCCCTCTATGTCTTCGAATACTTCGGCGGGTCGGCTAAATTCTAAAACAGGTGAACATCATGCTAACGATAGAACATATATCAAAAGATCTCGGTGAGTTCATTCTGGACGATGTCTCCCTCACAGTCAAAGACGGAGAGTACTTTGTCATAATCGGGCCAACCGGCGCCGGCAAGACCATTCTTCTGGAAACCATAGCAGGGATATACCCCCCGGACTCAGGCACCGTATCCCTCAATGAAAGGGATGTAACCTTTATGCCACCGCGTGAACGCAACATCACCATGGTCTATCAGGACTACATGCTCTTTCCCCACCTTACGGTTGCGGAAAACATCGGATTCGGCCTGAAAAACCGGAAATTGCCTGCCGATGAGATTGCAGGGAAAGTAGCAGAGATATCAGATATTTTCGGGATTGGACATCTCCTCCATCGCTACCCCAGTACCCTCTCCGGTGGAGAGCAGCAGCGTGCAGCGATTTCACGGGCCATCGTTCTTGAGCCATCTGTTCTCCTACTGGACGAACCCCTGAGTGCTCTTGATGGGCAGACACGTGAACGTCTCCGGATTGAACTGAGACGCCTGCATGCTGCATACAAGACAACAATCATCCATATCACGCATAACTTTGAGGAAGTTTTCTCCCTTGCCTCACGGGTGGCAGTGATGCACCAGGGGAAGATAATGCAGGTTGGGACACCAGACGAGGTATTCAGGCACCCAAATTCTGAGTTTATCGCGGAATTTGTTGGTGTTCAGAACATCTTCCAAGGCACCTGCAAAATAACAGACGGCCTTTCTGAGGTCACCGTGAAAGGAGCGGATGGTCCCCATCTCATCTGTTCATCCCTCTGCACAGAAAATACGAATGTTACGACTACCATTCGCCCGGAAGACATCATGGTTTCCTGCACAAAATTAGCGTCCACTGCACGGAATTCCTTTGCGGGTACCATCACCGATGTTGCAGATAACGGGTCAATGGTAAGAATAAGCGTTGATACCGGACTACCATTCATTGCCGCAGTTACCAGGCAGGGATGGTGCTCCCTTGGAGCTGAAATAGGTGGCACAGTATATCTTACCGTTATGGCACAGTCTGTGCATATCTTCTGAATTTTTCCCCACCCCTCATTTATTACTCATATGTTCCTATTGTGCGGCACCTCCCGGGAGTCACCCCTGAAAACCCATAAAATGGACCACAAATGCTCACACCACACACTGTGATTTGCGCAGATTAATTCAGGAACCCACCTGTATCACCCGTCTGCTGCAGGTATTTTAAAACACCATGGGGCGTACCTGGTTCATTTATGGCAAAATCAAATATATTTAGATAAAATCATAATACAATTTAAAATTTAAAACTGCTGATTATTGGATAATTTTTGAAAATAAAAGTTTTAAGGCATTTTTTTTAATTTAAACGCAAATAATCTGTACAAATGGATTTTGGCACGATTATACCCATCCAAACCATTAAATCTTCAATTAAATCATGTATTGATACAACATTATGTCGGAGTAGACATGGAACAGGTAACAGTAGTATCCACATCTGATGATGCAATCATCAGACAGTTCAGAGAGTCGGATGCCTGGGGTCTTGCGACCGCAGTCGACCTCAAGAAATGTAATCCGGATATCATCCGGGATGCAGAACAGATTCGAGAATTCGTAGCAGAGCTATGTGAACTCATTGATATGAAACGATTTGGTGAGACGCAGGTCGTCCATTTCGGTCCAACTGATCGGGTTGCCGGATATTCCATGACCCAGCTTATTGAAACTTCACTGATATCCGGCCACTTTGCCAATGAAACAAACGCGGCATACCTCGATATCTTCAGCTGCAAGGAATACCCTCCGGAGATCATGGCTGAATTCTGCAAAGATTTCTTTGAAGCCGAGTCATGTAACCTACAGATTCTGTTCAGAATTTAAATCAGGCCCGAATGGGTCGTTCGTTCTCTTTTTTCCCCAGAGTCACTTTTGCATACACATAGTGTCAGACCCATATCACCGTTCACCTTCATTTCATACAATTCAAAGGTTAAGCCATTTTCACAATACCATCCGAAATACATTTCATACTTATAAATACACACAGGATTCCAGCGGACGTATACATCCGGAATCACCCCTGGATTCTATTCAGAACAATTCATAGAAAAAAAGAAAATAGTTGTGAATTGGAAGTCTGGAGCAGACTTAATCATACGGGAGGAATTGATAAGCGGTGAATTCCCCTCGCATGCAGAGGTTTTGAATGGGGGTGTCCTCATCCCCACTTGTTAATTGTCCGGTTCTGTTCAAAAACACCTGCCGTGCAGGGTGAAAGTATTCTTCAGGCAGCAGCGGTGACGCGTAAAGATGACAAAAGCTGTCCGCCGGGTTCATACAGGTACGCTGTGTGTCTCCGTCATTATTCCATACGTCCTGTGCACACCCCCAGTAGAGCACATCGGTGGCCGGTGCACCCATCCCGGTATACACGGTTACCATCTCTCCCTGACCAAGGCAGTGGAAAGGGAAGATAAATCGGTTGCTCCCGGTATCATCCGTTACGTCTTCCCGGACGGTACAAACTGCAGGATCTCCTCGCCATAATTCAGGGCGCCAAAAATACCCGCAACGAGGACTACAAAGAGGCTAATCTTCCCCAGGCGTGAATGGTTACTCATCTGTATACATACATCAGAGTGGCAGATAAAAAAGGATGCATGTACCTGCTATCATACAGGTTAATACATATCCCGGGAGACAACCGTTTCTTCAAACCGGCCATCACAGAAGACCATGACAGGTACTGCATTACCATGGCAGAAGTCCCGCATCGCAAGGTCATACGTCCGGCGGACATACCGGAGCCCTTCTTTTTCAAAAAGAGCAATTAGTGCCCGGAAGAATGCAATCTGCTGATCCAGATACGCCTTTTCGTAGCGGGTAGTCTCTTCTGCCACTGCTGACGCCTCTCCAGAAGTCATGGCTACATTGTATTCGCCATGGGTATTGAGGCCGGATATATGGCACACGCGGAGATCTCCGGATGCATCTGCCTCCCGGTGCAGCATATATGGGTAGACACGGCAGATCAGGGGACGATCTGCATAGATACGACACCGCCCGGATTCATTCAGAAACGTACAGACGTTACCGTCCTTTGTCTTCAGGGCATACCCGGAGACAAAGAACCGCCCATTCTGGTCACACGCCTCAAAATATGGTGCAGGCACCACTACATCCGGGTGTGCCTCTCTGATGCGGCGCACATCCTCATCCAGTAAAAAGACATGATCATTGACTGCCTTCGTGCAGCAGCGGCCACAGCAGGTACAGGCAAAACCAGTCTCGCAGACAATATCAGCATACTCATCCACCGGATATTCTTCGAGAAGTTCACGTTCCTCTTCCAGACCACTCAACCGTCTCTGAAACACTGCCTTTGAGATATTCTCACCTGTATAAATATTTCTCCTGAAAATACTTGCACTTTCCTTTGTGGGCAGACCACCCCAAATCATACCTCATAAATCTGATGAGTGGGAACATACCAGATAGATACAGAGGAGTGCATGAAGATACCGTCATCCATTGAGACTGACCGGATTTACCGGATAGACTGCCTTGAGGGCATGAAACTGATGAAAAGCGGCACAGTGGACGTCATTGTTACATCACCCCCCTATAATATCGGCAAACCGTATGCAACCCATGATGACACCATGCCCTATGACGAATATCTGGCGTGGATGCACCGGATAGCACATGAAGCGCGTCGCATCCTCCGTGATGATGGTTCTTTTTTTCTCAATATTGGCGGAAAACCACGCGAACCGTGGGTGCCCTATGATGTCATGCAGGAATTCAGGGAAGACTACATCCTCCAGAATGTTATACACTGGGTGAAATCAATTTCCATTGCAAAGGAAGACGCCGGCAATTATGATGCCATAAGAGATGACATCTCTGTCGGACACTATCAGCCGGTAAATTCCGAACGGTATCTCAGCCAGTGCCATGAACATATCTTCCATTTCACCCCGTCAGGCACCACAAAACTGGATAAACTTGCAGTCGGAGTAAAATATCAGGACAAAACAAATATCGGCCGCTGGAAACAGGCAAAACAGGATCTGCGTGACCGGGGTAATGTCTGGTTCATCCCATACAAAACCATTCGATCATCCCGGCCGCACCCCACCAGTTTCCCGGAGAAACTGCCGGAGATGTGTATCCGCCTGCATGGAAGTACCCCCAGTACAGTCGTCTGTGACCCCTTCATGGGCATCGGGAATTCCGCCCTTGCATGCATCACCCTCGGTGTGCACTACATCGGATTTGAGATAGACCCCAAATACTGTGACTGTGCAGAGGAACGGATACGAAGGCGCACTACACCGGAAATATAAGATGGATCCTATAATCGCACTGATTCTCACGATAACGGTAATCGCTGTCGTGGCCACCCGGCACGCCATCCCGCCGTTTCTCACCCTCACCGGGGGGGCCCTCTTTTTTGCACTTCTCAACGGCATGGGCGAGAGTGCAGTTTCGGCATTCACAGGCGGTGCCGGGGCACTTTTTGCACTCCTCGGAATACCAGTCTACTGTGGGTCCGTCATCGCCAAATTTCTGGCACGGGACGGCGGTGCAGAACGCATTGTGGAAGATATCGGACGGATTTCTCACCGGCCGGTCACCGCAGCAGCCCTCGCCGGCTACCTGCTCTCAGTACCGATGATGTGCTGCATTACGCCGTTTATTGTTCTCACACCGGTGCTTGCGGGCATTCGCCGAAAACTGCACTGCACAACAGCACTTTACTATGCAGCGGCCTGCGGGTCAGTCATCTCATTTGTTTTTCTCTACCCGCTTCCGGTCACCTATGCAATAATAAACAGTCTTCAGCCGGAAGATTTTGTCGCCGGCACGTACCTGCAGGTCGCACTGCCCCTCTCACTTTTCGCGCTCATCATCGTTGCATACCTCTCCGGGAGACATCATGGATGCAGCACCGGTAGCCAGGAAAGCGAAAAAACAGTGCCCGGCAACCGCAGGCAGGCATGGATTCCCGTTATTCTGCCGGTCGCCTGTCTTGCTGTCGGCCATCTCATAGCACCCCTCTCCACCCTCGCAAATATCAATATAGCACTCTTTGCAGGCCTCTGCGGAGCCATTTTCCTCTCACCCGCAGCATCCCGTATTCCGGCACTGGAATCAGGCACAAAACATGCAGGCATCATCATCTTTGATCTCTGTGGTGCGGGAGGCCTCGGTGCAGTGATCGCAACAGAAGGAGGAATTGCTGCTGCCCTCCCATCACTCACCACCATTCTCCCGGCAATTCTCGTACCCTTTGTCATCGCAGCACTCTTCCAGGCCGCACAGGGCTCAAGGGTCGTGTCAGCCGTCATCACTGCATCCCTGCTTGCAGGGACAGAGATCATAACCACAGTTCCTGCACTACCCCTCGTCCTGATGACAGCGGCAGGATGCATGATGTTCAGTTTCTTCACAGACCCCTTCTTCTGGGTAATACGCCGGACAACAGGTGATAGTGTACGGGACATCTGTATGCGCTACACCGTACCTCTGCTCTGTGCAGGTACAGTTACCGCCGGTATTACTGTCCTTATCTTCGGGTAGAAATCATAATTCAGGAAGGATTGAAACAAACAGAAAGATCTCTTCTCTTATATCACCCGCACTCAGTATGACCCGCCCATTCTGGAACCCTTTGCTACTCATATTTCCGGTATTAAGGGTAACATGCACCACTCCTTCTCCCTCAATGGAGACCGTAGCATCTGTAATCTCAATCCAGGGAACATCAGATGACAGGTGAATAAGAAGCGGGCAATCCCCGGTTACCGTTACCGGTAAACTGCAGGGGATGGTAATTCCCCGGGCCACATCATGCATGGCCACATGGGGTTCCGGGAGGAAAATGGCAGGAGATATGACCGATGCATCCATAACCACCCCACCAGACTCCGGGACAGAGACAGGGGAAGAAAGAGAAGACGAAGTGACAGGGGAAGAAACACACTCATCTCCAGGAGAGGCAGACGAGGACATATTTTCATCTTCCGGAGAAATTGCCTCCACCTCTACGGACACTTTTCGGGGGGAAAACGGACGTTCAGCAGGGAAAATATCCAGTTCATCACGACTACACCAGGGGCATTCTGCAAGATGGCCTCCAAACCAGTGGTTCACATTCACCCTGCAGTGTTTCATTGCCATGATCTCTGAGAGGAGACAGTCCTTCCATTCCCCGGCAGAAGGACGGCGCTTAGGTTCAGAGATTCCATCTACAAAACACCGTGAAAAGAGATCACGGAGAGATGGGGGCAAAATATGGTAATCCGGTGCAAAGGTGGGATCGCAAATTTCCCTGTCAGGTGAGGCAAAGGCAAACACCCCGTTTTGTATATTCTGTTCAATGCCCGGAGAGGCAGAAAGACCCTCACCCCCTGCCTGAAACGGATGGACACCTCCCGTGAGAAGTTTGAAGACCATCACTGCAAGCCCGAAGAGATCAGCAAAATACCGATCAGGGCGCTCCTTTGCAAAATTGTGTCCCTGAAGTTCCGGCGGCAGGTATTCTCCTGTTCCCGCAACAGACGGGAATACCCGGCCCGAGGCGCGGTCATGGATCTGAAATGAGTCACAGTCGATGACAGCAACCGCAGCCGTGCGGGCAATGAGGATATTTCGGCCGGAAAAATCTGCCACACAGTGTTCGTGCCGGTGAATATCATCAGTTACGGTTGCAATATTGTAGGCTGCAGTAAGGAGATACCGCCAGGAAAAGGCACCCCCAAACTCCCGGATGCGATCCTGCGGGTCATAATAGAAGTGCACCTCCCGAAAAAGATCGGTATCAACAAGCGCCATGGTAAAGCCAATAAAATTTCTGCTCCCGAGAGGGGAATCAAAGAGAACGGAGACCGGCCATGCCAGCACAACAGACCCGTGTGTCTCCCTGCAGTTAATCAGACCTGCATTCGGAGGATTCGCCACCATTGCAGTAATTTTTTGAAACAATGTCGCAGTGATATACTTTTCATAAACTATTTTTGCACAGTAATCATGACTGCCATCGATGCTGAAAATTTCACCAGCACCCCCGGATTTCAGGAGTCCGGCGAGGCTGACCGGTGCCCCTGACTCATCATATACAATGCGTTTATCCAGCATATTCACCTCTTTTCCTACCTGATATTACAACGACCAGAGTCTTATCATCTTCTGAAATGGTTATGAACTTATCTGATAAGAGAATATCTGTGATAGCACCGGTTACCTCTTCTCAGAGGGGGTCACCCTCATACAGATCAGTCGGTTCCCCATCTGTAACAAGAAAGAATCACAGCAGGTATGAATCAATCCCCATATTCGGGTAAAAATTGTTCCTTTCGTTCTTTCACAAGGCCAATAGCACACAGTATCACCCCTCCCATCGGGGTAAATCCGGCAGCGATTACCGTGGGCGGCGTGAACACCTCAACCAGAGAGAAGAGACGGTCAATCCCAAACGCCCTGCAGTATGCATCATTTACCAACGTAATTGTCCGATCCGGCCGATACCGGATAATATATTCAGATTGATCTTCAACTACCGCCCTGTACAGCGCCTCTTTCATCCTCAGGCGTGCCTGGCACTCACTTTTCTGCGTAATATCATCAAATATGGTATTAAAGCAATTTTGATATCAAAAAATAGATCTCATCATCACCCCAGTTCAAATGAAGTGACGCCAAAGATTTCCTGCAGCGGAAGTGCCGGCACATATCGGGAATACATCCTCGCGGTCCCGAAGACCTCCTCCATATGCCTTTCACGGGCCATTGCCACCGCAGCAGTGTTTGGTTCAGGTGTATCAAAGAAGAAGACCTCCCCTGATACCGATTCAGTGAGACCATCAACAATACTCTCTGCAATATCAAACGTATCGGCAAAGACCGGCCCGATTTTATATCCCTCAAAACAGCGGCGGATCACCCCATATCCACCAATGGATTCATCAGGATGGAGATATGCCAGTGCCAGTGTTTCATCCCGTGAGATCCATTTTTCCACAAATCTGCTGCGTTCTGCAGGAAAATGATGCCTGTCATACGATGACAGTGTATCCAGGGACAGCCCTGTTGCAGGTACCAGATCCGGCTGTGCCCGTCCTTCTGCAATACCCTGCCAGCGGATATTCCGGTATGCATAGATGAGCCCGGCATTCTTTGCATATTTGTTCTGCATTTCAAATACGCCATCTCCGCCGAAATTTCTCTCCCCCGCATGGCACATGCCATGATTCCAGAGTTTCCGGCCAGCCCCGTATCCACGTGCATCCTCACGGATAATATAGAAGCCCCCAAAAGAGAAGGCCGAGTCATAATTGGTCACCACCAGTGTGCCAATAATCTCTCCGGCTTCCTCTGCCACAAACCATCCATCCGGATCCACGACATAATGACACTCCCCGTCATGGATACCAGGGTTCCACCCCTCCCGCTGTGCCCACTCAATGAACACAGGAACTTCGTCTTTTGTGGCATTGCGAATCTGCACATCCGTTCCGTTTCTTCTGATCATATCATATTGTCCGGATAGTATTCCGAACCCTCCCAACCATATACCGACAGATCCTGCATTATCTGCAGATGATGCACATAACGCATATCTGAAAAGAATAAGGATTATCAGCCATATCATCCTTCTGAAATATCTCCACACATATCGGGGAGCAAATCAACACAGTGCCACAACCACCACTACCACCATCATGCGTGAATTTTTCATCTCATAAAACCGAATTTACCTGATGAAAGGCTGCAGACCGGGAGATATTATTCTGGCCCCATTCCGTCTGGGAAACAGTACATATACACGCCCTCTGGTGATACTCTCTGTGACAGAAGAAGGAGACATGCATGTCTGCCCGGTAACATCCCGCCCTCCTTCAGACAGCCCCGCCCTTGAATGCTCCATCCATCACTTCCGGGAAGGCGGCCTCGATCTCTTCGAATCCAGCTATATCCTTATACATAAACAAGGGACAATCAGTGAACGCTCCATCCGGCATAAAAAGGGAACACTTGAGCCGGATTATTTCAGAACAGTCCTGGAGAACGTTCATGCATTTCGATAGCTGCCCAGTCAAAAAGCGGTGAGACAAGGGATTATATGAGGTCTACCTCACCATCATCCTTCACGAAGCCAGTTACTGATTTGGAGAAAAACAAATAATTCAGGATTTATTCGGCTTCTCCACCATTTTCAGGAAAAATATCTTCATACATGATATACGGCGTTTTCTTCATCCCAAGACTGCGGTATGTCTCACGGGCAGGCAGATTCTCCTGTTCCACGTACAGACGAAGCCCCACCACATCCGGGCGACCGCGTGCTTCAGCAGAAATCCATGCGTACATCGCAGAGAATACTCCTCTCCTCCGAAACTCAGGTACACCATAGACACTCTGAATCCACCAGCAATGCCCATTTCTCCAGTCACTCCATTCAAGCGTGATCAGGCACCGGGCAGCCACGGCACCGTTATATTCGGCAATCAGGTACCCCCCATTCGCCGGGTCTTTCAGGACAGACATCGCCTGCCACACCAATGAGTATTTTGGAAAAGTCTCCCCAAAATCAGCAATAGGATGCCAATTTCTAACCAGAGACAAGAGAATAAGAGAGTCACGTCGTACATGACAGGTGACTCCGATCTTTGTCACACGGCAGTTGTGGCAATACCATTGAATCATTCATTCAGGCAAAAAACAGCGACTAAAAACAGAGATGATGCCGGAGAGAACCGGCCGGGAAAAAATATTGTTCAACCAAAGATGCCAAAGATCCCCCGTCTGCCTTTTTCTGCAGCTGCCACCCCTTCAAAGCGTGCCTGTTCCCGTTCCATCGCTTGCACCTGTTCTCTGAGAAGAGCTTCAGTCTCAGGGTCACAGCCACACCCATCTATGAGGCGGTTCATTTCTTCGATACGGACACGATTCTGAACCACGTGCTGCATCATGGCATCTGCTGATGCATGGTCTCCCCCAAACAAAAAGACCATGAATCCATTCTGCGAGTGTATCTGTTCTTCATTTTGTACCGCATTTCGGACAGAACCGTTGATCTCTTCAGAAAGCCGGATAAGGTCAGGTGCATTTCCGCCCGTAAGCGGGGCTGCTGCACGGAATGCATATACTGCCTTTTCTGTTATATTCAGGGGAGGAAGGCTACCGTCTGCCCCGGCCTGATATACCTGGTTTCGTTCGGAAATCATCGCCCTTAGACGTGTCGCATTGCAGGCTTCATCCGTGTTGCATTCATTAACTCGCACACGATCCTGGTCTCGCACGTTGACACGATCCTGGTCCGGGTCCTGATCCTGATCCTGATCATGGTCCTGTGACATGACACGATCCTGATGACTGCCATTCTCAGGCCCGACTGACTCGCCCCCATATCCCGTTCCGGATCCCGGACCGGTACCGATACTAACACCTCCTGCGGCAGAAACCGGCATGCAGATACTAATGACAAGAAAAACTGCTGCAACAACACAGCATATATGACAGAAATCATTCATATGTGTACTAACCTCCTCTTTGTCTCCCATCATTTCAGTAGTATATATTCAAATGACAGACATCTCCCATGTCATGCTTCACCATATTTATGTATTCCTTCTAAAAATGGTGGATTGCGGGATCATTTGAAGAATAATTTCATCTGACAGAGCCCCGCACAGAATAATCTATATTACAGATGACAAAGAATACCCCCCCGTTGAGAAAATGGATGGATACACCAACAAAATTGCCTGGGTGGATTTGGGGAAGGGGAAAATCTCCATTCAGGAAACAGATGCCGAGATGAAACGGCAGTATATCGGGGGGAGAGGATTTGGTGCACACATCATCTCCTCACGGATGGGCCCCCGGATCGATCCGCGGGATCTCGCAAACCTGATCACTTTTATGACCGGCCCCACCACCGGTACCGGCATCCCTCTTGGAAACCGGTATGAAGTCTGTACAAAGTCACCACTGAACGGGACACTGATGTCAGCCAACAGCGGGGGTGTGTTTGGCTGGAAGATGAAGAAAGCCGGATTTGACGGTGTTGTTGTTTCAGGAAAAGCAAAGAAACCATCATATCTCTACCTGGATAATGGGAAAGCAGAAATCCGGGACGCAGCAGATTACTGGGGAAAGACAACCTACGAAACCACTGATAGACTCAAGGAAGATCTGGGCGACAAAAAGGCCCGGGTGCTCTGTATCGGGCCTGCCGGAGAAAATAAGGATCTTCTTGCCTGTGTGATAAATGATCGGGACCGGGCTGCAGGCAGAGGCGGTTCCGGTGCAGTGATGGGGGCAAAAAACCTGAAGGTCATTGTCGCAACAGGAGACATGCCAATCAAACCGGCAAACCCGGAGCGCCTGGATGCGGTGAAAGAAAGGGTCCGCACAAAAATTCAGGAGAACGGTATATGTGATGCACTGCACCTCTACGGCACATCGGTTCTTGTCAACATCATCAATGAAAATGGAATTCTTCCATCACGAAACTTTCAGGACTGTAACTTCCCGAATCCTGAAAATGTGTCCGGAGAACGGATGAGGGAAACCATTCTAAAAAAAGAGAGGGGCTGCTACGCATGTATTGTCAAGTGCAGCCGCGTCTGTGAAGTAGAGGGGGAGACAAATGAAGGGCCGGAGTATGAAGGAGTCTGGGGATTTGGTCCAAACCTTGGAATCGATGACCTCCCGCTCATCACACAGGCAAATTGGTTATGCAATAAACTCGGTCTTGACAACATCGGCACTGCAGGCAGTATCGCATGTGCCATGGAGATGAGAGAGAAGGGCTATATCAGCGAAGGTCCCACTTTTGGTGATGGAACAGGCCTTCTCGAACTGGTAAACCAGATTGGCCACAGGGAAGGATTTGGCGCGGAACTGACAGATGGTTCGTACCGCTTTGCAGTAAAGTATGGGCACCCGGAGTTTTCTATGAGCGTAAAAATGCAGGATTTGCCGGCATACGATCCGCGTGGCCTGCAGGGACACGGGCTTGCCTATGCCACCAGTGTCCGCGGAGGTGATCATGTATATGGTTACATGATCTCACCGGAAATACTTGGAACACCCGAGAAACTCGATCCCTATGCAACTGAAGGAAAAGCACTATGGGTGAAAATATTTCAGGACCTGACAGCTTCCATTGACGCATCAGGCCTCTGTCTCTTCACCTCATTTGCACTGAACGCAGATGATTATGCAGATATTATGTCTGCGACGACGGGAACGGAGATCAGTGCAGCCGACCTCCTGAAGATAGGCGAACGTATCTGGAATGTCCAGAAACTCTTTAACCTCGCTGTTGGATACACAAAAGCGGACGACACCCTCCCTGACCGCCTGCTCACCGAACCCCTGCAGGACGGTGCGCCGAAAGGACGGGTCTGGGAACGCCAGCCCCTGCTGGACGAATATTATGCAGAACGCGGATGGGACAACGAAGGAGTGCCCACACCTGAGAAACTCAAAGAACTTGGCCTTGGTGAACCAGGAATTATGCATGCTCACACCTGAAGAGAAAGAACAATTTATCCGTCAGACCCCGATTTTGGGAGAAGACGGGCAGGAAAAACTCAAAAATGCCGCTGTGCTGGTGGCGGGGGCCGGGGGGCTTGGCACATCCATTGCCCTCCACTGTGCCTTTGCCGGATTCGGTACCGTCCGTATCGCAGACTGTGACAGAATTGAACGCTCAAACCTCAACCGCCAGACCCTGTACCGGCTGCCCGATATCGGGAGAATGAAAGCAGACATGGCAGTGGAGAGAATACAGGGAGTCACCCCGTATCTTTGCACAGAAGCGGTAAACACAGTCATCACTGTAGATAATGTTTTGCAGATGACAGCAGGCATGGATATCATCATTGATGCAATGGATAACTACGACACCCGCTATATTCTTGCAGATGCGGCAGAAGAACGCGGCATACCATTCATTCACGGTGCCATTGACGGCTTCTATGGGCAGGTTTCAACAATCGTGCCGGGCCGATCTGCCTGTTTGCGGTGCATTGTCCCCCATCCACCCCCCAGAACGAAAGTCCCGGCACTCTCACCCACGACAGGCATCATCGGAAGCATCCAGGTGACAGAGGCAATTAAATGCATTCTCGGGATGGGTACGCTACTTACCGACAAACTTCTCTTGTGGGACGGCCTCCATTGTGAAATGGATACGATTGAGATCACTCCTCTAAAGGAATGTCCACACTGTGGAGAATGCAGGAAGACGAAAACGGAGCAGAAATTATGAAGGTGACGGTAAAGACATTTGCAACCCTGCGCCAGTTTATTGATAAGGAATCGCAGGTGACGATAGATACTGGCACCACAGTGGGGGAACTACTCAATATGCTCACGGCAACACACCCCGGCCTCAAAAATGAACTGTTTGATGAAACAGGTGAACTCCATAAATATGTGAACATCCTGAAAAACGGAAGAAACATCCATTTTCTGGACAAACTCAGGACCGTTCTTGAAGAAAATGATCTGATTGCCATCTTCCCCCCGTCTGGCGGCGGGTAACGCCGGATGACGAACGACTCTCACCCCCCCTTCCCCGACACATCTTTTTTTGGCATTCATATGGCGCCGGAGGGAGAGAATCATTCACCGCAGCACAGGAGGGCAAACCTGACATGTTCCGATGCACAGATATATGCCCATATGAGTAAAATTCAATGATGGAGAATATCAGTTATGAAAGTATGTATCACATCAAAAGGCGATTCACCAGAATCAGTTCCTGAAAACCGCTTCGGAAGAACCCCGTTCTTTGTTATCTATAACGATGAAACCGGAGAGGTCATTGAGGCAATCAACAATGCAAGCGCAAACGACGCAAGCGGTGTCGGACCAAAGGTTGTCCAGATGCTTGTCTCAAAGGGTGTCAACGTGGTTGTCACCGGACAGGTTGGCGGCAATGCCAACAAGGGCCTTGAAGTTGCAGGCATTCCCACCTATGCATTCGGCGAGGCAAAGACTGTTGCAGAGGCATACGCTGCGTACAAAGCAGGAACACTGACCCGTATCGTCTGAAAGGAGTGACTATTCTATTACTACCGGAATGAAGATAGTCGTAGCAAGCGGCAAAGGCGGTACCGGCAAGACAATGGTCGCAGTCAACCTCGCATGGGCAGTATCACAGTCACAGGAAATACATCTGATAGACTGTGATGCTGAAGAACCGAACGTCCATCTCTTCTATCCCGGAGTGAAGGATGAAGAACCGGTAACCGTGAAGGTGCCCGAGGTTGACAGTGAGAAATGTACCCTCTGCGGTGCATGCGGAGAATTTTGCAGATATGGAGCAATATCTGTTCTCACAAAATCAGTGATGTTTCAGGCAAATCTCTGCCATTCATGCGGCGGATGTATATTGTCCTGCCCGGTGGATGCCATCACAGAAGTCCCCCGCCGGGTTGGAATGATTATCCAAAGCCAGCCCTCACCCACTCTCACCGTAATCTCAGGCATCCTTGATGAAGGTGAAATCGCAGCGCCGGCGGTAATTAAGGCAGCAAAAGAGGCAGGAGAATGGGACGGCGTATCAGTCCTTGACGGCCCGCCCGGCACTGCCTGCCCGGTTATTGAAACAATGGAGGGTGCCAATGCATGTATTCTTGTCACTGAATCGACACCCTCCGGCCTTGCTGATCTCAGGCGTGCTGCACACCTCGCTAAGGCTTTTGGCATCCCCTCCGGAGTTGTCATCAACCGGAGTGACGAAGATGACGGGCCAACGCTCGCATTCTGTGCAGAAGAAGAGTTGCCAATTTTCTTAACCATTCCATTTGATCGTGAAATCGCTGCAATACAGAATAGGGGTGCCATCCTCTGCTCCGAAAAAGAAGAGTGGGAAGGGGCATTTACCAAGCTGTACGAGGACACCATTGCTATCGCAGGAGGCAAATTATGAAGACCATTGCAGTGATGAGCGGGAAAGGCGGCACTGGTAAGACCATGGTCACTGCCGGATTTTCCGTCTTTTCAGATGAAAATCTGCTTCTTGCAGACTGTGATGTCGATGCAGCAAACCTCAGTCTGCTGCTTGAAACATCAAATACAGAATGCCGCCCATATATGGGACTGGAATGTGCATCCATTGACCAGAACAAGTGCGTCGGATGCGGGATATGTCAGGATTATTGCCGTTTTTCTGCAATTAACGAGGGAGATGACGGAGTATTTTCCATCAATCCTCTGAAATGCGAGGGGTGCGGTGTATGCTCCCTTGTCTGCAAGGAAGGCGCAGTCACCATTTCCGAACGGCAGAGCGGAGAGGTCTGCCATTCTGACACCCCGCATGGCCCTCTCTTCCATGCGGAACTGTTCCCCGGCTCCGGCACCAGTGGACGGCTGGTCTTTGAAGTCAAAAAGGACGCACTGGAAAAAGACTTGAATGCCCCGGCATTTCTGATTGACGGCCCACCGGGAATTGGCTGCCCGGTGATCTCTGCAATAAGCGGTGTTGACGCCGTTGTCCTGGTGACAGAACCCGGGATTTCGGCCCTCCATGATCTCCGGCGACTTGTCACCATCTGCAGACAGTTTGGCGTCCGGATGTTTTTGGTGCTTAACAAAGCAGACCTCGACGAGGAACGCGCAGATGACGTCAGAACATACTGTGCCAATGAAGGCATTGAGATCATCGGAACCATACCCTTTGACCGGACAGTCATCGAGGCTGCCCGGCGCGGCGAATCTGTCGCAGGTATGACAACCCCTGCTGCCGTAAGTCTGAAAGAAGCATGGAAAACGCTCTCAGAAGCAATGGGGATATCAGAATGAATTGCGGTGGTGGTGGCGGCGGTGGCAACCGACGACGCGGCCGCCCCCGCCGTGCCCGGGTTATTGAGACCGAAGGTATGTGGCGGTGTTATGCCCCCTGCTGTGACAGAGACCAACAGCCGCAGGAGACAGTCACCCTCCTCCCCGAAGAAATGGAAGCATTCAGACTGGTTGACAGCGAAGGTCTGGACCAGGAGTCTGCTGCAGAACGGATGCATGTCTCCCGGAGAACTCTCTGGCGTGATGTCCATACCGCCCGGAAGAAAGTGGCTGATGCCCTTTCTGAAGGGAAGGTCATTGCTATCCATGACTGTCGGCGGACTGATCAGGACACCTGTATTCTTTCAAATCAGGAGCCCGGAACACTGCCGCAACCGGAAGAGTAATTATGCACATATGAGCAATAATGATCTGTTAAACAGGAGTAAGAAAAATGCCAGGATTTAATGGAACCGGGCCCGCTGGATATGGGGCACGGACAGGCCGTGGGATGGGGCGTTGCCCCCCTGTGGGAACAGTAGCACCGGAAGTTGGAGCAGCAGCCGGGTCACAGGGGACTGTACCCCCTGCAACTGACTACCAGTTTGGTATGGGAGGAGGATTCGGCATGGGTCGTGGCAGAAGAGCCGGAGGCCGTGGCATGGGCCGCGGATTCGGACGCAGATAATCTGAAAAACGACCGGGGAGAACTATTCTCCCTTCCATAATGATTTTGCAGGGAATACATCTGCATTACCCTTCATCTTTTTTTTCACATTATCATGAACTTTTTTTACGGGGGATAGCACACCCGCTCTCAGGAATTTGTGAACCATTGCCGCAATCGTTGCCATCCCTGACTGTCGGCAGACTGATCAGGATACCTATATTCTTTCAGATCAGGAGCCCGGAACACTGCCGCAACCGAAAGAGTGATTATGCACATATGAGTGATAATGATCTGTTAAACAGGAGTAAGAAAAATGCCAGGATTTGATGGAACCGGGCCCGCTGGATATGGGGCACGGACAGGCCGCGGGATGGGGCGTTGCCCCCCTGTGGGAACAGTAGCACCAGAAGTAGGAGCAACAGCCGGATCACAGGGAACTGTACCACCAGTGGGAACAATAGCACCAGAAGTAGGAGCAACAGCCGGATCACAGGGAACTGTACCCCCTGTGGGAACAATAGCACCGGAAGTTGGAGCAGCAGCCGGATCACAGGGAACTGTACCCCCTGCACCTGCCTACCAGTTTGGTATGGGAGGAGGATTCGGCATGGGTCGTGGCAGAAGAGGCGGATGCCGCGGTATGGGCCGAGGATTCGGACGCAGATAATCGGAATCAAAATTTTGCAGGGAATACATCTGCATTATTTTTCATCTTTTTTTTCACAGTCTGAAGAAATCATTTCAGGGAATAGCACCACCAATTCACAGAAATGTGTGAACCAGTGCCACAACCATATATGACACTATTATTCCAGGAAATGAAGTGAGAAAACCGAAATAACAGCCACTCATTCCACTCAGACAATATCACAGTCAGATGAATTCCATATTATTAAACCTGAACACGTGCCAGGTACGTATATCCATGGAATCACGCACTACACATATACTTACCATTGCCGCAATCGTTGTTTTCATCGGTATCATTGCAAGTCTGATCCTCCTTCCCGGAGTAATATATGCGGACAAAAACAGTGAAAGTGCACCGGAAGCCCGTGATACAGCCTACCAGATATCAACAATAGACGCCCTCCTCCAGAGCGTCTATGACGGGTTTGTTCCCATCGGGGAAGTCAGAAAACACGGTGACACTGCTATAGGAACCATTGATGCACTTGACGGAGAATTGATCGCAGTGGATGGAGAATATTATACCATCCGTTCAGATGGTGTGGCATATCCACTCGAAGATACGACGACCACTCCATTTATCGTTGCTACTTTCTTTGATCCGGATTTAACCATCCATGCTGATACAATCGAAAATATCAGTCGTTTTGAAGAGCAACTGGAAGCAGGACTTCCATCTGCAAATATGTTTTATGCGATCCGCATTGACGGCACATTTGACTATATAAAGACACGGAGTGTGCCAAAACAAACCCGTCCATACCCAAAACTTGCAGAGGTAATAAAAGACCAAAGTGAATTTGAATTTTATAACACAACCGGGACCATCGTCGGATTTTGGTCACCAGAATTTGTGAGCGGGCTCAATGTACCGGGATACCACATTCATTTCCTTACCGCCGACCATACTGCAGGCGGGCACGTCCTTGATCTCCGGATGAAAAATGGGAAGATAAAACTTGATATCACCCCTGATTTCTTTATGGCTCTTCCCACAGAGGGTGATTTTTATCAGGTTGACCTGACAGAAGAACTGGGCTCAGCACTGGAAACTGTTGAGAAGAACTAAACCCTCTTTTTTAAATTTGATTATACCATCGGAATTGAAAACAAAATATTTTCGAACCATTCTTCCGGCACATCACCTCCAACCACAGAGCAGGCGTTACCCGATCATTCTGATGCACGAGACCTGTAGGGCGAAACAGGGAAAAACAGGGAGAAAATCAGAAATATCTCGTTATTCTGATTTATTTTGCGGCGACCTCTGCGGGCACATGTGTTGGTGGCGGAGGCAAAATACCCTGCCGGGAAAGTTCGACCCATACCCTGCGTGTCACTTCCGACCGGAACTCAAACTCGGATCGGAGATCATTGACATATGCCTTGCCCCGGACTCTCCGGTAGAACGGATAGTCCTGTAAAAGAACGGTATACGGCCGTGTGGGGGAGACATACACATATTTTGAGGTGATGAGAGCGTCTTTGAGAATATTCATTGCCAGTCCTGCATCCGACCGGGAATCGATGTAGATGTCGATGATGACCATCATCTCAGTCTTCCCGGCATTCTGGCTTGCAGTGGGCTCCTGAAAGATGGCATAATTTGGAATGGATACCACCGAATCGTCAGGTGTCACCACCCGGGTTGCCCGCAGCCCGATATCGGTGACTTCACCATATGTGCCACTGACCTCTATCTTGTCACCGATCTGATAGGGCCGTTCAAAGGCGATCACAATGCCACCGACGATGTCAGTAAAGAGATCCTTGAGCCCAAATCCAATTGCAGCGCCGAAAAGACCTGAGAATAAGACCAGTTCCGTCAGACCCGGATCAAAGATGGTTTTCAGGATAAAATACAGCGCTGAGACATAGACGACAATCTTCAGGAGGGGAATGATCATCGTCACCGTGATACGGTACCTGCCCGCCTTCTCAGAGATCTTTCGCAGGAGATAATCAGCAACTTTGACAATGAGGTATGCTGCGACAAGTATCAGAACAATCGTGATGACAGAGCCCAGATCTGGGATGACCGATGAGATCAGCGAACCGTCAGCAGCAGAGGTCACATTTATCTCTGCCATCTACCACACCATCCTGATACGCGTTACATACCCCTTCACACAGCTGAGTGCTTCGGGTTTTATCTGGAAATATCCCTTCTCCTCAACCACCAGTCCCTGGTTTGTCAGGCGGAAGAGGGCCTGTTTCAGGTTTATTTCAGGCCCTGCAATCTCTGCCAAATCCACCACACTGACTGATTCCATGGAGAGGATGATCATGAGCAGGAATGATTCGTTGATATCAAGATTGACTGTGCAGGGAATATTCGGGATATCTGCAACCCGCACCGTCTTCCCGTCAAAAGTGGCATCCCATAACCGCTCTGCCACCCCATAATTGCCATCTGCAATCCGGATTATTTTGTCAAACGCCGCATCTTCAGCATCTGCCGGATGAATACTGTTTACACCGCCGTTTCCCTGACGAAGACGCGGTACCGGGATGGTGAACGATTTATTTGAGAAGGGCAGCTTCACCGTCCGGTGAGGAGCAGAAAAGATAGGTTCTTCCCGGGGAGTGACATCCCCGATAAATTCAATCTCATCAGCATACCGTGACAGGATCAGCGGTTTCAGGGTTTTGCGGTCAATGTCAGGCAGATCAATCGTGACTGGAAAGAAGGTATCTATATGCCTGGTTGCCTGGAGATAGGACCAGGTAAAGCTATTCCACTGGGTGATGAAGAGCCGCTCTGATGTAGATATATGATCCAGAAAGGCATCCAGCATAGCAAACCCGCCAATCTTTCTTGTGGCGAGGAAATGGCAGTGATCCATCACCACAATATCCTTGTGACCGGTGATTTGGGCGAGATAATCCCTGCTTTTGACAACCGAGAAGAAGGGTATGTGAATAACACGGTCCGGATGCCTGCGCAGTATACCATCCATCAGGATATTTTGACCGGCAAACGGGTCGGCGATGACCGCGATGTGAGACGGCCGGTTATGATCATATTCATCCACCACCGCAGTGATCCTTTCCCATTCAGCTTCAAAGAGAATAGGGTGGGTAAGATCTGCGGCAAAGTCCGGATCACGTCCCATATATGAGATAACGGTAACGAAGATTATATCTTTATGCTATTATTTTCCTTAAACTGCTTCACCCAGGCCCGAAGACCACATGGATCATCGGTCACCCACCCGTCTGCTCCGGAGGCCGCTGCCTTCAGGTATGCTTCAGGGGTGTTGAGTGTCCGGATGATAACAGACAGTCCCTGCCGATGTGCCTCTGCAACCATCTCTGGTGTGACATTGTCTGTTCGCGGAAGGATGGCATCCGCACCGGCACAAAGAACCGGAGATAAGGGGTCTTCGCAGTCTATGGAGCAGATAAGGCCTGTCTTTACCCGGGGGAGCAGACGTTTTTCCACCAGGATACTTTCCGGATGAAAGGATATAATCCAGAGGGGGTCAGGATCATATTCACGGAGAATGGTGCAGATGGCCTCTTCAGACCCCGGTTCTTTTAATTCTGTGACAATTCCACACGAAGGCAGGCAAATATCACACACATCCTGAAGCGTCGGGATTGGATGGCCATCCCCTGCGTCGAACTGCTGTATCTCCAGAAGAGTTTTTTCACTGACCGGCCCACTGCCATCTGTTGTACGTTCAAGAGTGGCATCGTGCATTACCACCGGGATGCCGTCTTTTGTCAGGTGTATGTCAATCTCAACAAAATCAGCACATTTCATCCCTTCTTTCAGGGCAGTTTCAGTATTTTCCGGATATAAAGCCCGGGCCCCACGGTGTCCGACAATAAACATATACTCCCCATTACGTATTCAGATCTTATGAACTGACCGCCCTCAAGAAAATAAGCGAACACGAAAGGGATTCTTGAGAGAAAACAATGAATTTAATAAAGGAGACATTCAGATACAAAAAACGGATAAATCTCCCGGGACAAAAAAGACTCGATAGCCACAAAGGAAATGTGAACCCGAAAAACAGACCTATGCCTCAATACGAATGAATTCAATAATTTTCGTACAGACATTTGACGTTGCAACGTCTCTGTCGAATTCACCGAATGATATCCGCGAAAGCTAATGTCCCGGATACCGGAGCGGTAAAAAAAAGAAGATTAGTATCTTCTGTATTCGGTGCGGGGTCTCTGAGGACGTGCCTCATCGATCCGGAGTGTGCGGCCTTCGAACTCGGACTCATTTAGAGCTTCCATTGCCTTCTCTGCCTCTTCAACGGTACCCATCTCAACGAACCCAAATCCTTTGCGCTCGATGACACGGACGTCCTTAACATCGCCAAAATCTTCAAATATTTCTTTGAGTTGAGCTTCCGTAACTGAATACGTAAGATTGCCAACGTATAACTTGCTGCTTTCCATTTAAGTACTCCAATCTGGGATAATATCTCAGATAGTATATATTATCTTGGGGCTCATCGGTTATATTATGTCGTGCTGTTCCACATGAAATTATGTGCCGATAAACGGACAAAACACTACATCATTATGCCGGTCGGACTTGTTTCTGTATGCCCGACAATTCAGAAAGAACATGATCACGGCAAAAAATACAGGGAGAATTCAGGGTAGATACTCATAAGAAACAATTTATGGCGGGTTTTAATGGTTGACCCCTTATTCAGAAACACAAATTCTGACATTTCTGCACGCGTATATGCCCATTCCGATGATAGTCTGCGACAGGCCCCGGCCCGCACTGTGTCAGCCGGGCCATCATATCAGGGGCGCACCGCAGGAGAGAGTAACATAAACCACATCCGAAAGTGAGAGGATCCGGAATGAAGATGAACAGACGTCCTGTCTCTCTCCAAAGTGATACTAAAATAGGAATTCTGTGTGGATAGCAGACCTATTCATATAACCCTGGCATTTCCCTGCGACAAATCATTTATATATTTTGGTGCAGCAGCAAGGAATGGTGAGAAACATGATCTGTATGGGATATGCAAACATTTCAAGTGAAAACAGTGAAAAGCTGAAGGCAATTGAAAAAGAGATGGGCGTCACCCTTCTGGCATATGAAGTTCCAACCTACTCTAAACTGAATGAAGACGACCTGAAAAAAATTAATGGCCTTGAAAAAGATCTGGGCATGTCACTGGTTGCGTACGAAGTGTGATTTGGCCCGATTCATTTTTTTAGAGAGGCTCACGCATTTCTTTGTCTGGTTGTGCTCACGGCCCCTCTCAGGAGTATATACAATTTGTCTGGTGCCAATGCAAGTCCGGACAGAGACTCCCCATCATCCTGATTTGGGGGAGACCGTGATCTACAATGCTGATTACGATAAATTCACATTCCGGATGGCAAAATACATAGATTTTAGCTTCCTCCGGGAATCCAGATAAAAGGATTAGCAGACCTGCAATTAGGCAAGGTGCAACCCCCTCCGGGGAAAGGAATTCCACATCACCCACACATACACGATTATGACAGGAACGCATGATGCCACCCTGAGCCAACCGTTCAGATAGAGATTAAAGACAGGCACCTAAGAGGATACCTAAGGATTAATCATATGCAGCAGATATCATATGCAGCAGATACTAAATCATGGAATTGTTTCCGGTTGTACCATATATTTCTGTTTTTTTCCAAAAAATCACCGTATTCCTACTAATATGAAAGATATAGCGTGAAAGTACCATCCGGGAATACAAAGGAATTGAAAACAGCACATTTTAGCCATTTAAAGCCAAAAATTCCGGATTTAAGGACAATCAGCCATTTTTCAACCTCCACCGTCCAGCATAAATATAAATAGAATAGCCCCGTGATCCGTCAACGTATGGAAGGGATGGAGTTAATAATTCAGACACGGGCATTTCCCAGTCATGGGCGGGCCCGGGTTCATGAATCGGTATTGCCTTTTCTTGGGGTAAAAGAAGGGGAAGCCATTGAGGTAAAAAAATTACCTTTTATTGAAAATGAAAAACCGAAACAGATCACCGTCAGCATCTACGCTGATGCAATGGTCGAAAAAGGGGTGATACGAATAAGTCCGGAAGACATCGCAAAACTTGCTGCAAAAGAGGGCGAAGCAGTCAACGTGCAGCGAAAAGTTCCGATAACAGAAGCTATCGGTATAAAGGCAGGCAAGACAGGAAAGGCAGTCAAAGAAGGAGCCACTCATATGGGGGAGAGTATCGAAAAAGGTGCGAAAGATGTTGGCGCAAAGATCATGCCGGGTAAAGAAAAAGATGAACCCGAAACCAAGCCAGAGGAGTGAGCGGGAAAATGGCCACAGAGTCATTTACTCTTGAATGGTGGTTATGGTTTCAGTCACTTTTATGGGTCATACTCGTCTTAATCGGTCTGATCATTCTGTATTACATCATCAAGGAGATGCACGATGCAAAAGTGACACCCCGACTCGCGGAGATTGAACTGGAGAAGGAGAAACTGCAGTTGATGAAACTCGATTATGCCCACAGGGGTCAGCCATTCTTCCGGGTGCCACCGGAAAAACTGGAGGAGATCAACATCATTGAACAGGAAAATCAGAGACTGGAAGCCGACATCTTCGCAAAACAGAGCGCTGTTGACCAGAGAATCCAGCGGCTGGAAAATTCGGTGAAGAGCACAAAGCTGGATCATATGGTTGAGAAAATAAAGGACGAGGAAAGAAAAATCAGGTGATGAATGATGTATGAAACAGAAGGTTATGGGAGAGTAAAAAAGCCCTCATTTACCGAATCACTGGCATCAGTCCCACATACTATAAGCAGTAATCTGCCATCGATGGATACGAGGCTGGGCACGTACTTTGATGCCCACATGACATCTCTCATCTCAGAGTGGGGACTTGTTACACAGTTTACCTTCGAAGGTCTTGAACACCGCCTCGATGTGGTCAGTACAGAGATTGGTAACCTGGAGAAAGAGAAGCTCACCCTTAAAGACAGGGCATCTGCCTTTGAACAGGCCCTGCGTGAAATGGAGGAGAAATAATGCCAGGGTTTGACGATTATATGAATACCTATCTTGACCGCAGGATGAAGAATATCGTCGAAGAGTGGAACTTGGGCACGATGACAGATTTCGGAGATTATCTGGTTCGTCTGCGCTCAGTCGAGGCAGAAATACTGGAAATGGGGGATTTCACGCACGAAGCTAAAGAAAAACTCACAAATATGGAAGAGAGACTTGAGAAAGTCAGGGAGGAAAAACAATGACTCCGGTTGAGATTCTCCTGACAATCATCGTCATCGCACTCATCGCATTCATTCTCTATTACTACTTCAAAGGGTCAGCCGGGCATGTGTCAATAAGCCGCCCGGTGGAAAGCCGGGTGGACGAATACCTGGACCGCCACTTTGAACATATGGTTGACGAATGGTCTCTGATGGATACATACCAGGTACGGACATTTCGCGAACACAATGACCCTGCACTCACAGATGAAGAAAAACGGATGGGTGGCCTGAAGGAGTTCAGGCATGAAATGACAGATACCCTTACAGGCCTGGAGGAACGCCTGAATGTTCTGGAAAGAGAAACCCGCGGTGAATAGCGGAGTTCATGAGCAGGAACCATTCTACTCACGCCTGAAAGGGGACATCCCTTCACTCCGAAAACAAGGCGAACCTCCGCAGAAGGACCCCACATCCTTTTCAAAGCATTACTGCGATCTCTGCAACGGCACCTTTCCCCTCACCGGATTACGCCAGTGTACGCTCTGCGGCAGATGGGCCTGTTCGTCATGCTGGACGCAGGAATTCTATGTCTGCAACTCCTGCTATGGCACATATAAACTCCATATTCAGCCATCACTGCATTCTGATTCAGCCGAAAACAAGGAATAACAGACTGACGGGCATCTCATATTCAGACTGTTTTCTTTCAATACACCGGAAAAAATTGCATCAGGCTCCTTCACAGCTACCCAATTGATGCACACGTTCACCCGGAGTGCACACAGAACAGTTCACAGTTTCTGCAATGATTAACTACCTTTTTTTGCGTGTTGTCAGGATTACGGGAAGCAGCTGACGCCTTGTCAGTATCCATCCGGGAGAGGCACCGCTCACGGTTGTACTGTCCGCCGGGAAATGCTTCCTGCGGACAGTGTTTCTGACACGGCCGGCCGCATTCGATACAGGGCGACGGGCATTCATGAAACGACAGCGCCTCCGCTTCAAGGTCTGTCCATAACGCCCGAAACCGTATCCGCGGCCCAAAACCAGGTACAATAACCAGATTATTCCTCCCGAATACACCCAGACCGGCGAGCACTGCTGCATCTTTCAGGTAGATACCACCAGCAGATACTTCATAGGGAATATCATGCGCCTCCCGGCCGTGTGCCTCACGAAGCCACCGTGAGAGTGCAGTCGTCATCCCGTACAGCATCCGGTCTCCGGGCGTGCTTCTTCCCTCCTCCCACCAGTCCATCTCCGGGTGGTCCGGGTCGTGATAGAGCCCGAGCACAACGACTGAACCGGAATCCTGGGCAAGCCCATGGGGCCCGGCACTCTGTGCAGATGGGCAGTCAGTGAGCAGGCGTGCCGGAACAACACCTGATACACTTGCACCGAGAGTGAGGGCTCTCGCAAGGAGTGCGTCCATGATCCAACGGTCTCGTTCTTCCACCGGTGTATCTTTCGGTTTCATATCACATCCCTGACAGAGATTACATCAGTCTTTTTGGTGAATAAATGTGTGTGTTGAAGAGCGAAACTGCACATGAGAATACCTGTAATGGCCCTCTTAGGGACTTCTTTTTCAAACGGTGAATTCGGTGGTTGTGTATTCCTGAAAAACGGGAAATCCATTCCATCTAAATTCCTGATGAATAGCATCCCTGACAGGGAAAACAAAACAGAGACAAAAAAACAGAAGCATCTATTCAGGGGGGAAAGAGAAGGAACGTGTGAACTACCCCTAAGCTAAAGTCTTAGTGGCTTCCTGCTTCATACCCCAAACTAATGTTCATCAGTCCACAGGCCCTACCCCTCGTCCCGAGGGTGAAACAATTGCTTGGTTATCGCAACTGGGTAATACCGCATTAGTGTTAAATGATTTAACTCTATCGGTAACTACGCTTACATCCCCTTGGCTAAAGACCAAGGGGATTTACGCTTAATTTATAAAAAACCTAATCATCCCCACCAGAGTCTTCGAAGAATTTCATTCCCATCGGGGCATGCTGCCCTACTTCCTTGTAGAAGTATTTCACGTACACCGGGTCTGAATCCTCAATCGACTGCTGGATGGTCCGCACCAGCCAGGTGGGCAGAACCTCATTTTTGTCCAGCGAGTTCATAATCACAACAACTGCTTCATCTACATCTGTATTATTTTTCCATCGGTATCCCATGACGCATCACCTGCTATCCTGATGCGGTATAATGTGAAAGTTCTATAAATAGGTAGCGGCGACTACGAGGAACCGGGAAAAAAGAGGAGAGGAACTGAGGCAATCAATCTCTGCCTGAAAATCAGGATCTCCAAAGAAGGAATTATCGTTTTGTGCCGGCTGGGATTCAGGGATGATTACACCATCGCCGTCAGGAAAGACTGGGCAGATGAAAACAATGTCAGCACAATAGAAGATCTTGTGCCGTATGCAGGGGAGATGATCTTCGGAAGCGATCTTGTCTTCCATGAACGCGAAGACGGCCTCCCGAGAATTGAGGAGGTATACAGCATCGCCTTCAAAGACGTAAAATCCATGTCGCCAACACTGGTGTATGAGGCAATCGCAAACAACCAGGTCAATGCGATTCCACCCTACACAACTAATTCACGGGTAGATTTGTATGATCTGCATACACTTGAAGACCCAAAGGCAGCGCTTCCACCCTATGAAACAATGATTGTGATGCGCGATGAAATCGCAGGAAATGAGAAAATCACAGCAACACTGCTCGTTCTTGAAGACATAATCGACACTGAAACGATGCGCAGTCTCAATGCAGAGTTTGATATTGACAAACGTGACGCACGGGCAATCGCACGGGATTATCTTGTTTCTGAGGGACTGATTTTACTGAAGGACTGATTTCGGATAGAATCATTCAGTCCAACCACTTTTACTCTTGTTCTTACCCGGGATGCACACGACGTATGATCAAAAGAAAAAAAACAGAACAGGACATATGAACTTCCTGCAGAGGTGTCACAATCTCTGTTTAGTCAGTTATCCGGAAGAGTTTATCTCCGGGCCGTACCGGAACAGGAATTTTTATACCACAGTTCTCCCCTTTCCCGACCGATGGCACAGACTGGTGATTGATCTGGATTTCCTCTATAATGCTGTAGTATGCAGGCGTTTTTTTACCATATATCAGGATTTTATCACCGACCGTTACCTCAGCCGCACGGATGGCAAATTCTGCCACCTGAATTTTTGAATAGTATTTCACTACTTCGCCACAGTAGCACTTTGCCTCTTTTGCGGCAGGACCACGGCTGATCCAGTCCGGATTCAGACCTTTGTAAAAACCCTCTGAAAACCCCCGGTTGTAAGTCTTTGCGAGTTCTTCTTTGAGCACGGCGCCAAACGTGGGGGTGAACTCTCCGGATTCGATGGCGTCAATGGCTCTCCGGTAACAGGAAACGGTTTTCTTCACATATTCAGGGGGCCGGATTCTGCCCTCTATTTTAAACGAACGGATGCCTGCCTCAATCAGTTCGGGAAGGATCTCAATCGAGCACAGATCCTTTGGACTGAGGACATAATTATGGCCCAGAATATACTCATTGTCCTCGTCTTCCACATCAGTAATCCTGTAGAGCCTCCGGCAGGGCTGTATGCACTGCCCCCGGTTTGCGGATTTTCCGAATGTTTCGCCGGACAGAAAACACCTGCCGGATACACTCACACACATCGCACCGTGAACAAAGGTCTCTATCTCACAGTCCAGGTTGTCACGTTTCGCCTGTCTGCTGATGTCGGTGATGTCTTCCAGGGAGCACTCCCGTGCCAGAATAATCCGGGAAGCGCCCAGTTCTGCGTAGAACCTGAATGCCTGATAGTTTGAGACACTTGCCTGGGTTGATATATGAATTGGGATGTTTGCTTTTTTTGCCAGATGAAACACTGCCATATCCCAGCAGATGATGGCATCCACACCGGCATCGCCGGCAACTGCCACTGCCTGCTCCACTTTTTTCAGTTCGTGATTGTAATAAATCGTATTGAGTGTCAGGTATCCCCTTGTATGGTGTTCATGCAGGTAACGCATGACACACGGCAGTTCATTTTGCTCAAAATTGCCGGCGTTATCCCGCATATTCATATGCTTCAAGCCAAAATAGACAGCATCCGCTCCATTCTCCACCGCTGTTTTCAGGCAGGACCAGTTGCCGGCAGGCGCCAGCAGTTCAGTTTTTGTCATGACTTCGTTTCACACACATGGAACAGTAATTGTATATTCATTCTGGTGGGAGTAGGAGATAATTATTGAATCTGTAGCTGACATTCCCTTCTCAGGTTTGCCCCTGCCCCCTTTCTCATCCGCACTTCACCACAGCATTATGCCGCATTTATCATCAAGTCTGCCTATCATGTCGGAAGATTCTGTCATTGTATATAGGGTAGGTGAATGATTTTTGTTGGGGATTATTTGCTATTTGTGAACCAGAACTCCAGTGCTTGCACCAGCCACCAACGCCGCCGGCAGCACATACCCTGCGTAATACCAGCCGGGATCAGGATACTGCGAAATACGGTAAGCGTTGCAGTGGAGACAACGGCAACAGCAGCCAACAAGAGTGACAATGTAACTCCAGAGGGATGCAGAACACATTGTTGCTGCCACTTCTGCCTGACCAACGCGGCAGACACCAAGTTTTCTCCCTGCAAACGGTCAACACCACACTGCCACTCACACAGGCGGCATGAACAATACCCTTTCCATACCTTCCGTTGGCGTGCGGCCCACTAAGAAGGTATGGGAAAATTGAAAGAGCGTTTCTCATAAGCATGATCTATGACGGGAAAAAAAAGAGGGAGATAACTCAGGGTTCCTGCTGAGTGGAGCAGTGAATCCCGCCGCCGCCGAAGTTGATCGGGATGGTCGCGATCATCACTACCGTGCGGTCGGGGAAGAGGGACTGCAAAATCTGTTCTGCCTTTTTATCCGACTCTTTGAGAGACTCCGGCATCCCCATGTCGGGCATCCAGTATTTCTGGCCGAGCACAACATCGTTTGATATCAGGAAATTGCAGTAACTCTGGGCTGGCACGACCGTTACCGGCTGGCCGAATGGGAAGGCGGTGCCGTCGGCATACTTCGCATACGCAGTCAGACTTGCATATGCCTCGTCTTCAGGTGTGGCGGTGAAATAGATCATCTCAGGGACAGGCATGCGCACAATCTTAAACGGATTGCCGTCCTGATCGACGGCGTTCTTCAGAATCTCATAGTTTGCCTCCATCCTGCGCCGGTTCTCTGCAGCAACCTCGCCCTGTGCCGCTTCCTCCTCTGTTACCTCTGCGAGCAGAATGGTATCAGATGAAACAAACCGGCAGTATTCATCCACATGGTTGTTCGCGGCAGCCGTACGATAGGCGACGCCGACACCATCAGGGCCGGGAATCGTTGTCGTGTCGTAGCGGTCGTCATCGACAAGTCCCTGCTTCAGCCAGATGATATTTGTCACACCAAAGAGCCGCCCAAACTCGTTTTCAAATTCTTCACGGGCCAGATTCGGATTCCGTTGGAACTCACAGGCCTCGGTGGTGATGAGCGTGCCCTTTCCGTTGAACTCACGGTCGCCGCCCTCACTGACAATCCGGGTCATGACACTTTCCAGACCCATATCGGTCGCCACATCGCGGTCGATACGCTCCATCATGCGTGACTGCACGTCACTCTCTGCAAAATAGCCCCAGCAGTTAAAACCGCAGTCGACAATCCGCTTCTCCCCTTCAGCATTGACGGTGAAGATGGGGCCGAAATCACGCCAGTAAAGCATGGTGAAGTTCTTCTCATAGAATGAGATGTTGCCTGTCGGGATACTGTTCTTATTTAGAACAGAGAGCACATGCTCCTTCTGTGCACTGTCAGGCACACAAATTTTGACATGCACATTTGGTTCAAGCGCACGGACGATATCAATCATCACAACGTCAGTCGGATAACCGTTGATGTACTCTTTCGTCAGCCACCCCAGCCAGACCGTACTCTGTTCTTCAAACTCACCCGGAAATCGCCAGGAAGTCTCCGTTTGTATGTTTTTATCCATTTCATCATCACCCATAAGAGCGCCTCCTGCAGGAATCAGGAGGGCGGCAACCAGTATCAATCCAGTCAGGCATATGCCTGTTCGTACGATCAGTTTCATAGTATTTCACGGGATATGATTGAAAGTCATCAGATAACAGATAAAACTCTTATCATTTGGAATTTTGCACGAATCGTATCCTCGTTGGAAATGATCGAAAGATATTGACAAACAACACCCTTATGCTGGTGAAATCAAAAAAAATGAAGTTATTGTGTCTTTTCTTTCATCAGCTTTGCTTCCAGCTGGTCAAGGAGTTTTCTTATTTCCTCAATCTCCTCAAGGGAGGTCCGGTCCCCTGAAGCAGCGATGTCGGAATCAGTGATAACTTCACCTCTCCACAGGGTGATGACATCATCAAGGGTGTTTCCAACAAAGGTCTCTCCGCCATGTGCCACGACGAGTCCAATCTCCATGACCTCGCCGGTCTGTGATATGACCGGGATGATCCAGACTTCCTCCCCGTCAAGGATGTACATGATCGGCTGGACAATCTCAAGGCCCGATGCCATTGCGACCAACTGATTCTGCTGGACATTGGCTGCAGCACCGAGGTCATTGTAGTATCCCGGTGCCTGATAGAAGGTGAAATCACCATTCTGGGCATCGCAGAGGACATAGCCAATCATCGAGGCATCCTTGCCCGGTGTGGTGATGGCACTGAACCAGTACTGGTTGCCGTCCGTTCCCTCTACCATATAGACATCCGGATCTCCGGTGGTGAGGGTCGCCCCGGCGCTCCCGTGATCAATATAGACCTCACCGGTCGGGTACTTGAGATTGCGCTGGCCCCACCATGAATTGATCCACCCGTCAGAATATCTGCCCCACCAGTCAAGGTAGATTTCGGTGAGGTCTTCGTCCCAGACCCGCTGGATCCAGGACGGCTGCTCGCCGATGGTGTAGAATGCATTTGCGCCGGTGACAGGATCGGTGACGACAATGCCCTGCGGCACTTCTCCGATGATGCCATAGAGGGCCGGTTGTGTAAGCAGAGTGACCCACCGCGGACTGTCCTCGGTATTCAGCTGGAAGACCGGGTCATGAATGATATAGGCGGGATAGTCCTCCCAGATATGTCGGGTCAGGTCATTTTCGAGGATGGCATTCGGCGTGTAGATCATGGGAATGCCGGTGATACGCCGGGGTTCGGCCCGTGGGTCTTCAGCGGAGACGATGACATATCCCTCTGTGCCTTCATAAGCGTAGATCAGGGCTTTATCGAGGGAGGTGTAGTCCATTGGTGTCAGCCACTGGAGTTCACCGTCGATAAACTGGACATCGGGCTCAAAGACACCCACCTTATATCCCAGGTTTCCGATGACCTTGTCGGCCCGCCAGATTGCGGTCTTTGACGAGGTCAGACGGATGTGCTGGGTGTCGATAAGGTCGGTCACATTATCTGCTGTCTCTACCTGCGGGATCTCAGCAAGAGCCTGTGCCCCGATGACCTGTGCTGCGGGTATGAACATGGGTATTACAAAGAGCGCGAGTGTCATGGCTACACCCCCGATAATTTTCATCTCGTCCACATTGTGGATGAATGACGAGGCAAACCCGCTCACTGCAACGGAACCGGTAATATATATGAGAATCGTGATCGGTATCAGAGCTGGTGTTGTAATATAGAGGGCTGCCCCTGATACAATTCCACCGAGGAGGATGAGGCCGGGGTGGTTCAGTTGTAGTTTTTTGTCTTCAATGCGGAAGGCCCAGATCGCGGTCAGGACCAGCCAGAAGAGTATGATTAGGATACTCATTTGTGTAGATAAAATGGAACGCCATGCTACAATAGGCTGTAGTTAGGACACCCTTATTTCCGGGATTATATCTCATCACAATCCCGATAATGGAATGATTATGAAAATGCCGCGCTCAGGTTTTCTTCTCAGGTCCAAACGCTGACATGACCGGACTTCATATACTAATCTCTCACATCCAAAAATGCAGACGGAACCGGAACAGATTCCCCGGGCAATTCTGATCATATCCCGAGCCTCTTGGGAAAATAAAAAGAGATACGTAAGATCTCCATCCAACATATTTATTTCACCGGATAGATTTCCACATCACGTGCGGCTTTCACGTCAACAAGGCAGTATTCGTTGCTGCCATCGCTTCCTTCAAGGTCATCCCGATTCTCTTCGAACTCTTCCTGTCCGGCGGCAAGGGCCTCTTCGAAGGTGTTTGTGGAAAGCATCGTCGTTTCAAGCGCATGGATTTCATCACCATCCGCGGTTGTTGCCCATGCAACGTAGGCATGACCAGGAATGAGAACAATGTACGGACACCCCGGAGAGGAGACGCAGACCTCCTCCCCCTCTCTGTAAACAGGTGTTAAAACCTGCCTGCCATAAGCACGAACAAATCGGATTGGGGAACCGGAGGGGTATCTGTATCCCCAACTGAGATTGTTTCGTCCGGGTAGCCCAATTTTTCGCAGACCGCAATCCTGCATTCAATACCTTCCGTCATCAGGTGATCGGCGAGAACGGACGGAAGAAATCCGGGATCTGCGATGACAAAGGCAGTCTTCCCTCTTCCAATCTCAAAACATATCTCAGTTATTGCCTGTTCATGGTCTTTGGCATGGGCATTTACAATGGCTGTTTTCGTCATGGGGATGTGCAGTTTTGCACAGGCATACTGGTATGACGAAATGCCTGAAATGACATCACCCCCCAGATACCCGAGCCCGGCAAGCATCGGGTCTCCTGTTGAGAGCACAACTGCCGTATCCGGGAGGTCTCGAAACCCCTTGTAGTCAGTGATGACACGGACTTCGCAGCCTGCAGGGATCTGCCATGCGGCCCGTTCAATTGCCCGCTCGGACCCATAGATCTCTTTAGCATCGCGGACGGCGGCAATTGCCGCTTCGGTGAGCATTCCCGGCCCACATCCGACACCGACGACCTTCATTGCGAATCTCCCTGCACGTGTCCCTCACGGTCAACAATGACCACACGCATACCCGGCATTCTTCGTTTGTAGTCTGAAAGATTCTGCTCAAGCAGTGTTGTCCATTGATCTGACATCGTCAACTCCTCCACGGTTCCATACCCGCTACCATCGAGAATGGCAGGATTGATAAATTTTAAAATAAGCGCCGGAAGACCGCAGAGGACAGCTTCTCCTCCGGCAGCATCAATTCCCTTTCCCATGAATTTACCCACCAGCACCACATCACTTTCCGGAAAGAGCATCCTCGCATATCTGAGGCCCACCCTTCCGGTGGTCAAAACCGGCTTTGCTGCACGACGAATTCTGTCAAAGACATCCTCTGAAAGGTGGTCATCCCATGGTTCGACAAGACCTGTTGAGCCCAAAACGGAGATGCCTCCGACAACCCCGACCTTCGGGTTGAGGGTCTGTTTTCCAATCTCTGCACCGTCCGGGATGGTAAGGGCAACCACCACCCCATCCAGATGCAGCTCATCCCCGGCCTCTGAAATGGCACCCCGGATCGTCGCCCATGAAGGAGGACTTACTGCTGCATCGCCGATGTTGTATCGCGGCGTCTTACGCTCAAACCGCCCAATGCCCTCTCCTGCAAGAACAGAGATGCCTGATACAGATTCCTTTGCCTGTGCACAAAAAAGCAGGTCTGCCGTGATATCATCCCGATAATCCCCGGGATATTTCCTCGCAAAACCAGACCCATCCCTTCCGACTGCTTCGACCTCACATCGGAGGCCGCAGGGAAGGGTAATGAAAACAGACGAGACCGGCCCACGCAGAGAAAGCACCGCCGCCTTACATGCAGCGGCGGCAGTTGTTCCGGTAGTAAACCCCCTTTTCAGGATTGTGCCTCCGGAAGTGAGAATTGCGAGGCCCTGCCCAACCTGTTCCAAAGCATGGGTATCCCTGCATGCCCTGACCCATTCATCAGGATACTCGTAACCTGTTACCGGATCATGTATTGTCATGGCATTACCGCTGATTTTCGATGTACATGGTGACGATCTCGTTTAAGGAAGCAACCGCAGGAGGTGTCCCTCCGCGTGTTCCTACGTTTGAGACAGACGGGACATCCTTTGTCCTGAGAACCTCTTTCGATTCCTTTGCATTGACAAATCCGACAGGAGTGCCTATGACAAGTGCAGGTTTTATTCCTTCATCAATCATTCTGCATACCGTGAGAAGGGCAGACGGGGCATTGCCGATGACGACAATCGCATTTTCAAGCGACTCACGTAATGCGATAAACCCAGCTGAAGTCCGTGTTATCCCATATTCCTGTGAAAGAGATGCTCCAAAATCAAGAGCACAGATAACCTCCGAATGGTGCTCCGTCTTCCGTATACCTGTCTGGACCATCCTGATATCCGTAATGATGGGCCTCCCCACTGAAAGGGCAGAAAGCCCCGCTTCCACCGGATTGTTTTTGAAGGCCATGAGGTCAGCCATGATGAAATCCCCGACTGATATGGCACACCGCTGCCGGATTCTGTCCTCCGGCGTCTCATTTCCGATCACCTGACGGGCAAGACCCCTGCTCGTGGATGAAATCAGGTAGCCCTCTTTTGTGTCCGCTCCCGGATCAATATACGTATTTTCTGTCATAGCCCCTCGGTGTGATCATCTGCTCTTTTCCGCAGGCTGTCCCCATGCGTGATTCGTCTCCGCCGATAATAACGATAGACCGCATATCGACAAAGCTGTCATCTGCAAAGAGTGATTTCAGGGTAAAGAACCTGACTTCCTGTTCTTCCCGGAATGCATTCTTTACAACAACCACCGGCAGGTCTTCATTCTTGTATTTCAGCGCAATAGAGAGGGCCCGAGAGAGATTATCGGGCCGCCCTCTGCTCTTCGGATTGTATACCGCGACCGGCACGCCCATCTGAAAGGCAAGGTCCATTCTTTTAACAATTACCTCCCACGGGGTCAGGAGATCCGAGAGTGACAGAGTGACATAATCCCCCGAGAGAGGGGAACCAGCAAGGGAAGCCGCTGCGGTTGCCGCCGTAACACCGGGCACCACTTCATAGTCGATGCAGGAATTGTCATGCTCCAGCACTTCCAGCACGATGCTCGCCATGCCGTATACGCCCGGATCGCCGCCGCTGACCATGCAGACCTTCTTCTCTTTTACAAGCTCCACGCACCGCCGGGCCCGCTCGACCTCTTTGCCCATGGAGCTGCGGATGATTTCTTTCCCCTCCACCAGGTCTTCAATAAGCCGGAGGTAAAAATTATTGCCGATGATGATATCCGATTCCTGAATGGCCTTTTTTGCCCGTCCGGTGAGCTGTTCCTTCTTTCCGGGGCCAATGCCCACGATGAATAGTTTCCCTTTGTTATCTGATGATGGCAACGGTCACTCCTCCGTATTTTTGTTTTTTCATGATGACTTCTTTTCTCTTCGAAAGGGCAAGCGCCGCAGGTTCTGCAACCCCCGGCAGTCCCAGTTTATCAAGAGCCCGTGATGGCGAAGGGGGATGTTCTGCCTTTATGAACGCATCGTCCACAAAGATCAGGTTCCCGTTCAGTTCCCTGACTGCCTGTATCAGCCCGGCTTCATCTCTCTTGATCTCAGCTGTGGCATATGCCAGCACGTCCTCTCTGGGGATACCGGCGTCGGCACATGCCGATGCAAGGGCATGGAGAATTTCTTCTTTTTTTATTCCTCTTCTGCAGCCGATGCCGACAATATACTCGCCTTTCTTCAGCAGCACGGATACTCCCGGTGATGCGATGGCAATGGCCGGGGATGCAATCAGGTGTATGGCGACCTTCCCGTCAAGTATTCCCGCGTTGACCACCCGGGTCGAGTCTTTGTTGATTATTTCAAGTCCCCGTTCTGCTGCGGTCGACTCCACCGACGGCAGATTTCTGGTCTCGGTGGCGGTGGTAATGACTGGATGCAGTCCCTGTTGTTCCAGAAGCTTTGCCATTGCGTTCCCGCCGTGATGCCCACCGAGAACAGGGATGGCATACCGGAAGTCGGGGCTGACGACCACCAGACACGGGTCAGTCCATTTGTCGTGCAGGTGAGGGGCGGCAGACCGGATTGCAATCCCTGCGGACATGACCGCGATGATCGTGTTGTAGCATTCAAACGCCCGTTCGAATGCCTCTTTTGAGTAGACGAAAAAGTCCGCATCCATCAGGTCTGCAAGCTCCTGTGCCCGGTCTGCAGTATTTTCCAGGGATATAACAACAGTGTCTGTCATCCGTAGAGGTGGGAATGGGTATAGGACGGCCCGTCAGGGTTCACCACTTCACCGATGATGATGAGTGCGGTCTTAACAATGCCTGCGGCACGTGCCTTTTGTGCGATATCGGCAACAGTTCCGCGTACAATCTTCTCATCAGGCCAGGTCGCGTGGTAGATGACAGCAGCAGGTGTCTCCGGGGGGTAGTGCACCTTTGCCATGATCTGCTCCAGATGTTCGGTGCCGAGAAAGATCACCATCGTCTCTCCGAGGGCCGAGAGTTCCGCGATCTTGTCCTCGTCCAGTGTCTTTCCGGCGGGCCGGGTGATGACGACCGATTCGGAGACCCCTTTGAGAGTATACTGGATGCCAAGGGACGCTGCCGCCCCGAAGAACGATGAGACACCCGGGACACGTTCAACATCAATGCCTGCGTTGTGCAGGATGTCCACCTGCTCAATGATAGCGCCGTAGAGTGCCGGGTCTCCGGAATGGAGGCGGACGACTGTTTTGCCATTCTGTGCCGCTGCAATCATAATGTCCGTCATCTCTGCCAGTTTCATTCCCCAGCTGTCGTATTTTTCTGTGGCAGGGCAGGCAGCCACCAGTTCCGGGTTTACCAGAGATCCGGCATAGATGAGGACATCCGCCCTGTCCAGAATCTCTTTTCCTTTAACGGTGATAAGGCCGGGATCGCCGCATCCGGCCCCGACAATGTATATCGTTGGCATCTTTTTCTCACTTCCCTGCATAAAGAATACTGAAGTAGGGACTCTCTTCCGGGAGTTCGTCTGTCTGATAGATCTTCTGACCGTCCATATACATCTTCTCGGCGAGAATGAATGTATGATATCCTGATTTTCTCAGTTCATCTGCCGTTTCTCTGGGACGTCTTACCTTCATCCTGAGTGTTGCTGTGTTCTCTGACCCGTCCGTTATCGTAATCCCGCCGTTGAGCGTAATACCGGCAGCAGAGGCGAATGCGGTAATGGAGCTGACACCCGGAACTGATGAATACTCAATATCAGGATATTTCTCATCCAGCACTTCACAGAGTCTCCCGAATGTGCCATAAAAATTCGGATCGCCTAATATACAGAAGACCGCAAGACCATTTTCCGCAACCGGGGCGATGAGGTCGGCGCTCTCTCTAATGCATTGTTTGATGTAGTCTTCATCTGCGCTCATAGGAAAGGAAAGAACAATCGGATCTGCCCGGTAGGTTGCGATGATATCCTTTGCCACGTTTCCGGGCACAAACACCTGATCAGCTTTTTCGATCAGTTTTACTGCCTTTACGGTCAGAAGTTCCGGGTCTCCGGGGCCAATGCCAACGGCGACCAGCATCTACTGCTTCACCTCTCCAACGATGATGTATACGGGATTAATGGGTTTAAACATGAGATCGTCCACCAGTTCATAGGAGCGTGAGACCTGTATGTGGAGCGCTTCAACAAATATGCCAAGTTCTTTCATTTTTTTGACCGTCCGGTAAACAGTGTTCAGAAGAACGGCGTTCACCACAATTCTCCCGTCGACTTTCTCCACAAGTTTTTCAAGCACAGTCTCGACATTTCCCGACCCGCCGACGAAGGCGCAGTTCAGTTTGTCAATGTCATCCAAAACTTCGACTGCCTCGCCGTGAATCAGGGTGATATTTGTTTTTTCTGCCGTTTGAATCTCCTGCTTTGCGTATTCAACCGCTTCAGCCCGCCTGTCGATGGCGTATATGTGGCTGCACCTGTCAGATGCCCGAATGGATATTTTTCCGGTGCCGCATCCGACATCTGCCATGACATCCCCTTCATTGATCCTGAGTTTGAACAGGGATACCGCCATCACTTCGTCCTGTGTCGGTCCGCCTTTGAGTCCCATCTACTACAGATTATTTGTTTTAATTCAAATAAAGTGTTGGCCACTCGCGGTCAAATTAAAGAGACAAACAAGAGTGCATACCTGCAGGGAACACCAAATCCTCCAACAGGTGACAAAGAGACTCTGGAGAACATCATTTACACAATGATAAAATAACCGAATAATTATCTCAGTCGTATAATAGCCCGAATTAACCGCAATTCGTATGACACACATAGAGATCTTGCCTGGATTCATCATTTTGGATTTTCTTAATGAAATCTGCTGAGTGAAACACAACCTGATGTTCAATGCATAAAACGCACGACAAATAACGGCACACTTATCAAATCATACGTTTAACCAAAAAAGTGTGACCAATTGCATAAATGTTAACGTAATTAACATAATTAATGTGACGGACAATCATTATTTGACCATGTCTGCTACCAGATCATTTCCTATTGCAAAGTGGATCCAATTTCCTGTGAGTACAGATAGTTCCCGTGGTATCCGAGATGCTTCGGAAATCTCTTCCATTGCAGGTACTGAGATCGATGCGATCCGCTCTTGCTCAAGTATGGAGGCCGGGGAAATCATTGAAATCATTCCCCGTGGATGGAACTTTGCCGGAACTGATCACCCTGACGAACGATGTCCAATCGACTCCTTCGGAACCATGTTGTAATGATTTAAAGAGGCGCGTATACATGGACAAAATCGGAAGAAAGGCAACAGATCAGGCTTTTCCGTCAAATGGCGGCAACAGTGACGACAACAAAGACAGCAACATGGTGCTGGAAGATTGGGCAAGAATACTTAAATCCGCCATCGGAGGAGATGCATCGGCAAGAATTGATATTGATTCCGTAAACGGTTCCCTAAAATCACTTGGTGAAACACTCAATTCAGCAATAGACAAAATGGCAAAGGTCGAACTGCTCCAAAAGAAGGCAGAATCGTTCATCAAAGAGAATCCGCAGGCAATTGCGGTGCTCGGGCCAGACAAGTCCCGTATCGACATCAACAAGGAGTACGAGCGGGTCTGGCGTGGAAACTACAATGAGCTGATGGCAAAGAAGCTCTACGATTTTGACATCACGATGACGGGCGGCGAGGACTTCTATGCCTCCTACGAGACAAAGCGGCTTGCGGTAAGCGATATGGAGTTGAAATGGCCCAATGGCGATCATACATATGTGACGCTCTATCAGGTGCCGATTCTCGATGAAAACGGTGACATCCTCGTCAATTATTACATCTACCAAGACATCACGAAGGATGTCTCCGTGGAGAAGTATCTCAATACCGAAGTTGAACGGCTGAAGGTCAATCTCGAAATGTTCGCACGCGGTGACCTGAAATTCAACTCTGTTGTCGATGAAGGTAACGAATATACCACTGGGGTGCGTGACAACTTCGCACAGATCAATAAAAATATTGATGGAGTAAGGGATGCCGTCAGCTCTGTGCTCATGGATGTGGATACACTTGCTGAGGCAGCAGTCGAAGGAATGCTTGATACCCGCGTGGATGTGAGTGCCCACAACGGAGAATTTGCGAAGGTCATTGAGGGTGTCAACAACACACTGGATACAGTTGTTGGTCCGCTGAATGTTGCCGCAGATTTCATTGACAGTGTGGCGGCGGGGGAGAAGCTGGATTTGATCACCGATGAATACTCCGGTGATTACGCACGGGTTAAGGTCAGCGCCAATAAATGCCATGATGTCCTGATGGCATTGGTGAATGAAGTTGCTACGCTTACCCGGGCGGCCGTGGATGGCGAACTTGATACTCGTGGAAATGTTGAGGGATTCGATGGCACATGGATGCAGATTGTCGGGGGTATCAACGACACACTCGATGCGTTTGTCGGACCAATGAATGTGACTGCGGAATATGTCGACCGTATCTCGAAGGGTGATATCCCTGAGAAAGTAACAGACAATTGGAAGGGTGACTTCAATGAGATCAAAAACAATCTGAACCATTGCATTGAGGGGCTTGGCGGACTTGTTGAGGCAAATTCTGTGCTACAGAAGATGTCGGTCAACGACTACACCACAAAGGTGGAAAGCAATTCCCAGGGCGTCTTCGCTGAGGTTGCAGCCGCAGTTAATTCTGTCAGGGAAATACTGGTCCACATCCAGAATATCGTGGTCAACACTGCCAGGGGTGACCTGAGTGAACTTGAGGCCGCCAGAAATGCGGGGATACGTTCTGAAAATGACAGAATGGTCCCATCGTTCATCGCCATGACCGAGAATCTCCAGGCTCTGGTAGATGATGCAGAGATGCTTGCAAAAGCGGGTTTGAACGGCCAGCTCGATATGCGTGCGGATGCGACTCGTCATCAGGGTGCCTATGGTGAGGTTATCAGCGGGATAAACAATTGTCTGGATGCATTAGTCGGGCCCAAGAATGTGACTGCGGAGTATTTGGACCGCATCTCGAAGGGTGACATCCCTGAGAAGGTCACGGAAAACTGGAAGGGGGACTTCAACGAGATCAAGAACAACCTGAATCATTGTATCGACGGTCTTGGCGGACT